>JANXYG010000134.1 GCA_025350245.1 Betaproteobacteria bacterium
TCCTGCGGGAACGGGACGCCAGGCTCGGTGACCATCGCGGGGGGTACGAAAAAGACCGGGAGAGCCTGCGGAAACGTGGCTCGGACAAGCCGCGGCAATGACGTGAACGGATCCGCGGCTGTGCGGCGAATTGGCGTCACCGCGGCCGGTTCGTCGATCGTCGCGCCAGCGTTCAGCCGCCATGCGTCACCCGCAGAGGCGGGGCCGGTTGCCCCGCGCCGCGCCAATGGAGCGACGCGGCAACTCTACCAGAGGGTTGCGCCGGGTCACCGCTTCGGAAAATCGTTGCGGCCCGGTACCGGGCTGCAACGACCGGAATGCCCGAGCCGCTATCGATCGAGTTCCGGGTAGTGGCGGAAGATGCCGTCATCGTTGAAGGGAATGCGCCGTTTCGAGGCCAGATACGAGGCGATACCGGGGTGCGCCGCGACCCGTACATGAAGGGCTGAGAGCGCTGGCCAATCGGCCTCGAGCTTCGACATGGTCGTCGGGAAGGCGTAGCGCATGCCGGCAATTACCTGGAACATCGACAGGTCTACGTAGGAAAGACGGCGACCCACCATGCGGCCATGGTTGGCGGCGGCCACGGTTTCGAAGTAACCGAGGTACTTTGGCACCCGCTCGGCGAGAAAATGCATGGTGCGCCGTCGGGCCTCCGGTTTTTGCCGATGGTAGTAGAGTCCGACGGCAATCGGGTGGTGCGTGTCGTGCACTTCGGCGATGAAATCCGCGACGGTTAGCTGAAGCTGATGCGCCCACAGTCGACCTGCTTCGGCCTTCGGTGCCAGCCCCAGGCGCGGCCCGAGGTACTGGAGGATGTTCGCGGTCTGCGCGATCACTATGCCGCCGGCCTCGAGGAATGGAGGGGCGAAAGGTGGACGGGCCAGCGCGTCGACGGCCATCATCCGCGTCATGGCCGCAACGCCCTTTCCCCGGCCGGTGAGGCGGGCGACATCCACATAGTCCGCCCCCGAGGCCTCTAGGGCGAGGCGAACGAACTCACCGCGCCCCGGAATATCGGGCCAGTAGTACAGCTCGTAGCGCAACGACGTCTCCCCCTGTGCCCGGCGCGCCGCTACTCGACGAAGCCCGGAGCCTTCACGATCGACGCGCTCTGCGCCCGATCGTGGTTGATCCAGAAACCTTGCCGCGGCAATCGCACCAGCAGCGACTGACGACCGGGCGTGTGCCCCGGCGCTGACAGGATCACCACGGCGCCGGCGCCGAACACGTCGTGGTTGCCATCGAGCTTCAAGGTCGGGTGGTCCTTCAGTTTCGCATACAGTGCCGGCGCGTAACCGACCTTGGTAGCGCCGAGCCTGAAGGCGAGATCGTGCTCGGCGCGCATACCAACGGATCGAAGCAGAAGCATCGACGGTCACCGTCATCGAGGTCGAAAACACTATTGTCCGTGAAAAAGGCGCGGCGGGAGAAGCGCCACACGGCCCGGGCAGCAACGATCGATGGCGGCGAAATTCACGCAAGACAATGCGCGTCAAGCGATAGCCTTGTGCCGAATCAGGCCGGGTTCGCGGTCGGAGCGCCCAAGAAAAAAGGCAGAGATTTCTCTCTGCCTTTTTTGAACATCGCACCGGCCGCGAGGGCCGGGACCCGATTACTGCTTCGGCATCGGCTTGCCAGGTTCAGCACCTTCGGCAGCGGTGGCTTCACGACCGAGCTTTTCCTTGGTCTTGTCCGCCTCGCGACCGAACTTTTCCTTCTTATCGGCTTCGCGACCGAACTTTTCCTTCTTGTCCGCTTCGCGACCGAACTTTTCCTTCTTGTCGGCTTCGCGACCGAACTTTTCCTTCTTGTCGGCCTGGCGGGTGTACGTCTCCTTCTTGTCCGCTTCACGACCGAACTTTTCCTTGTCCGCTTCACGACCGAACTTTTCCTTGTCCGCTTCGCGACCGAACTTTTCCTTCTTGTCCGCTTCGCGACCGAACTTCTCCTTCTTGTCCGCTTCGCGACCGAACTTCTCCTTCTTGTCCGCTTCGCGACCGAACTTCTCCTTGTCGGCTTCACGGCCGAACTTCTCCGTGGCCTTGTCGGCCTCGCGACCGAATTTCTCCTTGTCCTGCGCAAGAGCGGAATAGGCGGACGCAGCAAACAAACCAGCGATCAGAGCAGCGATAACTTTTTTCATCGTATTCTCCTGGACAGTCGGATGCCGGCCGGTTCCCCGACAACCGCCAGCCGACACCGCTGCAACTTCGCAGCCGGGTCGAACCGATGGTGATTTCTTCATGGCCGGCATTCGTCGAAAGTGTCCGGAAGAAATCAGGGGCAAGTCTACCTCTACAAGCTTATACGGCAACAACCGCATCTGCGGATGCAGGTCCAACGCCTACAAGGCGGAAGACCGGGACTGCCAACGCGGGCCGCAGTTTACCGGTTGGGACAACCACATACATCCCATCCGTCCGGTCGCGCCTGTCGGTAACGTATTGTCGCGCATTCTGGTTTCAAGGCTTCCACGAAAATACTGCCGCCAAGCCCCGGATGGTGTCGCTGCGAGACAACACACCGGGGTCATGACCGGCGCACCGCGCGCACAATCACGATTTGAGCACCAGCGTGATACCGAACTCGCCCCGCATCACGTTCAACACCAGAGGACGATCGGGCGACCGCAACTGCGCGATCAGCGCTGCGACATCGTGAATCTTGCGGCCGTTCACGCCGACGATCAGATCACCGGGCCGCAGGCCGAGATTCCATGCCGATGTTCCGCGATCCACCTCGACCACCGCGACGACTTCGGGCTGGCCGCCCCGAACCAGAGTGCCGATCCGGGCGCCGGCCAGTTCGGTCATGGTCTGCCGGCCCGTCGCGGCGCCGGCGCGGGCGTCTTCGACGGTCATCCGCAGGACCACCCCCTTGCCGTCCCGCTGTACCTTCAGTTCGGCCACATCGCCAACCGGGATCAGCCCGATCTGGTTGCGCAGGTCACCCGACCCCCGCACCGGACGACCGTTGAGCGCCAGCACCACGTCGCCGCGCCGCAGACCGGCCTTGTCCGCGGGCGCTTCCTTGACGATTTCCACCACCATCGCCCCCTCGTTGGGGCTTACATTGAGGGCCCGGGCGATATCGGGGGTGATGTCCTGCGCGGTGGCGCCGAAGCGCCCGCGGCGCACCTCGCCGAAGCGCGCCAGTTGGGCGACCACCTTCTGCGCCATGTTGCTCGGGACGGCGAAACCGATGCCGACGTTGCCACCCGAAGGGCCCAGGATGGCGCTGTTGATGCCGACCAGTTCTCCGCGCAGATTCACCAGGGCCCCGCCCGAATTGCCCGGATTGATCGAGGCGTCGGTCTGGATGAAATCCTCGTAGCCGTCGGGGTGGATGCCGAAACGTCCGAGGGCACTGACGATGCCCGAGGTCACGGTCTGCCCGATGCCGAACGGATTACCGATGGCCAGCACGTAGTCGCCAACGGCCAAGGCGTCGGAATCGCCGAACCGGAGCGCGCCGAGGTCGGTGGGTTCGATCTGCAGCAGGGCGATGTCGGTGCCTGCATCGGAGCCCAGCAGACGCGCCTGGAACTGGCGCCGGTCCTTGGTGGTGACCATGATCTCGCTCGCCCCGCTCACCACGTGATGATTGGTGATCACATAGCCCTTCTGCGCATCGATGATGACCCCGGAACCGGCGCTCATCTGCGGATGACCGCGCTCGCGGCCACCGAAGTAGCGCTTGAAGAACGGGTCGCGCAGCATCGGATTGTCGGTTTCGGGCGCCCCCGACAGCACGGCGATGTTGACCACTGCCGGGGTCACCTGAAGCAACAAGGGAGCGAGCGTCGGAATCTGGCCATTTACCGCGACTGGCGGCATGCCGGCATCGGCGGCCGATGCCAGCCACACCGCCAGCGTCGCCAGGAGGCAGGCGCCACGCAGGCCGATGCGCCGCAGGCGATGCCGCGATAGAACCGTCGACCAACCCGGCGAAAATGAGCGGGCCGTCATCTCAAGCGATGGCGCTTGCCGGTACTGCCGGTTTATGGACATCCCGGAAAAACTCGCTTACGGCGTCGGAGAAGGCGACCACGTGGTCGCGCCCGATGTCGAGATGGGTCACGAGGCGCACCGTCGCACCGCTCGAGATCATCATGCCCCGCTGCGCCAGAAACGCCCGCAGCGCCACCGCCGCATCGGCGGGCACGTGGATGAATACCATGTTCGTCTGCACCTGTGCGGGATCGGTCGTCACGCCGTCGATCGCCGCCAGCCGCTCGGCCAGCAAACGGGCATTGGCATGATCGTCGGCCAGTCGGGCAACATTGTTTTCGAGCGCGTAGAGGCCGGCGGCCGCCATCAGGCCGGCCTGGCGCATGCCGCCCCCGAGCACCTTGCGCCACCGCCGGGCGCGGTCGATCAGCGGCCGCGGTCCGAGCAGGATCGACCCCACCGGCGCCCCGAGACCCTTGGACAGGCAGATCGAGACCGAATCGAACGCATGAGCGATCGCGGCCGCCTCGATGCCAAGCTTGATCGCGGCGTTGAACAGGCGCGCGCCATCGAGGTGGATGGCGAGCCCGCGAGCCCGGGTCAGGGCAGCCGCCGCGTCGATGTAGGCGGGCGGCAGGACCTTGCCACCGAGCGTATTCTCCAGCGCCAGCAGACGGGTGCGGGCGAAGTGCGAGTCGTCGGGTTTGATGGCGGCCGCGACCCGGTCGAGATCGATGGTGCCATCGGCTTCGTTTTCGAGCGGCTGCGGCTGGATGCTGCCGAGCACGGCGGCCCCGCCACCCTCGTACTTATAGGTGTGCGCCTGCTGGCCGACGATGTATTCGTCGCCGCGCTCGCAATGCGACATGAGCGCGATGAGGTTGCTCTGGGTGCCGGTGGCGACGTAGACCGCGGCCTCCTTGCCGAGCAACTCCGCCGCGAATTTTTCCAGGCGGTTGACCGTGGGATCTTCGCCGTAGACGTCGTCGCCGACAGCGGCGACGGACATCGCCGCCCGCATCGCCGCGGATGGCAGCGTGACGGTATCGCTTCTCAGATCGATGGTCATGGCGTCGGCATGTGGGGGACGGCAACGAAAGCGGAAGCCGGATTCTAAACGCCCCCGCACGCGGCACGCGAACACGGCGTGAGGTCGGCCAGACATATAATCGGCGGGTGGTCGCATGCCTTTGCCGGGTCCGAACCACTTGTCCGCGCGCGCTTCGTCGATCGATTCTCAGGAGAATGAAAACAATGAAATTCAACCCGGTCCCGCATCTTCCGTGGTCGGCGCTTGGCGCGACCACGCTGCTGCTCGCGTTCGCGGCGCAAGCTCACACCGAGCACGAAGGCTATACCCAGTTCATCGATGCCGATACCCCGAAGATGGTGCGCGACGGCTTTTCGGGCTGCGTCCGCACCGGCGACTGGTCGGCGCAGAACAAGCTGTCGGAATGCAGCGGCGGGCCGATGGCGGACAAGCCCAGGATGGCTTCGGACAAAGACAAGATGATGGAAAGGAGCCCTGCGGTTCCGCCACCGCCACGGGCGGAAACCCCCGCACAGATCACGCCCGAACCCATGCCGGCCGAGGTCAAGCCGATGCCGCCGGCGCCCCGGGCGGAGGCGGCGCCGGTCGTGGCCAAGCCTAAGGGCGAGCCGGCCATGGAAAAGATCACCCTCGGGGCCGAAGCGCTGTTCGCCAGCGGCAAGTCGACGCTCAAGCCCGGCGCCACGGCGGAACTCGACGCCGTATCCGCCAAGATCGTCGCCAACCCGGTATCGGGGATCACCATCACCGGCCACACCGACCGCACCGGCTCGGCGGCTCTGAACAAGAAGCTGTCGATGCAGCGCGCAATAGCCGTCAAGAGCTACCTTGTGGGCAGAGGCGTGCCGGCCGCCAGGATCACCGCCGAAGGCAAGGCGTCGTCCGAGCCCAGGACCACCGCCGGCGATTGCGACACGCTGAAGGGCAAGGCGCTTGCCGCGTGCCTCCAGCCGGATCGCCGGGTGGAAGTGACCCTGGTTCGCTGAACGCCTGCGGCCTTACCCCCGAGGGACGGGGAGCCCGTTCGCGGGAACGGCTCAGCGCAGCGCAGAGTTGCGGTGCCGAACGAAGGGACTTCAGGAGCGAAGGGGCCCCGCCCACAGGGTCCCCCGAGGACGGGGCGCCCCCTGGGGGGAAGGCGAAGCGCAGCGCAGGCTGGGGGTGGGCGTCAACTCCCCACAGGGTCCCCCGAGGACGGGGCGCCCCCTGGGGGGGGAAGGCGAAGCGCAGCGCAGCCTGGGGGGGACGTTATCGTTACAACTCTCCCCATTCCCGCTGCGCGTTGCGCCACCAGATCCAGACCAGCTTGCGACGGCCCACGTCGACCGAACCGCTGCCTTCGGTTCCCGGTTCGATGGCTGCCCCCAGAAACCCCTGCGGCTGAGCCTCGACCCGAATGCGGGCCTGGCCCGCGACCCGGGCCGTTACCGCGGTGAGCCGGCGCACGGTGAAGCCGAGTTCCTGGTTGCCGGAAGCCATGTGCAGCGTTCCGGACTGACCTTCCCGAATCTGGCTGGCTTCCCGCCGGTCGACCCAGAGCACCAGCCGGTAGCTGTCGACCGGCGCCACTTCGAACAGCGCTTCGCCCTGCGGCACGCTGTTGCCCGCGGCGCCGAGCGCGACTCCACCGACCACCACGCCTTCGACCGGACTCACGACACGCGCGCGGCCGATCCGGTCTTCGAGAGTGCGACGACGCGCGTCGATGTCCTTCAACCGCACGTCGAGTCCTTCCGGCGGCGCCGTGTCGCGATTGTTCTTCGCCTCTTTCAGGGCGGCCAGCAACTGCTCGCGCTCGGCCATCAGCCGGCGCCGTTCGGCCTGCAGTTCGGCATCGTCGAGCAACGCCAGAACCTGGCCTCGCACCACCGGATCGCCGCGCCTGACGGGGACCTCCGCGAGCGGACCACCGAACGGGGCGGTGACCACCCGATAGGGCGCGCCCTCGACAATACCGCTGGCGGGAACCGAATAGCTGCCGGTGGCGCCGATCAGCACCAGCGCCGCGGCCAGCAGCGCCACCATCAGCAGTTTCAGGCGCAAGCGCACCGGGCCGAACAAGGCGACGAACAGTCGCCGACCCGGGGTCACCGGCGTCGGGCGCGACATGGGTTTCGCCTGGATGAGTGGCGCCGCCTGGAGCGCGATGGTTTCGAGCGCCGCGACGACTTCCGGATCGAAGCCGGCGACGCCCTGGCTCTCGACGACAATGGCCCCGGCGACCAGGTCGAGCACCAGCAACGGAATGGTGATCCCGGATGTCGGGGTGGCGGCGCGGGCCGGCCGCAGGCCGGCGGAGTCCGGGGATTCGGCATCGGATTCGTCGGCGCCGGACGCGCTGGTACCGATGTCCACGGCGCCGGTATCGGCCCCGGATTCCATCGTATCGAGCGGCGTAAATGCGGGCAGCACCTGGGACTGCCGGGCGTTGATGGCTGCCGCCATCGCATCGAGCAGGTCGTCGTCGGTTCGCGGCCGGGGCGTCGGGGCAGACGATCGTGCGGCGATCGACAGGTCGCCGCGCCGATTCAGTCCGACGCTGACCGCGTCGGCGGGAAAGGCCGCCGCGATCCCCGCCGCCAGGATGGACGCGGCGGACAGGGCATCGGTGGCCCGGGCAATGTCTTCGGACAGGCGGGCAGCGAGTTCGAGCCGCTCGACGCGGGCCATGGCGCCGACACTCGCGTCATGGCTCAGGGCGGCTTCCAGCCAGCCGGCTCCCCATTGCAATTCGTCGAGCGCCGCCTCCAGCGCGGGCAAGGCGAGCGGCGGGACTTCGGCAACCACGACGACCCCGCTGCCCGCCGCGATCGGGCACACCAGATGAAAACCACGGATGGAGGAGAGCGCCAGAGGCACGCCGCGCGCCAGGCCCTCGAAAGCACTGTCGGCCATCTCGTCGCTGACCGGCGCATCCTGCGGCCAACCCGCCACCAGTGCCGGTTGTCCAGGCGCGCCGGCCCGGTAGATCGCCGCGGTGCGCAGATTGTCGATGCGCTGCGCGAGCAGCGTCAGCCATGCACCGCCGGACGCGGACGAGAATGGTGCCGACGACAGGGCCGCCCACGGGACGGCCCTGTCGTCGGCGAGCGCATCGGCCGCACCGGGCGCCGACGACACGCCGGTGGCGGCGGCTGCTGCGGCCCTGGCGGGCTGCTCGAGCGGTGCAGCCACCGTTACTTGAGCTCTCCGTAGCGGTTCTCGTACTCCGCCATCAGCTTCTGCAACAGATCGGACAGGCGTCTGGCGGCAAACGGACTGAGGATGATCCGGTGATCGAGGTCGATCTCGACTTCGCCGGCCATGCGATCCCAGTTCTGGTTGACCCCGAAATTGAGGACCACTTCCTCGCGCGTGCTGGTGGCATTGCAGAAGTTGGCGTACGAGCTCTTGAGCGAGGCAGTGTCCCACTTCACCTTGGGCATCGGTTGTTCTGCGGGCTTGCCGGCGTCGTCGGCGGGTGCCTTGGCCATGTGGATTCTCCTGTTGTTGACAGCAATGAACACGTGAATTCGATCACTGGCACCGCCAGCTCGTCGCAACACCTGCAACACCTGCAACACCTGCAACAGCGTCGAACCAGAATGCCGGACAGCACCAATAGTGCCAGTCGCCGTTGGGCCGATCGCCACAAACTGCGCAAGGCGGCGGCAACCTACCATGCGACGGGGTCTTTGAAAACCGCCAGGAAGATCGATTTTGTCGGGTGTTTTCCTATGAAAGCCAGCCCTTAGCGCCTAACATTCGCCGCTGTCTGCTCATCATGCCGCTTCATGCCCACCCTGGTCATCAAGGCTGTCGACAACGACGGTCGGCTCGCCCCGCTGGTTCCTCTGCTCGCGACGCCGTGGCAGATGTTGATTGCCGATCACGGCAATCATGACGCCTTTTCGGCGGTACTCGCCAGCGTCGGCGCCCTGATCTCGATGAACCGGCAGGCGGATTTCCCGCCAGCCCCGCAACGTCGTCATGACGCCCCATGGTTCCGCCTGGAGCGAGGCCCTCACCGGACGTCGCTGCCGGGTGATGGCACAGAATCTCGACCGCCTGTTCCGCGGCGAGCCGTTGGTCAACATCGTCCGCGCACACCAGTGGTCGCGGCACCCGCCTGACAGGAATCGATCATGCCCCTTACCCCGCAAGCCATCGACCGCGCCGCCGCCCTGCTGTGGGCAACCTGGCGCGACCAGCAGCGTCTCGACCTGCTTCCCGCCGACATCAGGCCGGCCACGCCCGAGGATGGCTTCGCGGTGCAGGCGGCCGTGGCGCGACACGCAGCGGATTCGCGCTTCGGCTGGAAGATCGCCGCGACCAGTGCCGCCGGCCAGGCCCATATCGGCGCCGACGGGCCCTTGCCCGGCATGCTGCTGTCGCAGCGCGTCCGGCAGGCGCCAGCCGCGTTTTCCCTGCGCGGCAACCTCATGTGCGTGGCGGAGGCGGAGTTCGCCTTCCGGTTTCGCGTGGCGCTGCCGGCGCGTGCGGCGGAATACACGCAAGCCGAGGTACTCGACGCGGTCGAGTCGCTGCATCCCGCGATCGAGATACCCGATTCCCGCTACCGCGATTTCGTCACGGTCGGCGCGCCGCAACTGATCGCCGATAACGCGTGCGCCTCGTGGTTCAGTCCCGGACCTGCCACCCGCACCGACTGGCGCAATCTCGACCTGTCGCGCCATGCCGTGCGCGCCACCGTGAACGGCGCGCCTGCGGGCGAAGGCACTGGCGCCAAGGTGCTCGGCGATCCGCGCATCGCGCTCACCTGGATCGCCAACGCCCTGTCGCGATTCGGCACCGGCCTGGCCGCCGGTGAGATGGTGACCACCGGCACCTGCGTGACGCCGATTCCGGTGCGTCCCGGCGACACTGTGGTGGTCGATTTCGGCACCCTCGGACAGATCGAGGCCGCCTTCACGGACTGACCGGCAACGCGGTCCGCCGGCGCCATCGACACGCCATGACCAGCTACTACCCGCGCTCGTTCCTCAAGCTGATCATCGCCGGCTTCCTGCTGGTGGCGTTGCCGCTCATTTTCGCGATCGTCAACAATGCGGTGTCGATCCACGAGATCGTGCAGCGCAGCCAGCGCACCGTGCAGCAGGCGGTCGAGGCCACCAAGGCGAGCGGCATCCTGATCGAGCAGGTCACGGTCATGGAGCGCAGCGTGCGGCAGTTCGCGGCGCTTCACGACCCCACGCTGCTCGAAGCCTACGAGAACGCCCGCGGCAACTTCCTCGCCACCGCCCAACGCATGGGCACCTTCCGCCTCGACACCGAACAAACCAGCCAGCTCAGGACGCTGAAGCAGCGCGAGGTCGAGATCAACACGTCGGTTGAGGCGGCGCGCCAAAGGCCCGCGGCCCTGACCCCGCTGCTCTCCGAGTTCGGCGCGCTGGCCGGACGCGCCGGCGCCCTCGACGATCTCGGCGCGCGGGTGGTCGAACGCGAGGTCGCGGCGGTCCAGGGCATGGCCGAATCGGTGCAGAACTTCATCATGTGGCAACTGGTGGCGCTGGTGCCGGTGGCGCTGTTCATCGTGGTCGGCTCGATCATCCTCATCTCGCGACCGATCTCGCAGCTCGACGCCGCGATCCGCAAGCTGGGCGAGGGCAATTTCGAAACCCGGATCGAGGTTCAGGGGCCGCAGGATCTGCAACATCTCGGGCGGCAGCTCGAATGGATGCGGCTGCGCCTCATCGACCTCGAGGAACAGAAGTCGCGTTTCCTGCATCACGTATCGCACGAACTCAAGACCCCGCTCGCGTCGCTCACCGAAGGCACCGACCTGCTCGCGGATCAGGTCGTCGGCCAGTTGACGCCGGCCCAGCACGAAGTGGCCGCCATCCTGAAGCAGAGCACGCAACGCCTGCATCGCCTGATCGAAGATCTGCTGAGCTATCACTCGGCGCAGTTCCAGCGCAGCGCGCTCGCACCGGTGCCGGTGCCGCTGGCCGAACTGATCGCGCGCGCCGGCCAGCATCACCGGCTCACGATGGCGAACAAGGGCATCCGGTTTCAGGTCGATTGTCCGTCGCTCGTGGTCGAAGCGGATCGCGAAAAGCTTGCCGCCATCGTCGACAATCTGGTGTCGAACGCGGTGAAGTACTCGCCCGAGGGTGGCCGGGTCAGGGTCCAGGCGCGCGAAGCGGATCTCGCGCTCACGATCGAAGTCTCCGACGAGGGCCCGGGGATCGCGATCGACGAACGCGAGCGCGTCTTCGAGCCGTTCTTCCAGGGCAGTGCGCCGTATCGCAGCGCGGTGAGGGGCACCGGACTCGGCCTCGCGATCGTCAAGGAATTCGTCACCGCGCACCAGGGCAGCGTCGAGGTCGTCAACGACGATCGGCCCGGCACCCGCATCCGGGTGCGCTTGCCACAACCTGGCGGGGTCCGGCAGATCGATCCACCGGAAGCCGCGGCGGCGTGACCGGTCCGAGCCAGCGCGACCATGTTCGCAGACGGCGCTCGCCGCTCCTGCCCGCCCTCATCGTCGCCGCCATGGTGCTTTCCGGTTGCAGCCTCTTCGCGAAGAAGCCGCTGCCGGCGCCAGTGCCGCCGGTGCCGATACCCGAACCACCCGCGGCCTGCATCTGCGATCCCAAGGTGGTCGAGATCAGCGTCGGGATGGACGAGGTGATGCGCTATTACACCGCCGCGCGCCAGAAGCAGGCGGCAACGCTCAAGCCCGAAGTCGAGCAGGCGAAGCGCGATTTCGCCGCCGCCGGCACCGAAGTGGCGCGACTGAAACTCGCCCTGCTCTATCTCATTCCCGGGTCGCCGGTGCGCAGCGATGCCCTGGCAGTGCCTCTGCTCGAGCCGCTGATGCGTCCCGACGGCACGGCCTTCAGTCCGTGGCGCGGACTCGCGCAGATTCTGCTGGCCGGCATCGACGAGACACGGCGTGCGGCCGACACCGCGACACAAACGCTGACCGCAAAATTGAAAGACGAGCAGAAGCGATCCGACGAGCTGCAACGCAAACTCGATGCACTTCTTGAGGTCGAGCGCGCTATGATTCTGAAAGATCAGAATGCGAGGAAAAAATGAGCCGATCTCCTGCGAAAGTGTTGCTGATCGACGACGATGCCGACCTGCTTCGTCTGGTGTCCATTCGTCTGCGATCGGCCGGCTTCGATGTCATCACCGCCGAGAGCGGCGAGCGCGCACTGGCCCTGCTCGCCGCGGCCACGCCGCAGGTGGTGGTCACCGATCTGCGCATGAGCGGCATGGACGGCATGGCGCTGTTCGAACAGATCCATCGCAGTAATCCGGCCCTGCCGGTCATCATTCTCACGGCGCACGGCACGATCCCCGACGCGGTCGCGGCCACGCAGCGCGGGGTGTTCAGCTATCTCACCAAGCCGTTCGACGGACGCGATCTGGTATCCCAGGTGACACGCGCGGCGCAGGTGTCGGCCCCCGCCACCGCCGCGGGCGATGGCAACAATGACTGGAAGCAAGGCATCGTCACCCGCAACCCCGCGTTCGAGACCGTGCTGTCGCGAGCCAAGCTTGTTGCCGTGGGCGATGCCAGCGTGCTGCTCCGCGGCGAGAGCGGCACCGGCAAGGAATTGCTCGCCCAGGCCATCCACCGCGCCAGCCCGCGGCGCAACCGGCCGTTCATGGCGATCAACTGCGGCGCCATCCCGGAAGCGCTGCTCGAGTCCGAATTGTTCGGTCACACGCGCGGGTCGTTCACCGGTGCCACGCGCGATCATGTCGGCCTGTTCCAGGCGGCCGAAGGCGGCACCGTCCTGCTCGACGAAATCGGCGACATGCCGGTGGCGTTGCAGGTGAAGCTGCTGCGGGTCTTGCAGGAGCGCGCGATCCGCCCGGTCGGTTCGACCCAGACCATACCGGTCGACGTGCGCATCATCTCCGCCACCCACCGCGACCTCGAAGCCGCGATCCGCGACGGCTCGTTCCGCGAGGATCTCTACTATCGGCTCAACGTCGTGAGCTTCATCCTGCCGCCGACGCGCGAACGTCGCGAGGATATTCCCTTGCTTGCGAGCCATTTCCTGGCGCAGATCGCCGGCAAGTACGGCAAGACGGTGAATGCCTTTTCCGCCGACGCGCTGGCGCTCCTGGTGCAGTACGACTGGCCGGGCAACGTGCGCGAACTGGTCAATGTGGTCGAGCAGGTGGTCGCTCTCACCACCAATGCGGTCATCAGCACGTCGCTGGTCGAAAATGCCCTCCGCATCAAGGGCGCGCAACTCGATTCATTCGAGAATGCACGCGGCCACTTCGAGCGCGACTACCTCTCGCGCCTGCTCAAGATGACCAACGGCAACGTCACCCATGCGGCGCGGCTGGCCAAGCGCAACCGTACCGAGTTCTACAAGCTGCTGCATCGGCATCACCTCGAACCCGCACTGTTCAAGACGCCGGCGTGAGGCGCGCTCACCGAAACGTCGGGCAGCGGTGACATCCGCTGTTACGGCGTTTTCGAGAGTCATCGTTCAAGCAACTGATCCTGTTCGCTAGTTGCGTGTCCTCCGCGCATGGGCACGCGCGTTGCTGCTGAATCGCGCGGCGCGATGTTGCTGTCATCCGAAGGCCGGCCATGGACAGCAGAGGCAAATTTCTCTTCCCGTTGATGGTGATCGCCGCGATCGCCGTCGTGATCCTGAGCATCGCCGGCATCGCCTCGATCACGCGATGATGCGATGTCCGGCGTTGCCGTTCGCGCCGCACGCCGGTACCCGGGCAAGCGGCGCCTGCCGGCGCCACCCGATCGCGCGGCTCGCCATAGCCGCCGTCGTATTCGTCGTCGCCGCGTGCGCCGGGACGATCGACCAGACCGCCCCCGGCAAATCCGGCACGAAGGCGGGCGCGCCGCCGGCGCGCTACAACCTCGCCGGCTATCCGCCGGCATTTCGCGCCGGCTTCAACGCCGCGTGCGATGCCGCCAGACGGCACGTCACCGTCGTGGCAGACCCCACGCGCTACGCCGCCGACCCGCAATACCGCCAGGGATGGAAAGACGGCGCATCGATCTGCGCGCGTTGACCTGATTGGCGATGAAGCTCAGCCACTACGCCTCCAGATGCCTGCAACAAGGCAACACCGCAATCTACGCGCAGGTTTCCCTCATCCCCGGCCCTCCCGGAGGGAGAAGGGAGCAGGAGACATCCTTCTCCCCTCGGGGAGAAGGAGCAGGAGACATCCTTCTCCCGGAGGGAGAAGGCAGCAGGAGACATCCCCCCTCGGGAGAGGGACCGAGGGTGAGGGAAGTTGACGCCCACCGCCAAGCCTGCGCTTGCGCCTTCAGTAAACCGAGACGAGCAGGCTGCAAGGGCTCTGCTCCAATAGCGACGAGCCGACCCAGCCGCGCCACCAGCGGGCGGCAAACGAGGTTGCCCGCGGATGCCCCACCAGCACCAGCTCGATGCGCAGTTCGGCCGCGAACTTGCAGATCTCCTCGACCGGCTCACCCCAGGTCATGTGCGCGCTGGCCGGAAACCCACGCCGCACCAACTCGGCGATGCCGGCATCGAGCAGGGCTCTGGCATGCGCCTTTTCCTGGTCGATGATCTCGCCGGGTACATAGCCTTCGGCGAGAAACAGGCCGGCGGGCATCGGCAGCACCGCCAGCAGATGGGTTTCATCGTGCGGCAGGAGCGCGATCTCCGGCGCTGCGAACAACGCCCGTTGCCCCTCGGTGGTGCTGTCGTAAGCCATCAGGATACGCATCGCGAGACCCTCCACGAGTTAGTGTCGACGCTGCCACGCCACCCGTTCCGGCCAGCGTCCGCGACCACCAGCGGATTCTGCAACATTCCAGCGGCGTATTCCGTTTGCCCGCAACGGCCGCACACCTTGTGCAGCTCGACCCTCCCCTGCTCTACTTCGGGTTTCGCCCAGGAGTCTTCATGAACATAGCCTTTCAGCCCGCTTATCGTCTGGCACAGCTCATCCGCAACCGGAAGATCGGCTGCCTCGAACTGCTGGACCTCTACCTGGCTCGTGGTGCACGGCACGGCAAGGCAATCAATGCGATCGTCGTGCACGACACCGAGCGCGCGCGCAAACGCGCGAAAGCCGCGGATCGCGCGCTTGCCAAGGGCGATCTCTGGGGGCCGCTGCACGGGGTGCCGATGACCATCAAGGAATCGTTCGATGTTGCCGGCCTGCCCACCACCTGGGGCGTGACGGCACTCCAGAACCACACGGCAACCACCGACGCGCTGGCCGTCGCCCGGTTCCGCGCCGCCGGTGCGGTGCTGTTCGGCAAGACCAACGTACCGGTGATGCTGGCCGACTGGCAGACGTTCAACCCGATCTATGGCACCACCAACAATCCCTGGGACCTCACGCGCGGGCCGGGTGGCTCGTCGGGTGGCTCGGCGGCGGCGTTGGCCGCAGGGCTCACCGGCCTCGAGGCCGGCAGCGACATCGGCGCCTCGATTCGCGACCCGGCCCACTACTGCGGCGTTTACGGGCACAAGCCGACGTACGGCATCTGCTCGACGCGCGGCCAGTCGCTGCCGGGTCAGGTAGCCACGCCGGACATCGCCGTGGTCGGCCCGCTCGCCCGCAGCGCACGCGACCTCGAAATCGCACTGCGGGTGATGGCAGGGCCCGACGACATCGATGCCATCGGCTGGAAACTGTCGCTGCCGAAGGCACGGCAGCGGTCGCTGCGCGAGTTCAAGGTCGGGGTGTTGCCCGGGGCCGACACGGCTCCAGTGGATGCCAGTATTTCGGGCGCCATCCAGGATCTCGCAGATTTCCTGGCGCGCAACGGCGCGAAGGTGAACGACCGTGCACGACCGGACATCGACCTGGCCGAAGCGCATCGGGTCTTCATCCAATTGCTCCGCGCCGCCACATCGCGCGGCGCGGACGACAAGACGTTTGCCGGCAATGTCGCGCGCGCCAGTCGGTTGAAGCCAGATGCGCCCGGCTACGAGGCCTGGATGCTTCAAGGCAGCACCATGCGCCATCGCGAGTGGCTGCACTGGAACGAACGCCGTCATCAGCTGCGGCTGAAGTGGGCGGAATTCTTCGGCGACTACGATCTGTTGCTGTGCCCGCCGGCCGCGACCCCGGCATTTCCGCACAACCAGAAAGGCGAACGCTGGGAGCGGATGGTGAGCGTAAATGGCAAGCCGCAACCGTCGACCACGCAGATGTTCTGGGCCGGCTTCTCCGGAATGGCGGGCCTGCCGTCCACCGTTGCGCCCGCCGCGCTGTCGCCCGAAGGCCTGCCGGTGGGCGTGCAGATCATCGGGCCGCAATACGGTGACCTGACCTGCATCGCGTTGGCGCGCCTGCTGGAGAAGGAATATCGCGGGTTCGTGCCGCCGCCCGCGTTCGATGACTGACAGGAACCACCGGGGCGGCTACCCCGCCACGCCGCCCCCATCGATCACCAGCGTGTGGCCGTTGATGTAGTCGCCTGCCGGACTCGCCAGCAGCAGCGCGGCACCACCGAGTTCACCGGGCTTGCCGGCACGACGCAGCGGGTTGTGGGTTTCGAGCGCGGCGGTCACGCGCGGGATCACCTTCTCGGTGAGCTTGGTCGGAAAGAAACCCGGCGCCAGCGCATTCACGCGGATGCCGTGCGGCCCCCACTTCACCGCGAGATCTCGCGTCATGCCGAGCACCGCCGCCTTGCTGCCCGAGTAGCCGATCGCGTCGAGAATCTCGGCACTTTCGCCCTTGAGACCCGCGACCGACGCGACGTTGATGATCTTGCCATAGCCCTTGGCAATCATTCCCGGCGCGCAGGCCTTGGCGGCGTAGAAGCTGCCGTAGAAATTGACGGCGGTGACGTGCTGGAGCTTTTCGGCGGGCATGTCGACGGCCGGTGCGGCCCACGAAATGCCGGCGGCGTTGACCAGGATGTCGATGGTGCCGAGCTTCGCCTCGGTCTCGCGCACCGCCGCGATCACGTCGGCTTCGCTGCTCACGTCGCCCACCAGGCAAAGCGCCTCGGGCAGGCTCTTCAATGCCTGCTCGAAGTACTGCGGCCGGCGTGCCATCAGCGCGACCCTTGCTCCCGCCTCGACCAGCGCTTCGGCAATCTCGAGGCCGAGCCCGCGCGATCCGCCGGTGACCAATGCGACCTTGCCGTCGACCCGAAAGGTGTCGAAGTATCTGCCCATGTGCTGTCCCCGATCGTGAGTTGTGGTGTCGCGCGGATTGCCTAGACCGTCGCCACCGGCGTCACCGGTGAGCCGACGGCGCCCGGCAACCGCAGCGGCGGCGCCGTCAGCAGAAAGCGCGTGCGTTTGTTGGCACGAAGCCACTCGCCGAGATCGTCGAGCCACCAGATCTCGCCCAGCGGCAAACCCAGCTTGAACAGGCAGTGCTGGTGCAGCGGCAGATGCGGCGTGGCGCCGGGCAGGTCGCGCGGCGGATAGAACTCGACCGCGTAGTTGTCGGCGCAGATCGCGGCGATGCCGGCATCGGTGATCCATTGCAGCAGGCGGTCGTCGCGCCCGTCCAGCCCCATCGCCGCGGCATCGAGCCGAACCATGTCGGGATTGCGGTCCATCTGCATGATCAAACGGGTGTAGCCGGTGCGCATGACCAGCAGGTCGCCGGTCTCGATCTCGACATGGTCGGCATCGATCACGCGCTGCACGTCATCGAACGACAGCGCGCGCCGCTGGTGGCCGAAGTGCGCGAAGAAATCGAGCATCACCGCCCGGCCCTGGATCGGCTTGGCCGCGAAATTGGCGATCGAGAGCTTGAGTGCGCCGAGGTGCGATCCGCAGGCTTCTTCGTGGTCGTCGTGGTGGATGACCGAGCCCACGATGTGCTCGTTGGCCCGATAGCCGTTGTAGTAGACCATCTCGGGCTTGCCGTCGCCGTCGGCGTCGAACCAGGCGCCCACGTGCGCGAGCGAATCCCACTGGGTGGAGTATTGCAGGGTGAGCAGCACCTGGTCGTCGCAGACCACGTCGGTGCTGTGCCCGTTTTCCTTGCGCAGGGGGAAGTTCATGTTGGGCTTGCCCATGCGCAGTGTCGCCGACAGTTCGGGCGGCCCGCGGCGCGGGTTGAGCACGCGCCCGCCCGGATAGTCGAGCGGGATCGACAGGCCGAAGCTGATGCCTTCCTTCACTTCGGCGACGCCCTGGCGCACCTTCTCGGGCGTGAGCAGATTGATGCGGCCGAGTTCGTCGTCCGGGCCGAAGTCACCCCAGGTCGAGCCGGCCGGGCGCTGTTTCCACCGCGGATTTGCCACGTCGATTTTCTCCTCGCGTTGTCGTTCGGTCGCTCTGTGGCGATCCGGCCGATTGTAGCGTGCGCTCTGGTCTTGCCGCCTGCGCCCGGCTAAAGTTACGGCCTTTGCGGCCTCGGCACGCTCCAGGAGAACCCCATGAACGCTCCCGCCCCCAAGCCCGTCTTCCAGTGGGACGATCCGCTGCTGCTCGACGACCAGCTCACCGATGAGGAACGCATGGTGCGCGACAGCGCCCGCGCCTACTGCCAGGACAAGCTGATGCCGCGCATCCTCGAGGCCAACCGGCACGAGCGCTTCGACCGCACCATCATCGACGAGATGGGCGAGCTCGGCCTGCTCGGCTCGACCCTCGAAGGTTACGGCTGCGCCGGCGTGAACCACGTGTGCTACGGCCTGATCGCGCGCGAAGTCGAACGCGTCGATTCCGCCTATCGCTCGACCATGAGCGTGCAGTCGTCGCTCGTGATGTACCCGATCCACGCCTTCGGCTCCGAAGCCCAGCGGCAGAAATACCTGCCCAAGCTTGCGAAGGGCACCTGGGTCGGCTGCTTCGGCCTCACTGAACCCGACCACGGCTCCGACCCCGGCAGCATGGTCACGCGCGCGCGCAAGGTCGATGGCGGCTATGTGCTCAACGGCGCCAAGATGTGGATCACCAACTCGCCCATCGCCGACCTCGCCGTGGTCTGGGCCAAGAACGACCAGGACATCATCCGCGGCTTCATCGTCGAGCGCGGCATGAAGGGCTTCACCACCCCGAAGATCGAGGGCAAGTTCAGCCTGCGCGCCTCCATCACCGGCGAGATCGTGCTCGACGACGTGTTCGTGCCCGACGAGAACCTGCTGCCCAACGTCGAAGGGCTCAAGGGCCCGTTCTCCTGCCTCAACAAGGCTCGCTACGGCATCTCGTGGGGTGCGCTTGGCGCCGCCGAGTTTTGCTGGCACGCGGCGCGCCGCTACACGCTGGACCGGCATCAGTTCGGCCGGCCGCTCGCCGCCAACCAGTTGATCCAGCTCAAGCTCTCCAACATGCTCACCGAGATCGCCATCGGCTATCAGTCGGTGCTGCGCGTGGGCCGGCTCATGGACGAAGGCCGGGCGGCACCCGAGATGGTGTCGCTGGTGAAACGCAACTCGTGCGGCAAGGCGCTCGACATCGCGCGGGTCGCGCGCGACATGCACGGCGGCAACGGCATCTCCGACGAGTATCACGTCATCCGGCACGTGATGAATCTCGAGGCGGTCAATACCTACGAAGGCACGCACGACGTGCATGCACTGATCCTGGGCCGCGCGCAGACCGGCATCCAGGCGTTCAGTTGATCTGCACCGCGAACAATTTGGATCCCCCAAGCTCTCTGCGTTCGCCACCCCCAACGGGGGCTAGTGTTCTTGGGAGCGGCCCGGCGAACACTGGCACCATGGCCGGCGCCCTTTCGCACCTGCGGGTGCTGGATCTCTCGCGGGTGCTCGCGGGCCCGTGGTGCGGGCAGGTGCTCGCGGACCTCGGCGCCGAGGTCATCAAGATCGAACGCCCCGGCACCGGCGACGACACCCGCACCTGGGGCCCGCCATGGATGAAGGATGCCGATGGCGAGAACACCCGCGAGGCCGCGTACTTCATGTGCGCAAATCGTGGCAAGCGCTCGGTCACGGTCGACATCGCCAAGCCCGAAGGCCAGGAGATCGTGCGGCGCCTGGCGTTGCAATCCGACATCCTGCTTGAGAACTACAAGGTCGGCGGACTCGCGCAATACGGCCTCGACTACGCCACCCTGTCAGCGCTGCATCCGCGGCTGATCTATTGCTCCGTCACCGGCTTCGGCCAGACCGGCCCCTACGCGCCGCGGGCTGGCTACGACTTCATCATCCAGGGCATCGGCGGCCTGATGAGCATTACCGGCGAGCGCGACGATCTGCCCGGCGGCGGACCGCAGAAGGTGGGCGTGGCCGTCTCCGACCTGATGACCGGCATGTACGCAACGGTGTCGGTGCTGGCCGCGGTTGCCGAACGGGAGAAGAGCGGCCTCGGGCAGCACATCGACATGGCGCTGCTCGACACCCAGGTGGCGATGACCGCCAACATGTCGATGAACTTCCTCGCATCGGGCAAGCCACCGGGGCGGGCCGGCAACGCGCATCCCAACATCGTGCCCTACCAGACGTTCGCGGCGTCGGACGGACACATCATCGTGGGCGTGGGCAACGACAGCCAGTTCGTGAAGCTGTGCGCGGTGGCGGGCTGCCCCGAAGTCGCCACCGACCCGCGCTTCTCCACCAATCCGGCGCGCGTGAAGCACCGCGACGTGCTGGTGCCGCTGCTGGAACGAGTCTTCGCGCAGCAGCCGATGGCATTCTGGAGCGAACAACTCGAAGCGGTCGGCGTGCCGTGCGGTCCGATCAACAACCTGCAACAGGTCTACGACGATCCGCAGGTGCGCTCGCGCGGCATGCGCATCGAGCTGCCGCATCCGACCGCGGGGACGGTGCCGCTGGTCGGCAGCCCGATCAAGCTGTCGCGCACGCCGGTGGAGTACCGGTCGGCGCCGCCCACATTGGGCGAGCATACCGATGAGGTATTGATGGCGTTGCTGGGGTATTCGGCCGAACGGGTCGCGGCGTTAAAGGCGGGCGGGGTGGTGTGAGAGACGGTGAGCCCGATTTGCTGGAACAGGGCGATGAGATCGCGCCGTTCCGACTCGGTGATCTTGCAGGCATTCTTGTCTGGTCGAGCGATGGTCAGTGCGCTTGCGATTCTTCCGGCAAATTGATGCGTTCCAGGATGGCCACCGCCAACGCCCTGAAGTCGCTCCAGGCGTCGCGCACTGCGGCCGAATGGCTGCCGATGGCACCGTCGGCCGTCGTCAGTTGAAAGATCGGCTTGCGCACCTCCTGCGCCATGGGCACGAGACTGCGATAGTGCTTGAGGCGGGCGAGACAATCGCCGTCGATCGGTTGCACCCTCGGCGACGTCGGTTGATTCAACACGCTTTGACGATACGTTTCCGGGATGCGGGCCGCCCACTTCTGGTACGCCATGACCGGCCGTGACAGTCGTTCGATGCGCTGCATCAGGACGTACCCCGTCGGTTGCATGCTGCCAGCGGGCAGCGGAAAAGCCGGGTTGGTCCAGTTGTCCACCCGCTTGCTCCAGTCCGCCCGCCAAGCGCGCAATGTAGGGCCAAGGTTGCGCAGGCCCTGCAGCGAAAAAAGGTCGGCCGCGAGCGGAATCACCACATGGTCGGTGCCGATCAGGGCCGAACGATTGATGGCGCCAAGATTGGGACCGACGTCGGCCAGGATGATGTCGGCGCTGTGCTGTCGGGCGGCGCTCTGGGCGATCTGCCAGAACGACGACAAGATGCGGAACGGGCGATACAGACTCCCCGAACCCAGCGCGTTGGGCCATTCCTGCGACAGGAAATCCTCGAACCCCGCCAACCCGAGATCCCCCGGCACCAGATGCAGTCGCGGGTTGATCGCTTGCGTCTTCGGCTCGAGGATATCGCCGACTTCCGACAATGGCCGGACACACTGATAGACCGTGGTGTTGCGCTGCGCGGTGTTGTCCGGATCCCAAAGCACCTCCAGAACATCTTCCGGCAGGAAGGCCGATGTGAGGTTGGCCTGCGGATCGAGGTCGATCGCCACCACGCGCTTGCCCATCTCCGACAGCATCCAGGCCACATGGAAGACGAGCGAGGTCTTGCCGATGTCGCTCTTGTGGTTGAAGAACGTCAGCACGGGAACGCTCATGGCGCTCTCCTTACTTTGACCATGACAATTGTCGGTTCGACCTGAAACTCCGGCGGCGGATTGCCGTTGGCGGCCAGCGCCCGACGGGCCTCGGCAATACCGAACCCGAACCGCTGCACGAATCCCAATGTCTTGAGCACTGTTGCCACGTTCGGGTTGCGATAGTCGCTGATGCCCGGGCGCCCGAAATTCTCGGCGGTCACGTCGCCGTAAGGTCCACCCGGGTTGATGATCTCGATACGATCATCGAACCAGTACACCTTCACCGGTGCATTGGTCCCTTCGTAGCTGCGGTGCATGACCGCGTTGAAACCGAGCTGCTGCAGGGCACTCAGCGGGTACGGCGACGAGCGAATCTCCGTCGGCGAGCCGGACGTGAAATCCACGGCCGTCGTCAGATGCGCCTTGAGTTTGTCGTCGAGTCTGCGAAGGACAAAATCGAGCGTGCCATCGATCTCTTGCGCATCGGAAACCGGATCGCCCCATTCCGTCCCTCGGATACGGAGAAACTGCACGTAGGCACACGGTATCCAAGTGCGTGGCGTCTTGCCGAGCGTCAGCAATCCGACGACCGTTGGCGTCGGATCGTCCACCGACGCCACCATTCCCAGTGAAGCGAGC
Organism: Betaproteobacteria bacterium; assembly: GCA_025350245.1. Classification (GTDB taxonomy): domain Bacteria; phylum Pseudomonadota; class Gammaproteobacteria; order Burkholderiales. The sequence goes on from JANXYG010000134.1 coordinate 22,580, forward strand.
CGTTCCTCATAGCTGCGTCGGTTGGCCGCAAGCACATCCGCCGCCACGGCTTGCGGCAGATACTCGTTCTCGAATACGACGCGGTTGAGTTCGGAGAGAGGACAGCCCCGGACCGGATGGGTATCGAAAGCGCGGTCGTGGTGACGGCGCTTTTCATTCAGGACGCGTTCGTCCTGGGCGCTTGCCAGACCACGGCGCGGACCGATGCGGATCCATGTGCGCCCGTCGAAGCGCACCGGCGGCGCATCTGCAGGCCACACCGTCACCACCGCCATGGGCGCACCTTTGAGGGTACGTTGCTCCACGGTGAGCGTTGGCGGCGGAACGGTCTTGTCGTCCGTCTTGATATCCGCAAGTGTCAGCAGCAGTTGTTCGGTGATCTCGATGTTCGCAGCGCTGCCATCGTCGTTGGCGCCGATGAAAACAACGCCTGGCTTTCCGTGGTTGGGCAGGTCGTTCGCGAAGGCACACACCGCTTGCCGCACCTTGTCGGGTGCAGCCCCGGTCCACGCCCGCTTGCGTTCGGCGCGATCCGATTCCATTTGGTCGAGCAGGGCGATCAGTTCGGTGTCGCTCAATGGGCTCATGACGCGATTTCCTGATACTCGACAAAACTTGCCTCCAGAGCGGCAAAGCTCTTGGGCTGGTGCTGCTCGAAGCCCGCCTGATCGACATAGACGAAGCGGTATTCGGGTGCTCCTTCGGAATCGCCAGACGCCGAGGCGTCTTCACACCACTGTCGCAGGCGAGCCATCTTCTGTGGCAGGTCCAGCTCCTCCCGGCCTTTGGTCTCGACGATCCACACCACCCCATCCGTGGTGCGCACAATGAAGTCGGGCGTGTAGGTCGACAACTCGCCGTTGGCCCTGACGTATTCGATCCTGAAGCCGACCGCGAGGTAGTTCTTGCCGAACGCCTGCACATCCGGCACTGATTCAAGGAACACCGCAAATGCCAACTCGAGCGTGTCGGCATTGACCTCGCCAACGATGCGATTGAAGACCGATTTCTTGGCCTGTACGAAGCCACGCGATCCGGTTCGGAACGGCCGTGTGTCGCGCAGCCGGAACATGCTGCTGGATACCTGCCCGGATGCGTCGAAACGCATCAAATCGTGCTTGTCGCGGGCGCCGCGCACATCGTGCAGCCAGATCACGGTTTCGACCGCTTCGCGCTGTGCGAAGTAGTAGCGGAATCGGGTCTGAGTGCCATCGATCAGGTCGATCAAATGCTCGGTATCGAACCACCAGGCCAGCAGCGAGCGCGACGTGGCGGACGCTCCCGTGTAGTCCGCATCGCGCCACGCCTTGATCTCCAATCGGATGTTGGCGACCAGCGGGGGCAGCAGCTTGTCGTAGGACGTACGAAGCTCTTCGGCCGCCGGAAACCAGCGGTGCTCGGGTTCGAGAACGTCGTAGGGCGACGGCGGAAACTTTGGATGCAGTGCCATGAACGCTGAGCGGTCGGGCTACGGGATCGGGAGAGGTGAGGTCGGATGCAAGTTGCAGCGGTTCTCGGGTCGTCTACGCTCGCCGCGACAATCTAGCATGGACCACGAACGCAAGCTGCGGATGCCAGCGTCCTCGATTCGCGCCAATCGGTACGGCATCGGTCAGGCCCGCCGCACTAGCATCGCTCGCGGCTGCCGAATCTCACGCGGCACCCATCCGCATGGTGCGTACCCGCCCCGCCAAGCGGATGTCAGCGAAGTACGCCCGCGGGCCAAGGAACAGGAGACATCGATGAAGGTTCGGCTGATTTCTCAAGGCGCGATCACCGCGGATGAGCGGTTTCCCGACAGCAACCCGGACGACAAGCGCTTCAAGCGCCGCCTGCTGGCGGAAGGTGATTCGTGGTTTTCGCTGGGCAGCGTACCGTACGAGAATCTATTGATGGAGCTCGATTTTCCCGAACGCACGATCGTGGTAAACATCGCCGAGCCAGGTGATGAGATCGTCCGCATGGCGAGTTCGAGGCATGTGAAGGCATTCAAGCGGCTCGTCGCGAACAAGCAGAACGCCTACAAATGGGATGCGATCCTGCTCTCGGGTGGCGGCAATGACCTGATCGATCGAGCCGGCGAAATCCTGCGGCCGGGCACGACGATAGACGGTTGCATCAACAAGACAGCGTTACGGACTTGCATGTCCGACATATCCGAAGCCTATAGAAGCCTCGCCGCGATACGGGACTCTGCGCCTGCGGCACTAAACCAACACACCCCTTTGATCGCGCATACCTACGACTACCCGACCCCGCGTGACTCGGGAGCGGAGTTCTTCGGCTCGGTGATCAGAGGTCCCTGGCTTTTCAAGGCATTCAATGACGCGAAGATCGCGGAAGACTTGTGGGTGCCCGTGTCGGACCGCCTGATCGAAACCCTGGCCGACACGATCCGAGGTTTGGCGTCGGGACCAAAGGCGATTCCCAACCTCAAGGTGGTCGAAACTCTCGGAACCCTTGATCGAGCCGCACTGGGCGCCAAGAAACTAAGCGGGGACTGGCGCAATGAAATCCATCCCTGGAAAGGCGGCTACCAGAAGCTGGCGCCAAAGGTGGTACAGGCGGTCGTGACATAAGCACCCCCCACTGCCCTGATGCGCCCGTCGCGTCGAACTAGCACACGGTCTGCGTCGCGCTCTGGTCGATGCTCTTGTTGCCGACGGTATCCAGGGCCACACCATGGCGAACCGCCGTGATCTCGGCGAGGATGGCCACGGCAATTTCCGGCGGGGTCTTGCTGCCGATGCGCAGGCCCACGGGGCCATGCAGGCGAGCGAGTTCGGCCTGAGACAGATCGAACTGGGCGAGCCGCTCGCGCCGCTTCTCGGTGTTGACGCGAGAGCCGAGCGCGCCAACATAAAAGCACGGCGATTTGAGCGCCTCGATCAGCGCGAGATCGTCGAGTTTCGGATCGTGGGTGACGGCGACC
>JANXYG010000142.1 GCA_025350245.1 Betaproteobacteria bacterium
TTGCAGGTTCGGACTTCTCGCGTGCCGCCGGCCCGATCGAGCACGCGATCCACTGGCATTCTCACGAACCCCAGCGTTCCGCGTCACGGTTCTCGATCTCCTGCGTGGACGAGAAAGTCCGAGCACGGCCCCTTTGATTCCTGCTGGGCGCGACCACCGATTCACCGGCACTGGCCGGCGGCATGATCCCGATGCAGAACTGGTATGCGCCGTCGTTGCTGTCGATGTCGCAGGCGGGGGTCTCGCGCTGGAAGATCGAGGACATCGCCAGCCTGCTGTCGAGCGGTGTCGCACCCGGGGCATCCGTCAGCGGACCGATGGCAGACGTCGTACACGGTGCGACGCAATACCTGACCGAAGCCGACCTCCAGGCCATGGCCACCTATCTGCGATCACTGGCACAGGTCGAAGACCCGCCGCAGGGGGCAACCGCCCGCTCCGCGACGGCATGGATCGAACTCGGCGCGACCGTCTACGAGCGTCATTGCGCGAACTGCCACGGCAGCAATGGCGAGGGTGTGGTCGGCATCTATCCGGCGCTTGCCGGCAATCGCGCCGTCGTGCTCGATCCACCCGCCAACGTCATCCACATGTTGCTCGACGGCGGCTTCGCGCCGGGGACTCAAAGAAACCCGCGGCCCTTCGGCATGCCACCGTATGGGCCGCTGCTGAGCGATGAGGAGATTGCCGCGGTGGCGAGCTACATTCGCGGCGCGTGGGGCAATCGCGGGCGGGAGGTCACGACGTTCGAAGTGCGGCGGTATCGGGGGAACGCTGTGCCGTAGTGGCGAGTGTGCAAGCATCTGAATCGCCCCCCCGTTGAGGTAGCTTTTTTCGGTGCGGTTGCTGTAGTGTTTCATTCGTGTCCGGTCTCGTACTTGGTCGAGTAGGCGTGCTGGCCGAGGGGCGTAGCGGTGGCCGGTTCGGCGGCGACGAGATATCCGTGGAGATCCATGGCTGTTCATTTGCCCAGCATATTCGTCCGCAGTTCGGCGCCAAGTGGGGCCGAATTTCGCCCCATTTTGGGCCGACTGTTCGTTGGAGCTTTTAAATGGCGCTTAAATTAATCGAGCCTGCAGATGTGTTCTCTGAAAGAGAACTTAAAACCCTCGAAAACTGGATTTCTCGCTATGGCAATCCTTTGTTACTTCTATTTAAAGGAAAAGCTGAACGAGTGTTTCAAGAGTTCGACCAGCAATTTTTTAAACGTACTGGATTAACAGAAAAAGAATATATCGACAGCTTGATAAATGAAGCACGTCGCATTGCATCAATAAAGTTTACCGAAATGCCAAATGGCGCAAACGAAACCATGTTTGATTCCCCTGAAGAGCAAAGGAAACACGCATATAAATGTTATGCAGAAAAGTTTTTATCTCAGTGCGAAAGAGAAGAAAGTAAGCTCAAATTTAAAGCTTATGTCGCACGAAGGCTTGGATTGCAAGTTCCCCCAAAATGATCGATATAGAGATGTTAATTTTGGGTCGCCACGGGATACGAATCCTCTGCTACGCGAATAGCGGAATTTGCCCCGTGTTTTCCCCGGTGCGTAGGCATACACGCCGTTAAGCGGCCAATGGCGCGGGCCGACCCACGTTCGCGCGTGAGCAACCGATACCCGCTATGCCAGTAACCGTCAAAGTCCGGCCACATGTTTCCATGCGGCCGGTTGGTGCCAATCGGCCGCTCTGCATGGAGATTTTCCCATGTTAGAGATGTCGTTCAAGCTACAGTTGACCTACAAGCAAGCGCAAAACATCGCGTTATTCCTGCTCATGGTCGTTTTTAGCTAGCAACACCCCGGCCTCGAAAGAGGTCGGCCTTTCGTTCGCGAGAATCAAAGGCGTCGGGGTCACTTTTCGCAGAACGGTGAGGAGGATGTCATGCCGCCCCACTGCGTGCGGCGCTCTGTACTGACAACAAGTCGACCGTAACCTCTCTGCTTCGCGGACGACGATCCGCGGTTCTGATCCTCAGACGATCAACGCCACATCGCCTTCGGCATCGATCGCCCGGCGTGTTTCTCCTCGCCTTCCGCTCCTCAGAACACTGTACCGTGCGCGATCATCGGAACATCGAATCTGATGACCACACTCAGCTTGCGGCGCCTGTCGTATCAGGCGGCTAGTGGAGATCAAAGGGACCGGGCTCGAATTGTCGATGGCGATTGTGCTTGAGCGTATGAAGAATGCGCTTGGCGCTCATGGAGCAGAGAAATAGCCGCCCCTCCGTCGATTCTTCCGCACCATCGATCGCACGACCTGGCTATGGCATCCGGGCATTCTGACGCCGACCCGACCCACGATCTGCGCTATCGTCCCCGACAGTCCGGCTCTCACGGTAGGAGAAGAAATGAACGCATCGCTGGCGGCAGGCACCTCCACCATCTCGCGTATCGTTGCCCTCCTGGCTTGCCTGCTCCTCCTGGCCGGCGCGTCCTGCCAGCCGCGACCGCAAACGTCCGGCCCGGACGGCACCCAGTTCGTCGTTCGCTTCGAGAACGCCGCAGGCTTCCTCAAGGTCGATGCCACCGGAATCACGCACGGGGTTTCGGATGCCGATGCGGCGTTCATCCTGTTCAAGCCGGATGGCGGCGCGCTTACGGCGGGTTCGGAAGTGCTGCTGCTCAGCGCCCGCGACTCGTATCTGAAAGGCGGTCCGCCGGGCGCTAACGTGACGGCAATCGCGAGTGCGCCGAGTGCGTCGGGGTCGGGTCAGATCGGCTTCTGCAATGTGATTCTCGTCATCGAGGCCGAGAGCGGTGATGCGCGCGCACTCGTGGATGGCGCGCGCGTCCGGTTGCGCATGTTTCCCGATCCGTGCAGCGCACCGGCGAACCGCAGTGCCGGGGGTTTCGTGTCGGTCGGCACCGACGCGGCGCCGAATCTGGTGGCGGGTCCTCCGGGCAGCACCGAGACGTTCGTGCTGCATGTCGACAGGGCGCAACCGTACTCGATCCTGCGCGATCTGTCGGCACCGTTTGCCACGACCAACCGGTTCAATGCCGGCAACCTCGTGGACCTCGACTGGCACAACGGTGCCATCCGTGACTATCTGGGCGGCGCCCGCACCTACGACAATCACACCGGCATCGACTTCGGCTGGGACTGGCCGGGATTTCGCGCGATGCAGGAAGGCGGTGCGGCGGTCCTGGCCGTGGCCGACGGTACCGTCGTGTACGTGCGTCAGGACCGTGTCGATCGCTGCCACGGCGGCGAGCCGCCGGGGGCGGGCTGTCAGACCGACATCGTCCACGACACCGACAAGGCGGAGAACGAGGTCATCCTGCGGCACGACGACGGCACGGTCTCGGTGTATTCGCATCTCATGACCAACAGCGTGCCGGTCGCGGAAGGGGAACGCGTGAGCTGCGGCCAGCGGATCGCGCACGTCGGCAGTTCGGGCGGGTCGTCGGCGCCGCACCTGCATTTCGAGTTGCGCCGCCCGCATGACCCGGACTTCTGGATCAAGCATCCTGGTAGCGTGCAGTACCCGAGCTTCTGGGACCACAGCATGATCATCGACCCGTACGCGATCGGCGCCTGGAAGCAGTTCGGCCGGACCGCCCCGACAACGGGCGCGGACCGGCGATCGATTCCGCTTGTCACCTGCGCGAGCAACAACACCCGCCGCCTCGGCCGTGAAGGCGAGGCCATCTATGAGCGCTCACAACTGGCGAAGGGCTACGAGTTCGACAGTTGCGACGCTCAGCGCGACTGCGGCCTCGGTTTCTACTGCGGCAGCAAAGGCTTCTGCGAACATCGCCTCAGTGCCGGTGACGCCTGCACCAGCGGCAACCAATGTCCGGCACTGCACGGCTGCCAGAACGGCGTATGCGGGCTCGGCCCGAACTGCCACGACCACTGTCCGGTATTCCCGCATCCCGACAACTGCTATGCCGACGCCGACGGCAGTTGCCGCAAGAATGCGGTCCGACAGGACTGCCCCACCACCGTCGGTGGCTTCTGCGCCCTGCCGTGTTTCCGCGACGGTGATGGTGCGTGCAAGATCGACGGTCCCGGCAAAGGTGATCGCTGCCCGCAGCGTTGCCTGCCGTAGCGCTCGCGGAGAAACGTCGCGCGCTGTGCAGGTCGCGGGCGGTGCCCGTGCTTGCATCGAGTCACGACCGCCCCCTGCGCGGCACCAGCATCCCGACGTCGGCGCGGTAGCGACGATAGCGCTCGCCGAACCGGGCGATCAGATCGCGCTCTTCGAAACCGATGCCGGCGAGGATGTACGCAGTGGAACCCAATGCGAACAGCAGATGTCCGGCCGTCATGACCGGCGTTGACCATACACCGAGCAGCACGCCGACATAGATCGGATGGCGCACGTAGCGATACAGCAGCGGCGTCTTGAACTGCGTCTCCGGCATCGGGCGCCCGATCAGGTGTGCGTATACCTGGCGCAGACCGAAGAGTTCGAAATGGTCGATGAGGAACGAGCTCACCAGCAGCAGCACCCAGCCCAGGCCGAACAAGCCCCACAACACGGCGGCCGCAGCGGTGGAGTCCACCGACCAGACCACCGGTGTCGGGATCGGCATCCATAGCCGATAGAGCAGGGCGAGCACGACGCACGTAGCCACCACGAACGTGCTGCGCTCCACGACCGGCGAGATGATGCGGGTCCACCAGCGCTTGAACCCGCGGCGCGCCATCACGCTGTGCTGCGCGGCGAACAAGCCGAGCAGCAGGAGGTCAACGACCACGGCCTGGGGCCAGGGTGCTGCGGCCCCGATGTCGACCGACCTGGGTACCAGCAGGTTGCCGCTGAATCCGATGAGGTAGACGAGCGTGGCAAGGCATGCAGCGTAGGCGGCCACACCATAGAGGAAAGAACAGAGAGAGCCCATGGTGATGTCCTTGTGTGGGAGGCGGCCGTTCGGCGCGACAGTGCCGGCGTCGGCGTCGGTGCGGCGAGTCAGTCGCGCGCCTCGCCCGGAGCCTGAGCCGGCGCGCGATAAGCTGCGAAGGTCTGCGAAACGATGCGGCCACCACGCACCACAAAGGTATCGGTGCCCAGCGGCAAGTCGTGACCGGCACTCCAGGTGATATACGCGACATCGCTTTCCGTGCGCAGTGCGTGCAGCGCGAAAGCGTCGACGGCATTCGGTGGCAGCGATGCCATGAAGCCTTCGAAGAACTGCCGGATTCCCTGCTTGCCGCGATACACGCTGCTTTCCGTGATGAAGCACGCGTCGTCGGCATAGTCGCTCAGGATGGCGTCCAGACCTTTCTGTTCCACAAAGGCCTGCAAGTGGCGGCGGACGACGGTTTCGGTGTCGGCGGATGGGGTATTCATGCGGTTGTCTCCAGATCGAGTCGGGGTTGGCGGGTAGTGCCGAGCCATCGTGCCGAGAGCCGCCGTCTTTCGCCGTGCCGGGAGTCGTCCCCGTTTGACCGTGCGTCCGCGATCGATACCGGAGGCGGTGCGGAGTTCACCGGGTCTCCGGTAGACTGGTTCCGCGATGAAACAAGACACTCTCTCCGATGTCTTGCGCAGCGTACGTCTGCGTGGTGCGCTGTACTTTCACGTCAGCGGCGCCCGCGACTGGGCGGCCGAAGCACCACCCGCTTGCGAGATTGCGGCGGCGGTCATGCCGGGCGCCGAGCACGTGATGGAGTTCCACGTGGTGCTTGCCGGCTCGTGCTGGGCGGCGGTGGTGGGTGGCGAGCCGGTTCGGCTGGCCACAGGTGCCATCGTCGTGTTTCCGCACGGCGATCCGCACGTCGTATCCAGCGCGCCGGGGATGCGCGCGCCAGCCGACGCCGCAGGCTATTTCGAGCGCAGGGAGCAGCGCTTGCCGTTCGCGCTGCACCTCGACGCGCGTGAAGTCCGCGCGGGGACCGCGCCGCCGGGGGCGTGCGATGCCACGCTGGTCTGCGGATTTCTTGGCTGCGACCTGCGCCCCTTCAATCCGTTGATCGCGTCCTTGCCGCAACTGCTGCATCTGCCTGCGGCGTCCGATCAGGATTGGCTCGTGCAGTGCATGCGTCAGGCTGCGGTGGAATCGACCGGTGAGCGCGCAGGCGCGGGTGCCATGCTGGAACGACTGAGCGAGATGATGTTCATCGAAGCGCTGCGACGCCACCTCGATGCGCTGCCTGCAGACGGTCGCGGCTGGATCGCCGGCATGCGCGATCGTTTCGTCGGGCGCGTGCTGACGCTCCTGCACGAAGCCCCGGCTCGGGCGTGGACGGTCGAGGAGCTGAGCCAACGCGTCGGATTGTCGCGTTCCGCGCTGCATGAGCGCTTCGCCGACATGATCGGACAGGGGCCGATGCAGTATCTCGCCAACTGGCGCATGCAGCTCGGTGCGACGCTGCTGCGCGATACGTCAGTGACCGTGGCCGCGGTCGCTCAGCAAGTGGGGTACGAATCCGAACCGGCGTTCGCGCGCGCTTTCAAGCGCGCGGTGGGAATGCCACCGGCCCGGTGGCGTCGTCAGGCGAGGGGTTGAGGATGGGTCGGCGGTGGCCGCAGGAGATGCTGAGAGGGAATCGGAAGCGCCAGCACAGTATTCGGGCAAGTGATCAATGGCGTGTGTGTTTCGTGTGGACGTCCTAAGGCGCTGATGACGTAGAGATCGTTGACCGTCACTGAAGGAGTTGTCGTATGCGAACTGTTGCCCCGGTATCCCTTGGCGAAATGCTGAACGAGGAGTTCCTCAAACCCTTGGGGCTGACGAAGTACCGTGTGGCCAAAGACATCGGGGTGCCTGCGCAACGCATTTGCGACATCGTCGCCCGAAAGCGTTCGATCACCGCTGACACGGACCTCAGGCTGTGCCGGTATTTCGGGCTCAGTGACGGCTGGTGGCTTCGCGGTCAGGTCAACTACGACACCGCGATTGCACGCGAGTCCATGGGAGAAGCTCTGGCACGCATTTCAAGGTGCCAACTTCTGGCGAGGTAAACAGAAGGTCAGGATGAGACCGAACTCTTCGGTCGATGGGTGTGTTGCACGCCACACGGAAACTGCCTGCCTGCACACTCTCGCCAAAGGAGGGGAATCATGAAGCTGTCTGGTGGCTGCCACTGCGGCGCCATACGCTACGAGGTGGAGAGCGATCCACTGACGCACGTGCTGTGTCACTGCGCCGACTGTCGGCGCCACGCTGGCGCCCCGATGGTCGGCTGGGCCATGTTCCCCCAGACGGCGTTCAAGGTCACGAAGGGGGTACCCAAAGTCTACGAGTCGTCGGCACATGGCCGACGGCATTTCTGCGGTGACTGCGGAACCGGGCTGTTCTACTTCAATGCCGAAGTACTCCCCGGCATCGTCGACGTGCAGAGCGCCACGTGCGATGCGCCGGATGCGATACCGGCGCGGGTTCATGTTCAGATGGCTGAGAGCATCGGCTGGATGGAGCATGCACATGAACTGCCGAGACACCAGCGCTATCCACCTCGCGGATAGTCAACGCAGTCACGGCCCCGACGCAGCGATTGCGCAAGCTTGGTGGGATAATCTCTTGATGAAGATCGCCATAGAACTGAATTCCACCCAGGCCGAGAACCTCAAGGCAATTGCCGCGTCGCTTGGCGTCAATGCTGAGGACCTCGCTCAGGCTGCTGTCGCTGATCTGGTCAGCGCCAACGCAGATGACTTCGAGTCAGCAGCCACCCGCGTGCTAGAGAAGAATCGTGAGTTGTATCGCCGCTTGGCAACGTGAGGTATCTGACTCTTGGTGAGGTCCTCGCGCTGCATCGGCGCATCCTTGCCGGGAGTGGTGGAAGTCCTGGAGTCCGGGACTTCGCAGCAGTCGCGTCCGCTGTTTTCCAGCCCAGAGTGTCCGTCGGCGCGAAGGACGCCTACCCGAGCCTCATTGAAAAGGCTGCTGCGCTGGGCTACTCGCTTGCGCGCAACCACGGGTTCATCGACGGAAACAAGCGCATAGCCCATGCCGCGATGGAAGTGTTCCTTGTCATGAACGGGAGGGAGCTGAATGCCTCGGTGGATGAACAAGAGCGCTTCATGCTCGCTTTGGCAGCCGGCGATATCTCCCGCGACGCGCTCATCGAGTGGCTCCGGGCTCACGCCACCGAGGTCGGAACGGAGAACTGAGATGACGCCGAACGACTAAGGTCAGATCGTGCGAGCGAAGCGAAGCGACGCCACGATCTGAACCGTTTGTGGGACGAGCCCGGCCCACGAGCGAGGATGCCCGGGTGCCACAGAAGATACCTGTCGAGGAATAAGCCCGGTCCGTCGTGGTGACCGGTGTGTCGCGCTCGGCGCGCGTTGCTTGATCCCTGCCGTGACAGTGCCGGGATCGAACCGCAGCAGCAGATGCGACAGCGCGATCAGGCGCTTGCAGTTCGGGGGCAGGTAGCCGACGTTGCGCGCGCGCCGGAACTGTCCCTAAAACGGAATGTCGTCTTCCAGATCGTCGAACTTGCCGGCCGGCTTGGCACCGCTGCTGCCGGCTGGTGGTCTGCTGCCGCTGGACGAAGACCGCGGCGGTGGCGCGGGACGATCATCCATGTCGGCCCCCAAGTCGGCTCCCATGTCGCCGCCACCCATGCCCCCGCGCGAGCCGAGCATTTGCATGCGGTCGGCGACAATCTCGGTGGTGTAGCGTTCCTGCCCTTCCTTGTCCTGCCATTTGCGGGTCTGCAACCGGCCCTCGACGTAGACCTGGCTGCCTTTCTTGAGGTATTCGCCGGCGATCTCGGCCAGGCGTCCGAAGAAGGCCACGCGATGCCACTCGGTGCGCTCCTGCTTCGCGCCGGATTTGTCTTTCCACTGGTCGGTGGTGGCGATGCTGATGTTGGTGATGGCGCTGTTGTCCGGCGTGTAGCGCACTTCCGGATCGCGGCCGAGATTGCCGACGAGAATCACCTTGTTAACTGAGGCCATGGCTCAGGTCTCCCCTGTAGTAGTCGCGTCACATTCTGCTCATCGAAGCGGGTCATGTCCACCCGCAGCAGTGCCCTATTCGCATCTGGTGCCAGGGTTGCGTCGCGCACACCCGGCCGAGTCTTGATCTGGCCCAGCAATCGGTCGGTGCCGCCGGATTCCAGCGACGGCAGCGGAGATGGCGCCGCCACCGTGGATCACGCGCCCGAGGATGATCATCGGCAGGGTGTGGGCGAGAGCGGCAACCACACTGCCCACCACGAAGATGGCCAGGCCGAAGATGCCCGCGAGCGCGAGGCTCACGCGCAGTTCCTGCGGGGTCATCCGGTCGGTACATATCGGGGGGTGCTGGGTGGAAGGACGAAGACACCGGCAAGGCGGCATGTGAAACGGAAATGCGGTGAGCTATATTAGCGGATCCCCTTCGCCGGATTGCCGCAGGTCGTGCCAGACACCCGAGTTCCCATGTCAGTCCCGGTCCGCCAGGCCAACGACACCATCGTCGTGCGCGGTGCGCGCACCCACAACCTGCGCAACATCGATCTCGATCTGCCCCGCAACCGTCTGGTGGTGATCACCGGGCTATCGGGATCGGGCAAGTCGTCGCTGGCGTTCGACACCTTGTATGCCGAAGGCCAGCGGCGCTACGTCGAGTCGCTCTCGGCGTACGCGCGCCAGTTCCTGCAACTGATGGAGAAGCCCGACGTCGATCTGATCGAGGGGTTGTCGCCCGCGATCGCCATCGAGCAGAAGGCGGCGAGTCACAATCCGCGCTCGACCGTCGGCACCGTCACCGAGATCCACGACTACCTGCGGCTGCTGTTCGCGCGTGTCGGAGAGCCCCACTGCCCGACCCACGGCGTGGCGCTGGCTTCGAAGACCGTGTCGCAGATGGTGGATGCGGTCCTGGCATTGCCGGAAGACACGCGGGTCATGATCCTGTCGCCGGTCGTTGCCGACCGGAAGGGTGCCCAGATGGACGTGTTCGACGACCTGCGGGCACAGGGATTCGTGCGCGTGCGGCTCGACGGCGAGATCGTCGACCTCGATCCGCCACCCAGTCTGTCGAAGACCCGCAAGCACTCCGTCGAAGTCGTGATCGACCGGATCAAGGTGCGCACCGACCTCAAGCAGCGCCTCGCCGAATCGTTCGAGACCGCGCTGCGCCTGTCGGACGGACGCGCCATCGTGGTCGACATGGACTCGGCTGCGTCCAGCACATTCTCGTCGCGCTACGCCTGCCCGTTCTGCGATTATTCGCTGCCGGAACTGGAACCGCGCCTGTTCTCGTTCAACAGCCCGAGTGGCGCCTGCCCGCGCTGCGATGGCCTCGGTAGCGTCGCCTTCTTCGATCCGCAGCGCGTGGTTGCCTTTCCGGACCTGTCGCTCGCGTCCGGCGCGGTGAAGGGCTGGGACCGGCGTAATCAGTTCTACTACCAGATGCTCGAATCGCTGGCGGCCCACTACGGGTTCGACATCGAGACCCCGTTCGTGGCGCTGGACGAGCGCATCCGTGATCTCGTGCTCAACGGCTCCGGGCACGAAAAGATCCGGTTCACCTACATCGGCGAGCGCGGGCGCCGCAACGTGCGCGAGCACGTGTTCGAGGGCATCGTCCCCAATCTGCAACGGCGCCACCGGGAGACCGACTCGCAGGCGGTCCGGGAAGAGCTTGCCGCCTATCAGACCGTGGCGGCTTGCCCCGAATGCGAAGGCACCCGCCTGCGCCGCGAGGCGCGCTTCGTGTTCGTCGGCGGCAGGTCGATCCATGAACTCGGTCATCTCACCCTGAATGACGCCGCCTCGTTCTTCGCGACCCTGCGGCTCGCCGGCGCGCGCCAGACCATCGCCGACAAGCTGGTGCGGGAGATCGCCGCGCGGCTCGGTTTCCTGGTCAACGTCGGCCTCGACTACCTGTCGCTCGATCGATCGGCCGACACCCTCTCTGGCGGCGAGTCGCAGCGCATCCGGCTGGCCAGCCAGATCGGCTCCGGGCTGACCGGTGTCATGTACGTGCTCGACGAGCCGTCCATCGGCCTGCACCAGCGCGACAACGACCGGCTGTTGAAGACGCTGTTGCGGCTGCGTGACCTGGGCAACTCCGTCATCGTCGTCGAACACGACCTCGATGCCATCCTCAGCGCCGACTACGTGGTCGACATGGGTCCGGGTGCCGGACGCCATGGCGGCGAAGTGGTCGCCAGAGGCACGCCGCAGGAAGTCATGCAAACCCCGCAATCGCCCACCGGGCAATTCCTGTCGGGCACCCGACGCATCCGTGTGCCCGACCTGCGACACGCTCCTCAGCCGGGCCAATGGCTGCACCTGGTCGGCGCGAGCGGCAACAATCTCCAGCAGACCGACCTGGATCTGCCGGTTGGCCTTTTCGTGTGTGTCACCGGCGTGTCCGGCTCCGGCAAGTCCACGCTGATCAACGACACGCTCTATCGCGCGGTCGCCAGGCATCTGTACGGCAGCCACGACGAGCCGGCGCCGCACCAGCGCATCGACGGTCTCGATCACTTCGACAAGGTGGTCAACGTCGATCAGAGTCCGATCGGCCGCACGCCGCGGTCCAACCCGGCTACGTATGCCGGCTTGTTCACACCGATCCGGGAACTGTTCGCCGGCGTGCCCCTGGCGCGCGAGCGTGGCTACGGAGCGGGGCGCTTCTCGTTCAATGTGAAGGGCGGGCGGTGCGAGGCTTGCGAAGGCGATGGCGTACTCAAGGTGGAAATGCATTTCCTCCCGGACATCTACGTGCCGTGCGACGCCTGCAACGGCCGACGCTACAACCGCGAGACCCTGGAGGTGCGCTACAAAGGCGCCAACATCCATGAGGTGCTCGGCATGACCGTCGAGCAGTCACACGGTTTCTTCAGTTCGGTGCCCGTGCTTGCGCGCAAGCTCGAGACGCTCATCGCGGTCGGTCTGGGCTACATCACCCTCGGACAGAGCGCGACCACGCTGTCGGGCGGCGAGGCGCAGCGGGTGAAGCTGGCGCTAGAGCTATCCAAACGCGACACCGGCAAGACACTCTACATCCTGGATGAACCGACGACCGGCCTGCACTTTCACGACATCGAGCTGCTGCTGGGGGTGCTGCACCGGCTGCGTGATCACGGCAACACCGTGGTGGTGATCGAGCACAACCTCGATGTGATCAAGACCGCCGACTGGGTGGTGGATCTCGGTCCGGAAGGAGGCAACGGCGGTGGTCGCATCGTGGCCGCCGGCACACCCGAAACGGTGATGGCGACCGAGGGTAGCTACACCGGTGCATGCCTGCGGCGGCTGCTCGCGCTGCAAAACTGAGGCGGCGGGATCCGGGGACAGTCTCGACCTTGTTCCGCAGGCGATCTCGCGGATGCAGTCATCCGCCGCATCAACGAAAAGAGCCACCCTGGGTGGCTCTTTTCGATCATGCAGCGACGGCTATGTGATCAGGCCGCCTGCGGTTCCGTATCGCTGTCCGGCCGATCGAGCAGTTCGACCAGCGCCATCGGCGCGTTGTCACCCTTGCGGAAACCGTACTTGAGAATGCGCAGGTAACCGCCGTTGCGCGTCTGGAAGCGCGGCCCAAGTTCATCGAAGAGCTTGACCACGATGTCACGGTCGCGCGTTCGCGCAAACGCCAATCGCCGATTGGCGAGGGTGGGCGTCTTGCCGAGCGTGATCAGCGGTTCGGCCACCCGGCGCAGTTCCTTCGCTTTCGGCAGCGTGGTCTTGATCACCTCGTGCTTAAGCAGCGCGTTGGCCAGATTGCGTAGCATCGCGAGCCGGTGGCTGCTGGTACGGTTGAGTTTTCTGAGTCCGTGTCCGTGTCGCATCTCACACCTCTAGGTCTGGTCCTGCGCGTTCAATTCAAATTTTCTGGAGATCGGCGGGCGGCCAGTTCTCGAGCTTGGTACCGAGCGTGAGTCCGCGCGAGGCCAGCACTTCCTTGATCTCGTTCAGCGACTTGCGGCCCAGATTGGGGGTCTTGAGCAACTCGGTTTCGGAACGCTGGATCAGGTCGCCAATGTAATAGATGTTTTCCGCCTTGAGGCAGTTGGCCGAACGCACCGTGAGTTCGAGATCGTCGACCGGACGCGTCAGGAGCGGATCGATCGGTGGCTGCATGGCGGTGATCTGCGCCATCGGCGTGCGTTCAAGATCGGCGAACAGACTCAGTTGCTCGATCAGGATGGTGGCCGACGCGCGGATCGCCTCTTCGGGTTCGACCACGCCGTTGGTCTCGACGTCCATGATGAGCTTGTCGAGATCGGTACGCTGTTCGACGCGGGCGCTCTCGACCGCATAGCTGACGCGACGAACCGGGCTGAACGACGAGTCCATCAGGATGCTGCCGATCGAGCGGCTTTCGCTATTGACCGGCCGCTGACTGGCAGGCTCGTAGCCGCGACCCTTCTCGACCGTGATCTGCATGTCGATCTTGCCGTCGACCGCGAGGTGCGCGATGACGTGCTGCGGGTTGATGATCTCGACGTCGTGCGACGTTTCAATATCACCCGCGGTGACCGGCCCCTGCCCTTCCTTCTTGAGGTTGAGCACAGCCTGATCGCGACTGTTCAGCTTGAGCACGATCCCCTTGAGGTTGAGCAGGATGTCAACCACGTCTTCCTGGACACCGTCGAGCGTCGAGTACTCGTGCAGCACCCCGGCGATCTTCACTTCGGTCGGGGCATAGCCGGGCATCGACGACAGCAGGATACGGCGGAGCGCGTTGCCCAGCGTGTATCCATAGCCACGCTCGAACGGCTCCATGGTGATCTTGGCGTGGAAAGGCCCGACCTTTTGCACGTCGATGATGCGGGGCTTCAGGAGAGCACTGCTAGCCATGAGCTGGACCCTTTATGTGGCGTGGGAAAGAAAATACCTTCGCACTCGCGCTGTGCGCGAGTGCGAAGACGTCTCCCGCATTACTTCGAATAGAGTTCGACGACGAGCGATTCGTTGATCGTCGGTGGCAGTTCGGCCCGTTGCGGCTTGGCGCGGTACACGCCCTTCATGGCCTTGGCATCGACATCCAGCCATTCCGGGAAGCCGCGACCTTCGGCGGCTTCGACCGCACCCTTGATTCGCAACTGGTTCTTCGCGCCCTGAGCCACTTCCACGACATCGCCGACCCGCACGTGATAGGAAGGGATGTTGACGCGACGACCGTTGACGTTGATGCCGTTGTGGCGCACCACCTGTCGTGCTTCCGAACGGGATGAACCGAACCCCATGCGATACACGACCGTGTCGAGACGGCTCTCCAGCAGTTGCAGGAGGTTCTCGCCAGTGATGCCGCGCTGGCGATCGGCTTCTTTGTAGTCCTTGCGGAACTGGCGCTCAAGCATGCCGTAGATACGGCGCACCTTCTGCTTCTCGCGCAGTTGCACGCCATAGCCCGACAAACGCGTGTTGCGCTGGCCATGCTGTCCGGGTGGGTAGCTGCGACGTTCGATCGCGCACTTGTCGGTGAAGCACTTCTCGCCCTTCAGGAACAGCTTTTCGCCTTCGCGGCGGCACTGACGGCACTTCGGATCGGTATTTCTGGCCATGATGTTTTCCTCGGCTTGCGCTAGATGCGCCGCTTCTTCGGCGGGCGACAGCCGTTGTGCGGCACCGGCGTCACATCAGAGATGCTGGTGATCTTGAAACCCACCGCATTCAGTGCCCGCACCGCGGACTCGCGTCCGGGACCTGGCCCCTTGATCCGGACTTCCAGGTTCTTGACGCCGCATTCGACGGCCGCCTTACCCGCGGCTTCAGCCGCAACCTGCGCCGCGAACGGCGTGGACTTGCGCGAGCCTTTGAAGCCCGCACCTCCGGAAGTAGCCCACGACAGAGCGTTGCCCTGCCGGTCGGTGATGGTGATGATGGTGTTGTTGAAGGA
This sequence comes from Betaproteobacteria bacterium, assembly GCA_025350245.1. Classification (GTDB taxonomy): domain Bacteria; phylum Pseudomonadota; class Gammaproteobacteria; order Burkholderiales. Next base: position 14,750 of record JANXYG010000142.1, read on the forward strand.
AGCGTGAACGTGTGCGATGCCTTCGGCAACGTTCTTCTTGACCTTCTTTCGCACCCGGGTTTGAGCTTTGGCCATGTCGGAGTGTCCTGGAATCAGCGGTTCTGGTCGCTTGTACGGGTGTGCTTACTTGGACTTGGACGCGCGTACGGCCTTCTTGGGCCCCTTGCGCGTACGGGCATTGGTGCGGGTCCGCTGTCCGCGCACCGGCAGACCGCGACGATGCCGGATGCCGCGGTAGCAGCCCAGGTCCATCAGTCGCTTGATGCTCATCGAGACTTCGCGCCGGAGGTCGCCCTCGACCGTGTAACGGCCGACGTGCTCCCGTAAACGATCGACATCGGCGTCCGACATGTCTTTCATCTTCGTCGTCGGAACGATGCCGGCGTCCGTGCAGATCTTGCGGGCGCGGGCCCGGCCGATACCGAAGATCGCGGTGAGCGCGATCTCGGCGTGTTGATGGTTGGGGATGTTCACCCCTGCGATGCGTGCCATGCGTGACCTTCGTTCGCTGGTGTTGGGCGAGGCGCCAGATCAACCCTGGCGCTGCTTGTGCCGCGGGTCGGTGCAGATGACCCTTACCACCCGATTACGGCGGATGACCTTGCAGTTGCGACAAATCTTCTTCACTGAAGCCTGAACTTTCATAGCTGTCTCCCGTTGCGGTGCGGAATTCCGACGCCGCCCTACTTGGCCCGGAACACGATGCGCGCACGACTGAGGTCGTACGGCGTCAGTTCCACCGTCACCTTGTCTCCCGGCAGGATGCGGATGTAGTGCATCCGCATCTTTCCGGAGATATGCCCGAGCACGATGTGCCCGTTTTCGAGCTTGACCCTGAAGGTCGCGTTGGGGAGCGTTTCGACGATCTCCCCCTGCATCTGAATCGTGTCTTCCTTCGACATGCCGCCTCGGCCCGATCATCGCGTCGGGAACGCGCCGCCCTTGAAATTGGCTTTCTTCAGGAGGCTTTCGTACTGGTGGGACATCATGTAGGCCTGCACCTGCTGCATGAAATCCATGGTCACGACCACGATAATCAACAGGCTGGTACCGCCGAAATAGAAGGGCACGTTCTTCCAGACGATCAGGAACTCCGGAAGCAGGCACACCAGCGTCACATACAACGCCCCGGCAAGCGTGAGGCGGGTGATGATCTTTTCGATGTACTTGGCGGTCTGTTCGCCCGGTCGAATACCGGGCACGAACGCACCACCCTTCTTGAGGTTCTCGGCGGTTTCTTTCGGGTTGAACACGAGCGCCGTGTAGAAAAAGCAGAAGAAGACGATCGCCGAAGCGTAGAGCAATACGTAGATCGGCTGGCCTGGGTGCAGGGTAGCGCCGATGTTGCGCAACCAACCCATGTTTTCGCCAGAACCGAACCACCCCGCCAACGTCGCCGGAAACAGGATGATGCTGGACGCAAAGATCGGCGGAATCACACCCGCAATATTGATCTTGAGTGGCAGGTGCGAGCTCTGCCCGCCGTATACGCGTCTCCCCACCTGGCGCTTGGCGTAGTTCACCAGGATCTTGCGTTGACCGCGTTCGACGAACACCACGAACGCGGTGACCAGCACGGCAACGGCAAACAGGAACAGAACCAGCGGAATCGAGTACGAACCGGTACGCGTGAGTTCCAGGGTGCTACCGATCGCCCGCGGAAAGCCCGCCGCGATACCGGCGAAGATGATCAGCGAAATACCGTTGCCGATGCCGCGCTCGGTGATCTGCTCGCCGAGCCACATCAGGAACATGGTGCCGGTGACCAGCGTCACCACGGTGGTGAAGCGGAAAGCCAGACCAGGATCGATCACCAGGCCGCGCTGCGACTCGAGGGCGATGGCGATGCCCAAGCCCTGGAATGTCGCCAGACCAAGCGTTGCGTAACGGGTGAACTGGGTGATCTTGCGGCGGCCGGATTCACCCTCTTTCTTCAGCGACTCGAGCTGGGGCGACACCACGGTCATCAGCTGGATGATGATCGACGCTGAGATGTACGGCATGATCCCGAGCGCGAAGATGGTGAACCGCGATAACGCACCACCCGAAAACATGTTGAACATGTCGAGGATGCCGCCCTGCTGTTTCTTGAACAGTTCGGCCAGCTGGACCGGATCGATCCCCGGGACCGGGACGTGCGCACCGATCCGGTAGACGATCAGCGCGCCTAGCAGAAACAACAGCCGACGCTTCAGATCGCCGTACTTGTTGGCCTGTCCCTTCGCGTTGTTGCCGATGGCCAAGTCGAATGTCCTCAGGCGTCGACGAGACTTCCGCCGACTGCCTCGATCGCCGCACGGGCGCCCTTGGTCGCCTTGATGCCGGTGAGCTTCACCGCGCGGGTGATCTCGCCGGCCAGGATCACTTTAGCGCCCAGCGATTCGCGCGGGATCGCACCGGCTTCCTTGAGAATGGCGATGTCGATCTCGTCGATGCCCAGACGCTCAAGCGTGGACAGACGCACTTCCGCGACGGCGTCGGCGGTGAGTGAGACAAAGCCGCGCTTCGGCAAGCGGCGCTGCAGCGGCATCTGTCCGCCCTCAAATCCAACTTTGTGAAAGCCACCGGAACGCGACTTCTGCCCTTTATGCCCGCGGCCCGCAGTCTTGCCCAGGCCGCTGCCAATGCCACGGCCGACCCGGCGTTTCGGCCGCTTTGCGCCCTCACCCGGTTTGATGTCGTTGAGATTCATATTCAGCCCTCGGCCTTTACCAGATACCGCACCTTGTTGATCATTCCACGCACCGCCGGTGTGTCTTCGAGTTCGACCGTGTGGCGGATGCGTTGCAACCCGAGTCCACGAACCGTGGCGCGATGTGACTCGCGGGTGCCGATGACACTCTTCAGGAGCGTCACCTTGACGGTCTTCTTGCCAGCTGCGTCGCTCATGGCTTATCCCAGAATCTCTTCGACCGTCTTGCCGCGTTTCATCGCGATCTCGGTCGGTGTGTTCATCGCCAACAGACCATTGATGGTGGCGCGAACGACGTTGTAGGGGTTGGTGGAGCCGATACACTTGGCCAGGACGTTGGTAACGCCCATGACCTCGAAAATGGCGCGCATCGGTCCGCCCGCGATGATGCCTGTGCCCTCGGAGGCCGGCTGGATGTAGACCTTGGCCGCGCCGTGATGGCCCATCACGGCGTGCTGTAGAGTGCCGTTCCTGAGACTCACCTTGACCATCTTGCGACGCGCTTCTTCCATGGCCTTCTGCACGGCGACCGGCACTTCGCGGGACTTGCCCTTGCCCATGCCGATGCCGCCGTCACCATCACCGACCACGGTGAGCGCGGCGAAACCGAGGATACGTCCGCCCTTCACCACCTTGGTGACGCGATTGACCGACACCATCTTCTCGCGCATGCCGTCACCGCGGTCATCCGTGAGTTGCTGCATGTTCTTAGCCATGTTGCATCATCCTCAAAACTGGAGTCCGGCTTCGCGCGCTGCATCTGCCAGCGCCTTGATCCGACCGTGGTAGCGAAAACCGGAGCGATCGAACGCCACGGTGCTCACGCCTTTTTCTTTCGCTTTCTCGGCGATCCGCTTGCCGACCAGTTGCGCCGCTTCCACGGTTGCGCCGCTCTTGAGTTGCGCCCTCAGGTCGGCATCGATCGACGATGCGGCCACGATGACTTTGGCGCCGGAGGCGTCGATCACCTGTGCATAGATATGGGTGTTCGACCGAAAAACCGAGAGGCGTACCGCCCGGAGTTCGGCAATCTTGGCCCGCGTCGGGCGGGCGCGGCGCATGCGCGCCTGTTTCTTGTTGATCATGATCGACAGGCCCGGTTCACTTCTTCTTCGTTTCCTTGATGACCACACGTTCACCGGTGTAGCGAACGCCCTTGCCTTTGTAGGGCTCGGGGGGACGATAGCTGCGAATCTCGGCGGCGACCTGCCCGACCTGCTGCTTGTCGGTGCCTTTGATGATGATTTCGGTCTGGGTCGGCGTTTCGGCTTTAACGCCTTTGGGCAACTTGTGTGCGACCGGATGCGAGAACCCCAGCGTGAGATTGACGACGTCGCCCTGTGCCTGGGCACGGTAACCAACACCCACCAGCGTGAGCTTGCGCTCGAACCCCTTGGTGACGCCCTGAACCATGTTGGCAACCAGCGCGCGTAAAGTGCCGGACATCGCATTAGCGTGCTTCGATTCGTCTGCGCCGACAAACGTGATCTGGCCGGCATCGTTGACGATCTTGACGTTGCCGCGAAGTGCCTGGCTCAGCGTGCCGAGCGGCCCCTTGATCACGAGCTCGTCGGCACTGATGCTGACGTCGACACCGGCGGGCACCGGGACTGGATATTTGGCGATACGAGACATGTGCTTTTCCTCAGGCGACGATGCAGAGCACTTCGCCGCCGATACCCTGGGCGCGGGCTCGCCGATCAGTCATGACGCCCTTGCTGGTCGACACGATCGCCACGCCGAGTCCGTTCATGACCGTTGGAATGGCGTCGGCACCCTTGTAGATGCGGAGGCCAGGGCGGCTGACACGTTCGATGCGCTCGATCACCGGGCGACCCGCGTAATACTTGAGTGCGATCTCGAGTTGCGGCTTGCCTTCATTGGGTCGGATGGCACAATCGTCGATATAGCCTTCGTCCTTCAAGACGGCCGCTATCGCGACCTTGAGTTTGCTGGAAGGCATCAGGACCGACGTCTTCTCGGCGCCCTGCGCGTTACGAATGCGGGTCAGCATATCCGCAATAGGATCACTCATGCTCATCGATGGGCCCCCTTACCAGCTCGCCTTCACCAGGCCCGGGATTTCCCCGCGCATGGCGATTTCACGTACTTTGGTACGTGACAGGCCGAACTTGCCGTAGAACCCCCGCGGGCGACCGGTGAGGGCGCAGCGATTGCGCAGCCGCACCGGACTGGCATTGCGCGGCAGCGCCTGCAGCTTGTCGCGGGCTTCCGCCTTCTCGTCGTCCGAGGCTTTGCCGTTCTGGATGACTGCGAGCAGCGCGGTGCGCTTGCCTGCGTACTTCTTGACCGTAGCGCGGCGCTTTGCTTCGCGATTGATCAGCGACATCTTGGCCATTGTGGATCCTAGTTCCGGAACGGAAAACGAAATGCCGCGAGCAGCGCGCGAGCCTCGGCGTCGGTCTTGGCAGTGGTGGTGATCGTGATGTTCATGCCGCGCAGCGCATCGACTTTGTCGTATTCGATTTCGGGGAAGATGATCTGCTCCTTGACGCCCATGTTGTAGTTGCCACGGCCGTCGAAACCCTTGGCGGAGATGCCACGGAAGTCTCGGATACGCGGCATCGCGATCGACACCAGTCGATCGAGAAACTCGTACATGCGTGTCTTGCGTAAAGTCACCATGCAGCCCACCGGGTAACCCTCGCGAATCTTGAAGCCGGCGATCGCTTTGCGTGACTTGGTCACCACTGGTTTCTGCCCGGCGATCTTGGTCATGTCGCCGACGGCATTGTCCATGATCTTCTTGTCGGCGACCGCCTCTCCTACGCCCATGTTGAGCGTGATCTTCTCGATGCGGGGCACTTCCATCACCGACTTGTAGCCGAACTGCTTGATCAGTTGCGGCACTACGGTGTCCTTGTATATCTCTTGCAATCGCGCCATGGTCGCCTCTTATGCGTCGATCATTTCGCCGTTGGACTTGAAGAACCGGACCTTGCGTCCGTCTTCGAGCATCCGGAATCCGACCCGATCGGCTTTCTGGGTCACCGGATTAAAGATCGCCACGTTGGAAACCTGCAGCGGCATGTCGATCTCGACGATACCGCCGGTAGCACCCTTCATGGGATTCGGGCGCTGATGCTTCTTGACCCGGTTGATGCCGTCCACGACCACCTTTGCGGCATCGACCACACGCGACACTTCGCCGCGCTTGCCTTTGTCTTTACCGGTGATGACGACCACGTTGTCGCCCTTGCGAATCTTGCGCATGCTGCCGATCCCCTCAAAGCACTTCTGGTGCGAGCGACACGATCTTCATGAACCGCTCGGTCCGAAGCTCGCGTGTCACCGGCCCGAATATACGGGTGCCGATAGGCTCGAGCTTGTTGTTCAACAGAACGGCGGCATTCGAATCGAATTTGATCAACGAGCCGTCCGGCCGCCGCACGCCCTTGGCGGTGCGCACCACGACAGCACTGTAGATCTCGCCTTTCTTGACCCGGCCACGCGGCGCGCAGTCCTTGACGCTCACCTTGATGACGTCACCGATACCGGCGTAGCGCCGCTTGGAGCCGCCGAGCACCTTGATGCACATAACGGCGCGAGCGCCGGTATTGTCGGCAACGTCGAGAATTGACTGCATTTGAATCATGGCTATCCTCGCTCCAACTTGTTTCGACCACGACTACCGCGATGCGGCGGCCTGCGAACAGTCTTGGATCCCGTACGGGAGTGTACTGTGCCCTGAGCGGGCAAACTGTCTGAAAAACCAGCCTCGCAGTGTACTTGCAGACGCGGCCGGGCGCAATGCCTGGCGACAAGACTTAGGAAACGTCCTTCGACTTTTCCACGAGCATGACAACCGCCCAGGCCTTGGTCTTGGACAGCGGGCGGGTTTCCTGGATGGTGACCAGATCACCCGGTTTGTACTGATTGATCTCGTCGTGGGCGTGGTACTTCTTCGACCGGATCATGACCTTGCCGTACAGCGGATGCTTGACCCGCCGCTCGATCAGCACGGTCACGGTCTTTTCCATCTTGTCGCTCACCACCCGTCCGGTGAGTTTGCGGCTGGTCTTCGGCGCGGAGCCGATATCGGTTTCGGTTTCGGTCATGTCGTTGCCTTTTCGGCCATCAGCGTGCGCACGCGCGCGATGTCACGCCGCACCTTCTGGATTTCGCTGTTGTTGGTCAGTTGCTGAGTGGCATTCTGCATGCGCAGACTGAACTGTGCCCTCAGCAACGAGTCTAGCTCGGTTTTCAGTTCGGCGGGATTCTTGCCCCGCAGTTCGGCCGCCTTCATGCTCCCACCTGCCGGATGACAAATGTGGTCGCGATCGGCAGCTTTGCCGCCGCGAGCCGGAACGCTTCACGAGCCAGGCTTTCTTCGACGCCGTCCATTTCGTAAAGCACCTTGCCGGGCTGGATTTCGGCAACAAAATACTCGGGATTGCCCTTGCCGTTGCCCATCCGCACTTCGGCGGGTTTGGTCGATATCGGCTTGTCCGGGAAAATTCGGATCCAGATACGTCCACCGCGCTTGATGTGCCGGGTCATGGCTCGCCGTGCCGCCTCGATCTGGCGCGCCGTCAACCGGCCGCGCCCGAGCGCCTTGAGCCCGAACTCGCCGAAACTCACCTTGTTACCGCGCGTGGCGATGCCGGTGTTGCGGCCTTTCTGCTGCTTGCGATATTTGGTTCTAGCTGGCTGCAGCATTACGGACTCCCGCCTTACGTGGTTTCTTTTCGGCTTCGGGTATCGGTGCGGGTGTCGCCGGCAATTCGCCTCGACCCAGCACTTCGCCCTTGAATACCCACACCTTGACGCCGATGATGCCGTAGGTCGTCTTGGCTTCGGAGAAGCCGTAGTCGATTTCGGCACGCAACGTGTGAAGCGGTACCCGGCCTTCCCGGTACCACTCGGTGCGGGCGATCTCGGCGCCGTTCAGGCGACCCGAGCTCATGATCTTGATGCCCTGGGCACCGAGTCGCATCGCATTCTGCATCGCGCGCTTCATGGCGCGACGGAACATGATCCGTTTCTCGAGTTGTGCCCCGATCGAGTCGGCGACCAGCTGAGCATCGACTTCGGGCTTGCGCACCTCTTCGATGTTGACATGCACCGGCACGCCCATCAGTTTTTGCAACTGGGCGCGAAGCAACTCGATGTCCTCGCCCTTCTTGCCGATGACCACCCCCGGTCGGGCGCTGTAGATGGTGATTCGGGCATTCTTGGCAGGACGCTCGATGATGACCTTGCTGACCGACGCATGCGCAAGTTTCTTGCGCAGAAACGCCCTGACCTTGATGTCTTCCTGGAGCATGACCGGGAAGTTCTTCGTGTTGGCATACCACTTCGAGGTCCAGTTGCGCTGGACCGAGAGGCGAAAGCCGATCGGATGAATTTTCTGACCCATGGATTTTTCCTATGCCTTCGCGCGGAGGGCTGCATCGCCCACGGTCAGGAAGATGTGGCACGTCGGCTTGACGATACGGTTACCCCGGCCCTTGGCACGTGCCGTGAAACGCTTGAGCGATGGCCCCTGCTCCACGTAGATGCTGGTGATCCGAAGCTCGTCGATGTCGGCACCTTCATTGTGCTCGGCATTGGCGATCGCGGACTCCAGCACCTTGCGGATGATCGCCGCGCCCTTCTTGGGACTGAAAGCGAGGAGGTTGAGTGCCTTGTCGACCGGCAGGCCGCGGATCTGGTCTGCGACCAGACGGCCCTTCTGCTCCGACAGTCGCACACCCTTGAGAATTGCCCGTGTGTTCATCATCGCTCCTGCTACTTGCGGGTCACGGCGGCTTTTCGGTCCGCAGCGTGCCCCTTGAAGGTGCGGGTGGGCGCGAATTCGCCGAGCTTGTGTCCGACCATGTTCTCGTTGATGAACACCGGCATATGCTGACGGCCGTTGTGCACCGCGATGGTCAGCCCGACGAAATCGGGCAGCACAGTGGAACGCCGCGACCAGGTCTTGATCGGACGTTTGTCGTTCGCCGCTCGCGCCGACGCTACCTTGTCTATCAGGTGCATATCGACGAACGGGCCTTTCTTGACGGAACGAGCCATGGCGTACCCTTATTTCTTGTGACGTGAACGCACCACCATACCCTGGGTGCGCTTGTTGCGACGGGTCTTGTAACCCTTGGTGGGCGTGCCCCATGGGCTCACGGGATCCCGGCCGGCGGCGGTCTTGCCCTCGCCGCCACCGTGTGGGTGGTCGACGGGGTTCATCGCAACACCACGCACCGTCGGACGGACACCACGCCAGCGCATCGCGCCGGCTTTGCCGATGGAGCGCAGATTGTGTTCTTCGTTGCCCACTTCGCCCAGCGTGGCCCGGCAGTCGACATGCACCTTGCGAATCTCGCCGGAGCGAAGACGCAGCTGCGCGTACGACCCTTCGCGCGCCAGCAGCTGGACCGAAGTGCCGGCAGCCCGGGCAATCTGCGCGCCCTTGCCTGGCAGCATCTCGATGCAGTGGATCGTACTGCCGACCGGGATGTTGCGCAGTGGCAGCGTGTTGCCGGCCTTGATCGGCGCGTCCGGCCCGTTCATGAGCTGGGCCCCGACCACCGCGCCCTTGGGGGCGATGATGTAGCGGCGCTCACCGTCGGCGTAGCACAACAGCGCAACGTTGGCGCTGCGGTTCGGATCGTACTCGAGGCGTTCGATCTTCGCCGGGATACCGTCCTTTTCACGCTTGAAGTCGACGAGGCGGTAATGCTGCTTGTGCCCGCCGCCCTGATGCCTGGTGGTGATATGCCCGAAACTGTTGCGGCCGGCGTTGCGCTTCTGCTTCTCGACCAGCGCGGCCAACGGGCGACCCTTCCAGAGATCCTTGTTGACCACCTTCACCACGGCGCGACGGCCGGGCGAGGTTGGTTTGACCTTGACCAGTGCCATTACTTCATCTCCCCGGCGGCGAAGTTAATTTCCTGCCCGGCCTTCAGCGCCACATAGGCCTTCTTCCAATGATCGCGGCGCCCCATGAAACGGCCGAACTTCTTTTCCTTGCCCTTCACGTTGCTGATCTGGACGCCCTTGACCTCGACCTTGAACAGCAACTCGACCGCCGCCTTGACCTCAGGCTTGGTGGCATCGCGAGCGACCTTGAACGCGAACTGGTCGTGCTTGTCGGAGAGCATCGTGCTCTTTTCGGATACCAGCGGTGCCAGCAATACCTGGAGCAACCGCTCGGAACTGAAGCGTGGAGTGGTCATGCGAGCAACTCCTCGAAACGGGTCATGGCGCTGCGGGTGATCAGGGTGTTTTCGAACCGCAACAGACTGACCGGATCGGCATGACGCACTTCCAGCACCAGCACGTCGGGCAGATTGCGCGACGCGAGGTAAAGGTTGTCGTCGACCTCGTCGGTGATGACCAGGACTCGCCCGAAACCCATGCCCTTGATCTTCTCGGCGAAAACCTTGGTTTTCGGCGTTTCCAGTGAAAGCGTCTCGACCACGGTCAGGCGCCCTTCTCGTGCCAGCTGCGACAGGATCGAGCACATACCCGCGCGATACATCTTACGGTTGATCTTGTGGGTGAAATTCTCGTCTGGCAAATTGGGGAAGATACGGCCGCCACCACGCCAGAGCGGGCTCGATGCCATACCGGCACGGGCCCGACCGGTGCCCTTTTGTTTCCACGGCTTGCGGGTGCTCTTGGCGATCTCGCTGCGACCCTTCTGGGCACGGGTGCCCTGGCGCGCGTTGGCCATGAAACCCGTGACGACCTGATGGATCAGCGCCTCGTTGTAGTCGCGACCGAACAGCGAATCGGACGCTGCGACGTTGCCGGCGCTCTGACCCGAGGCATCGATGAACTTGAGTTCCATCAGACACCACCTTTCACGGCGGGGGAAACGACCACGTCGCCGCCCTTCGCCGATGGCACGGAACCCCGCACCAGCAGAAGCTGCCGAACCACGTCTACGCGAATGACCTCGAGATTCTGGCCGGTACGCGTCACGTCGCCGAGATGGCCCGACATGCGCTTGCCGGGAAACACCCGACCCGGGTCCTGCGCCATGCCGATGGAGCCGGGCACATTGTGCGAACGGGAGTTGCCATGGCTGGCACGATTCGACGAGAAGTGGTGACGCTTGATGACGCCGGCATAGCCCTTGCCGATGGTGGTGCCCTGGACATCCACCATCTGCCCGACCTTGAACAGATCGACGCCGATCACGCCGCCGACCGAGAGGGTCGACGCGACCTCCGCACCAATGCGGAACTCCTTGAGGACGGAGCCGGCCTGGACACCGGCCTTGGCAAAATGCCCGGCTTCGGGCTTGGTGACACGCGACGCGCGCCGTACCCCGAATGCCACCTGCACCGCGGTATAGCCGTCGGTTTCAGGTGTCTTGATTTGCGTTACGCGGTTGTCGGACACATCCAGCACGGTCACGGGGATGGAATCGCCATCGTCCGTGAACACGCGGGTCATGCCCACCTTCCGCCCGAGAAGTCCCAGGCTCATTGTTGTTTCCCTTTGCTGACGGGGCCGGCTGCAATTGGCCGACAATTCATCTTAGGAGCGGATCCGTTGGCGGATCTCGTACTCCCCGCTGCTTCCTACAACTTGATTTCCACGTCCACGCCGGCAGGCAGGTCGAGCTTCATCAGCGCGTCCACTGTCTTGTCGGTCGGGTCGATGATATCCATCAAACGCAGATGGGTGCGAATCTCGAACTGGTCGCGCGAGGTCTTGTTGACGTGCGGCGACCGCAGGACATCGAACCGCTCGATGCTGGTCGGCAACGGCACCGGGCCCTTGACGACGGCACCGGTGCGTTTGGCGGTTTCCACGATCTCGAGGGCCGACTGATCGATGAGCCGATAGTCGAACGCCTTGAGACGGATACGAATCTTCTGCTTTTCCATGATGGGATTCCGGGTGAGGCTTTAGTTGCTCGTCATTCGATGATCTTGGCCACGACGCCGGCACCCACGGTGCGGCCACCCTCGCGGATGGCGAATCGCAGCCCCTCCTCCATCGCGATCGGCTGAATCAACTGCACCGTGATCGAGATGTTGTCTCCAGGCATCACCATC
>JANXYG010000039.1 GCA_025350245.1 Betaproteobacteria bacterium
CGGCAAAAAGAGAGTGAATGGACATGTTCGCCAATGAATAAACAAATCATTAGCGACCGAAAATTTTTACGAAAAAGTCAAGCGTTATCGCTATTTATTGTTGAACTTTGTGGGCGAAATCCTTAACTTGGGTGGATTGGGCATCGACCCGGCGGGTTATGCCGGACTGGAAGATGGCGTCGATTGGCATTGGGATCGCATCCTCGCTGGTGCTGCGTTGTCCACGCTGCTCGGAGTCGGTGCCGAACTGGCTGCGCCTGATCGCACCGGCAGCGATAGCAAAATCATCATTGCCACGCGCCAGAGCGGGCAGGACACAGTGAACCAGGTCGGTCAGGAAATCACCAAACGCAATGTGAGCATCCAGCCGACGCTCACTATCCGGCCCGGCTTCCCGATGCGGGTGATGGTGAACAAGGATCTGATCCTGCGGCCGTACCAGCCGCTGTTCTTTCAGAGGGGATCGTCGCAATGAGCATATCCACCAGCAAGCTGCGGCTGGGGCCGCTGCCCAAGACCGCGACCACCAAGGTCACTTTCGCCTGCACGACCGCGCTCAGGGCGGACCTTGACCGATATGCGGAGTTGCATGCGAAGACCTACGGCGAGCCGATTGATGCCGCAACGTTGATTCCGCACATGCTCGACGCGTTCATGGCGCGAGATCGAGGGTTCAGGCGAGCAACGTTACCGCGTACCGCCGCTACGCAAAGAAATGAAAAAGCCGTCCCTGGTTGAACAAGGACGGCTCTCCAAATTGGTGCCCGAGGCCGGAATCGAACCGGCACGACCATTTCTAGTCGAGGGATTTTCTTACCACTTCGACTTTCGCCGCCAGCGTAAACGCTGTTCGTGGTCTGGAGCACGCCTTCACCATAGTCTTGCGACCGTAGGTGCCCGCCGTCTGCTCTCTACACCTTCCATCGAACCTTTCGGATCGAGGCTTGGCTCGGCGTTGGCTCGGATGCTTGCAGCATCCAGGGCTTTCTCCGAATTTGACGGGCTTCACCTCCGAGGTTTCCCCTGGAGGGCTCAAATTGCTTTAAGTCCCTTGTGTCTACCGATTTCACCACTCGGGCTAGCTTGGTTCGTTGCCGAACCGATGTTTCGCCTAGCTACGCTAGGCTTGTTCCAACTGTACCTCTCTACTGACCCCTACATGACACCTAGCAGCAAGAGGGCTGTTGGTGCCATTTGCACTAAAGCCCGGGAAACCCGCGCCATTTCAAGCTCTGCGCCGACATCTCCGATGAGAAAAAGACTTGACAAAGGAGATTTTAAGTCTCTTGCGTCTACCAGTTTCGCCATCCGGGCAACGTGACAAGGGCAGCATTCGGCCCTGATGCGACCGGGTTTGCGTCGCACACTGGCCCCCACTGGCCTCGCCCATCGAATTGTTGCGGTACGCCTGTGACAAACCCGATTGTACGGCGAAGCGCACGACTGCACCGTACCATGGCCTGGTTGCCGAGCCCGCCGATATCCACCCTGCCGTCAGGCCGGCTTCGCGTCGGCGATAACGAATACTTTCTTCATGGGTTTCTCGATATAGGAGATCGAGCGGTTCGGCCTGCATCGTCGCGGGCAGGACGATGTCCGCATGGCGAGCGGTACCGGTAATGACCAGCTCGCTGACCACGGTGAACCGGTAAGCGAAGGGGCAGCGCCCCCAGTGTCCCCCGAGGACGCTGGGGGGGAAGGCGGAGCGCAGCGCAGCCTGGGGGTGGGCGTCACAGCGCCCACAGGGCCTCCCGAGGACGCTGCGCCCCCTTGCGGGGGAAGGCGGAGCGCAGCGCAGCCTGGGGGTGGACGTCATCTCAGCCGCACCGCATTCCGACCTGAATGCTTCGCCTCGTAGAGCGCATCGTCCGCTCGCGCCAGCATATCGTCGGTGCTGACATCGGCTGCCGACATGACGCTCACACCGATGCTCACGGTGATCGCGATCGGTTGTCCTTCATGCACGGTTGGCGTGTGTTCCACTCGGCGTCGCAGACGTTCGGCCAGCGCAACCGCGGCGTCGGCATCGGTGTCCGGCAGCAGCAGCGTGAACTCCTCGCCGCCGCTGCGGCCGACGATATCGTGCAGCCGCGTTTCCGTTCGCATCAATTGCGTGACATGCACCAGCACCGCATCGCCGACCGTGTGGCCCCAGGTGTCGTTGACCCTTTTGAAGTGGTCGAGGTCCAGCGCCAGGATGCCGCAGCACAGTTCCGGGTGTCGCCGAATGCGCTCGAATTCGGCCTTGAGCGACTCCATGAGGCTGCGCCGGTTTGCGGCACCCGTCAGGAAATCGGTGGTCGCCTGCCGCCTGAGTTCCTGGGTGAGCACGACCTGTCGGGTGATGTCTTCGAAGCTGCTATATACAGCAGCCACCTGATCGTTCGTGAACACCGGCATCGAGTTCACCATGAGCCATGTATAGCCCCGGTCGGGGACCCAGATGCCCATCACGACCCCGCTGACGGGGAATCCCGTCCGCAAGGTCTCCATCGGCGGGTGCTCTTCCCCCGGAAAATTGGTACCGTCTTCGTGGATCGCCTGCCAGCACGGGTCGAGGGATGTCCTGCCTTGCATCTGATCCATGGTCAGCCCGAGGATCCGCAGCGCTGCCGGGTTGGCGGAGGTGATGCGCCCCGACCGGTCCTGATAGACCACGCCTTCGGCAACGGTCTCGAACAAGGTGCGGTAGGTTGCTTCGCTCGCCCTGAGCCCGGCTTCGATGCGCTTGCGGTCCGATATGTCGGTGAACACGCCGGTCCAGACCACGTTGCGATCGGCGGTGCGTGTCGGTCTGGCCCGGGCGTGGACCCACTTCACCAACCCGCTGCCGGTGCGGATCCGGTATTCGTGTTCCCAAGGTCCGCTTCTGGCAACCGCGGCGCGCACCGAGGCATCGTGCGCGGGCCGGTCTTCCTGCAGGATGCATCCCAGCAGCGCCGTGTGGTCGCCGCAGGCCTGCGCCGGCGTGACTTCGAACAGCGCTTCGACCCCTGGACTGAGATACACGAACTGCCACGTGCCCGGCGCGCGATGCATCAGGCGGAACATGGCGCCGGGTATCGAAGCCGCCAGATCCAGCAGCAGGGCTTCGCGTTCGCGCAACGTAGCCCGCGGGAACCTGGTGGCAGCCACGTGACCGCGTGCTACCGAGTGTGCCGACATCGCGGTTGGTTCACGAATCGTGCCCTGGGGAATCAGGGCGCGCGGCAAGGACGATGGAGGCGGGGGTCGGATTCGAACCGGCGTAGACGGCTTTGCAGGCCGCTGCATAACCACTTTGCTACCCCGCCGCGGTCAAAGCTCCAGGTAAAACCAAAAAGGGAAAACGTTCCGCGTGAGCAGCACACGTTTTCCCTTCTGAAACTGGAGCGGGAGACGAGTCTCGAACTCGCGACCTCAACCTTGGCAAGGTTGCGCTCTACCAACTGAGCTACTCCCGCATGAACTGAGCGCGCATTATAGGAACCGCAACTTTGCTGTCAAGGAGAAGCGGACGGAGGCGGTGGTCCGCCCTCGTGGCCGAGAGCCTTGGGAAGCGCCATTTTGAGGTAATAGATCATCGACCACAGGGTCAGGACGGCCGCCAGGTAGATGAGCGCCGTGCCCAGCAGGCCGACATCGATCACGCCGAACAGCGGGTCCCAGAGCAGCAGCAGCAACAGCGCTACCATCTGCGCCACGGTCTTGACCTTGCCGATGGCCGATACCGCCACCGAGCGGCTCTGGCCGATCTTCGCCATCCATTCACGCAGGGCCGAGATGGTGATCTCGCGGCCGATGATGATGACCGCCACCACTTCGTGCACCCGCCCCAGCCGCACCAGCACGATGAGCGCGGCGGCCACCAGCAGCTTGTCGGCCACCGGATCGAGAAAGGCGCCGAACGCCGAGGTCTGGTTGAGGCTGCGGGCAAGCCAGCCGTCGAGCCAGTCGGTGAGCGCCCCGAGCAGGAAGACCGCGGACGCGGCCAGGTTCTTGTCGTGCGGCGACAACCAGGCGTCGGGCAGATAGAAAAGGCCCACGAATACCGGGATGAGGACGATCCGTGCCCAAGTGAGCAGGATCGGCAGATTCATTGGCATGACTGTTCCCGTCTCAATGCAGTTCCCGGTAGATGCGTTGCGCCAGATCGGCGCTGATGCCCTCCACCTGCGCCAGTTCTTCGGCGCTGGCGGCCACCACCCCCTTCAGGCCGCCGAATCGCGCCAGCAACCGCTGACGCCGCTTGGCGCCGATGCCGGCGATGCCTTCCAGGCTGGAGGTGGTGCGGGCCCGCCCGCGGCGCCCGCGATGCCCGGTGATGGCGAAACGATGCGCTTCGTCGCGGATCTGCTGGATCAGGTGCAGCCCGGGGTCGTCGGCCCGCAACCGGACGATCTCGCCGGTCTCGGCGACGATGAGTTGCTCCAGGCCAGCCTTGCGTTGTTCGCCTTTCGCTACGCCCACCAGGGGCACATGCGCCAGCCCGAGGTCCTGCATCACCGGGATCACCGCCGACACCTGCCCCCGCCCACCATCGATGAGCACGAGGTCTGGCAGCCGCGCCTCGCCTTCCACCGCCTTGCGATAACGTCGTTCCAGTGCCTGCCGCATGGCGGCATAGTCGTCTCCCGGGGTGATGCCGCTGATGTTGTACCGGCGATACTCGGCGTTCTGCATGGCGCCGGCATCGTAGACCACGCACGAGGCGACCGTCGCTTCACCCATGGTGTGGCTGATGTCGAAACACTCGATGCGCTGCATATTGTCGGTCAAGCCGAGAGCGCGTTGCAGGGCGGCCAGGCGCAGCTCCTGGTTGGCCTGGGTCGCCAGCCGCTGGGAAATCGCCAGCTGCGCGTTCTGTTCGGCCATCTGCAGCCACCGGCGCCGTTCGCCGGACGGGTTGCCCGTGATCTGCACCTTCACGCCGCCGTGTTCGAGCAGTAGCGCGGCCAGCGCGTCGGTATCGAACAGGTGATTGACAATGACCAGCGGCGGCGCCGGCCGATCGAGATAGTGCTGTTCGAGAAACGCCTCCAGCGCATCGGTCTCGTCATCTTCACGCGCGTTTTGCGGAAAGTACGTCCGGTCACCGCGATGCATGCCGCCGCGAATCATCACCAGATTCACCGCGATCGTGCCGTTGGCGCTCACCGCAACCACGACATCCGCATCCATCGCCTTGGCGCTCGATACATACTGCCGCTCGCGGATCGCCTTGAGGCTGCGGACGCGGTCGCGCCACATCGCGGCACGCTCGTACTGCTGTGTTTCGGCGGCCGCATGCATGCGGGTACCGAGGTCTTCGAGGACCTCGTCCTGCCGCCCTTCCAGGAACAACGCGGCGTTGCGGACGTCGTCAGCGTATTCAGCATCGGTCACGAGACCCACGCACGGCGCCGTGCAGCGACGGATCTGGTGCAGCAGACACGGGCGTGACCGGTTGCTGAAAACGGTGTCCTCGCAGGTGCGGAGGTGAAACACCTTCTGCAGGAGCTGGATGCTTTCGCGCACCGCGCTCGCATGCGGAAACGGCCCGAAGTACCGGTTGGCCTTGTCGAGCGCACCGCGATGGAAACCCAGGCGCGGAAACCGGTGGCCGGTGATCACCAGATACGGATACGACTTGTCGTCGCGGTACAGGATGTTGTAACGCGGCGCGAGCGCCTTGATGAGGTTGTTCTCGAGCAGCAGTGCCTCGCTCTCGGAGCGCGTGACCGTGGTCTCGATGTCGGCGATCTGGCCCACCATCAACCGCACTCGGGGGGCGAGCGCGTCGAACTTCTGGAAGTAGGACGACACGCGTTTGCGCAGATCGAGGGCTTTGCCGACATACAGCAGCTCGCCCCGGGCATCGAGCATGCGATACACGCCCGGCCGGTGCGGCAGGGAGGTGACGATCTCCTCGATGGATCGGGCCGGCGGCACTGCGGAAGGTTCGAATTCGCTCATGGGATGGATCGGCCCGCCGGCATGCCCGCCTCATCGGCTCCGATCAGGCATCGGGATCCGGCGAAAATCAGGCTAGCCCGTGACCGGCGACGCGTCGAGATAGTCGGCGATCCGGGCGAACACCACCTCGAACATGGCCACCGTCAGTCGGCGCGTGTTGGTATTGTATCGGCTGCAATGGTAGCTATCGAACAAGCTGGCGCCGGTCGCCAGCGAATGTTCTGCGCCATGCGCAAACGGATGCGCTGCCGCTCTTTCGCCGAGCTGGCGAAGCACGGCGGTGTGCGCCACGACCCCGAGCGCCAGGATGGCGGTGCCCCGTGCCATCGCCCTGACTTCGGCTTCCAGGAAGGCGCCGCAGCGTCGAACTTCATCCGGTAGCGGCTTGTTGTCGGGCGGCAGGCACTTCACCGCGTTGGTGATGCGGCAGCCGGTCAACTGCAATCCGTCGTCCGCTGCCACAGATTGCGGCACCGACCCCCAGCCGTACTTGTGCAGCGTCGCATACAGCAATTCACCCGCGTAGTCGCCCGTGAACGGACGCCCGGTCCGGTTTGCGCCGTGCATCCCGGGGGCCAGGCCCACGATCAGCAGCCGTGGCGACGGGTCGCCGAACGGCGCCACCGGCGCGGCGTGGTAATCGGGATGCCGCGAGCGCACGTCGCGCAACAGCCCGGCGAGGCGGGGGCATGCCTCACAGCCTGCGAGCGCCGTCAATGCCGGCTGCCGCACGGCACCGGTGGTCTTTGCC
This sequence comes from Betaproteobacteria bacterium, assembly GCA_025350245.1. Lineage (GTDB taxonomy): Bacteria > Pseudomonadota > Gammaproteobacteria > Burkholderiales. The sequence continues at coordinate 6,686 of JANXYG010000039.1, forward strand.
GTCACACTGCCATCACCGAGCGCAGCGAGTCGGCCGCTTCGTGATAGGCGGCGGTCTCCCAGAACGGCGGGCTGTGACCCGTGGATGAGCGCCCGGCCAACCGGCCGATCGCCGCTCGCGCCGCCGGCGTGGCCGGTCGATCGAGGCCGTCCAGCAGGCGATCGGCGGCCACCGGATCGTTGCAAACGAGCACCACGTCGCAGCCGGCGTCGAGCGCAACGTTGGCGCGGTTCACGATGTCGCCGGCGCCGTGCGCGCCGACCATGGTCAGGTCATCGCTGAAGATCACGCCTTCGAAACCCATCTCGGTCCGCAGCACCTGCTGCAACCAGAACCGCGAATAGCCGGCCGGATCGGGCGTGACCGCCGGATACACGACATGGGCGGGCATGATGCCTTCGAGACCGGCGGCCACGAGGCGGGCGAATGGCACCAGGTCGGCCTCACGAAGCTGCGCGAGGTTGCGAGGGTCGACCGGCATGTCCACGTGCGAGTCGGCCGCGGCGAATCCGTGTCCGGGAAAGTGCTTGCCGACGGCGCCCATGCCACCCAGGGCGAGGCCTCGCACCAGAGCCGTAGCGAGTTCGCTGACCGCATCGGCGCGGGAGTGGAACGCGCGATCGCCGATCACCGCGCTGCGAGCATGGTCGAGGTCGAGCACTGGCGCGAACGTGAAATCGACGCCGCACCGCCGCAGCTCCGCCGCCAGCACCAGGCCGGCCTGCAACGCGAGGCGACCGGCGGCTTCCGGATCGGTGTCCCAGAGCTGTCCGAGCACCGCCATCGGCGGCACCCGGGTGAAACCGTGGCGGAAACGCTGCACCCGTCCGCCTTCGTGATCCACTGCGATCGGCAGCGCCGGCGTTCGCAGCGAGTGAATCTCGGCCGTGAGCGCCGCCAGTTGAACACAGTCACGAAAGTTGCGAGCGAACAGGATGACGCCACCGACCGCCGGCTGCCGGAGTCGGCGCCGATCATCGGCGTCGAGGATCAGGCCGGCCACGTCGAGCATGACCGGACCGAGCGGCAGCTCGGTCGCGACGGATACGTTCGCGATTTGCGTCATGACACGGTTCCAGGTCGATCCACGGATTCGAGCACGACCATCGCGACCGCGGCGTCATCCTCATCGCTCAACGACACATGATGCCGGGTCACGCCGTTGCGCTCCAGCAAGGCCAGCGCGGCCGTGGAGAATGCGAACGACGGCTTTCCCAGAGGACCGTGGACCAGCCACATGCCATGCAGCGTGACCGGATCGCGTACCCCGGTGCCGATGGCTTTTCCCATCGCCTCCTTGGCGGCAAAACGCTTGGCGAGGAAGTGTGCCGGCTTCGCCGACGCCTCGAAGTCGGCCCATTCGGGTGGCGCCAGCACGCGGCGCGCGAATCGCGCGCCGAACCGCGACAGGGCTGCTTCGATGCGGCCGATGCGCACGATATCGACGCCGATGCCCGCGATCATGCTGGCGTCCTGAGCGCGACCAGATAGCGCCGCACGGCCTCGGCCATGCCGAATTCCAGGGCATCGGCCGTCAGCGCATGCCCGATAGATACCTCGAGCACGCCGGGCACAGCGGCGACGAAGGCCGGGAGATTGTCGAGATTGAGGTCATGACCCGCATTGACCCCGAGACCGGCATCCCGTGCCGCCCGCGCGGTTGCGGCATAGCGTTCGATCAGGCCCGCCTGCGCAGGCGAGCCGAATCCGCTCGCATAGGGCTCGGTATAGAGCTCGATGCGGTCGGCGCCGAGGGCGCGTGCCAGCGGCATCGCCTCGGGCACCGGGTCCATGAACAGGCTGATGCGCGCGCCGAGCGCCTTGAGTTCGGCGATCAGCGGCGCGAGGCGTGCGCCGTCGCGCTTCAGGTTCCACCCGTGGTCGGAGGTGGACGCGGCAGGATCGTCCGGCACCAGCGTGCACTGATGCGGCCGGACCACGCGTATCAGATCGACGAATCCATGAAACGGATTGCCTTCGATGTTGAACTCGACCGCCGGAAACACCGGCAGCAGGGCGCTCAGGTCGTGCACGTCGGTGCGCCGGATATGCCGCTCGTCGGGCCGCGGGTGCACGGTGATGCCGTGCGCGCCGGCGCCGATGGCGATCTCGGCCATGCGCGTGACGGATGGAATGCCGAGCGCGCGCGCATTGCGCACCAGGGCGATCTTGTTCAGGTTGACGCTGAGACGGGTCATGGTCGGTATATGAACATTGAAATTGAGCGCAGCGCCCACCGGACCGCCGAGGTCGTTGCTTCAGATCTGCTGGAGTTCCTTGATCAGCAGGCGCGTCTGGAGTTCGGGCTGCCCGAGGTGGTGATGGATAAGATGCCGCAACAGGCGTTTGCTCTCGGCAGCGGTGACGGCGTCGGTGTAGTCGTCCTGCGCCATGTCGATCAGGGTTTTGCCGAGTACGTCGCAGGGGCCATCGCCATCGGTGCGGTCGATCGGCAATGCGCCGCGCTCCGGATGATAGCGATAGCGTTCGTCCGGCCGCAGCGGGACCCCGGATGCAGCGTCATGCTCGAGAGCCACGGCATAGCCCAGCTCGACCAGCAACCGCCGTTCGAAGCGCCGCAGCGCAGCCGCCTGCCTGCCACCCGGCGTGAGCGATCGAATCGCCTCCAGGTAGGCGTCGAACAGACGTTCGTGCGGGTCCTCGTGCGCGAGAACCTTCATCAGCAGCTCGTTCAGGTAGAAGCCGCAGAGCAGCGCAACGCCCGACAGCTGCGGAATGCCGCCCTGCCATTCCGCCGCATGCAAGAGCCGCAACTCACCCTTTCCCGACCAGGTGACCTGCAGTGGCGCGAAAGCCATCAGCACACCGCGTAACTGCGAGTGTGGCCTGCGGGCTCCTTTCGCGACCACCGAGATGCGCCCGTGGCTGCGCGTAAACAACTCCAGCATCAGGCTCGTTTCCTTCCACGGGCGGGAATGCAGGACGAACGCCGGCCGGTTCAGTTCGCGGCGGCGATCGTCGCCGGTGACGCCCGCCTCGTCGATGCGATCAGCCGTACCCATACTTGCGCAGCGCCTTGGGGTCGTCGGACCAGTTCTCGTCGACCTTGACCCACAGCTCGAGAAACACCTTGCCGTCGAACATCCGCTCCATGTCCATGCGCGCCTCGGTGGCGATGGTCTTGAGTCGGGCGCCGCGGGCACCGATGATCATCGGCTTGTGGTTGGCGCGGGCCACCACGATGAGGCAACCGATGCGCCGCATGTCGCCTTCGGTCTCGAAGGTCTCGACCGTCACGTTCGTGCCGTAGGGGATCTCCTCGCCGGTCTGGCGGAAGATCTTCTCGCGCACGATCTCTGCCGCCAGGAAGCGCTCGCTGCGGTCGGTGATCTGGTCGTCATCGAACATCGAGGCCCCCACCGGCAGCAGGCCGGCCAGCGTGTCGAGCAAGGCATCGCACTGCACGCCGGTCTGGGCGCTGAGCGGTACCACCGCGGCGAAGTCGCGTTTCCCGCGAACGCGCTCGATGAACGGCAGCAATGCGGCCTTGTCGGCCAGGCGATCGATCTTGTTGATCGCCAGCACCACCGGATGGCGCAGCGGCACCAGCCTCATGACTGCCGCATCGTGCTCGCTGAAGCGCCCCGCCTCGACCACCAGCACGGCCACATCGACACTGCCGAGGCTGTCGGTGACGCTGTGGTTCAGCGCGCGATTGAGGGCGCCGCCGAACGAGGTCTGGAACCCGGGGGTATCGACAAACACGAATTGCACGTCGGGCCGCGTGAGGATGCCGTTGATGCGGTGCCGGGTGGTCTGGGCCTTGCGCGAGGTGATGCTCACCTTCTGCCCGACCAGCCGGTTCATCAGCGTCGACTTGCCCACGTTGGGGCGGCCGACGATGGCGATAAAGCCGGCGCGATGCGGCTGCTCGCTCATGTCGCCGCCGATGGTAGTTTGTCGAGCGCAACGCGAGCGGCATTCTGCTCGGCGTGCCGGCGACTGGCCCCTCGCCCCTCGGTCACGATGCCGAGCGGGGCCACGCGACATTCGACCTCGAATTCCTGGCGATGGGCTTCGCCCTGCACGCGCACCACTCGATATTCGGGCAGGCCGAGACGGCGTCCCTGCAAGATCTCCTGCAAGGCGGTCTTGGGATCCTTGCCGGCATCGGCCGATGCGGTTGCGGCCAAGGCATTGGCGAAGGTGCGCTCGACACAGGCGGCCGCAGCCACATAGCCGGCATCGAGAAAGACGGCGCCGATCAGGGCCTCCAGGGCATCGGCCAGGATCGATGGTCGATCCGCGCCACCGCTGCGCAGTTCGCCTTCCCCCAGATCGAGCCGGTCGCCGAGTCCGAGGTCACGGGCGCGCGCGGCGAGCGCACCCTGATTGACCAGGTTCGCCCGCAGCCGGGACAGGTCACCTTCGGGTGCATCGGGAAGCCGTTGATAGAGCGCCTCGGCGATGGCGCAGTTGAGCACGGCGTCGCCCACGAACTCGAGCCGTTCGTTGTTGGGCCGCCCGTGGCTGCGGTGGGTGAGCGCCTGACGCAGCAACGAAGAGTCGAGGAATTCGTGACCGAGGGCCGTCGGCAGCCCGCGCAGCACCGCGCGGGCTGGACGATCAGGGTCCGCCGGCGGCCTCGAAGTCGAACAGCAGGCTGACATTGGCGAACAGCAGAACCTTTTTCTGGTATGACGCACTGACGATCCAACGATCACCGTTCTTCTCCACGTCGAGTTCCTTGCCCGTGATGGCATTCATGTCGTCGATGGCGGCGCGCTTGTCGAAGTTGGTCTGAATCTCCTTGACTGTCGAGCCGCCCTGCGCTGCGATCGCCTTGATGTTCTTCACGATGGTGAAGTACTCCACGTAGGCGGGCGCCACCTTCATCGCGAGCAGGGCGAGAAACACCAGCACCCCACTGGTGAGAATCAGCCCGATGAGACTCAATCCGTGTTGCCGTTTGCGTGTCATTGTCATCAGTCGATCCTCGTGCCGATGCGTTTCAGGTCGCCGAAATTGAACCAGATCAGGAAAGCCTTGCCGACGATGTTGGCGTCGGGGACGAAGCCCCAGTAGCGGCTGTCGCTACTCGAATCCCGATTGTCGCCCATCATGAAGTAGTGCCTCGCGGGTACCTTGCAACTGAAGCCGGATTCATTGTATTCGCAGTTTTCCCGGTTCGGAAACGCCCTGACCCCGGCCAGTTGCACCGGCGGCGACTCGAGATTGACGATGATCGAGTGCTCGTGCGTGCCCAGGGTCTCGCGAAATCGCTTGGCACTCACGTAGTTGAGGCCGCCCTCGAGGTAGTTGTAGTCGACGTCCGGCTGCACCTTCAGCAACTCGCCGTTCACCGTCAGTCGCTTGTTGCGGTAGACCACCATGTCGCCGGGGGCACCGACCACTCGTTTGATGTAGTCGAGCGACGGATTCTCCGGATAGCGGAACACCATCACCTCGCCGCGTTCCGGCGTGTTGAGGGAGATGAGCTTGACGTTAGCCACCGGCACCCGAATGCCGTAGGTGAATTTGTTCACCAGGATGAAATCGCCGACGAGCAGCGTCGGGATCATCGAACCGGAGGGGATCTTGAACGGCTCGACCAGGAACGAGCGCAGCAGGAACACCACCAGGATGACCGGGAAGAAACTCTTCGGGTACTCGATCCACCAGGGTTCACGCGCCTGCGCATCGCGCTGGCGCCGAAGCACGTAATGATCGAGCAACCACACGCCGCCCGTCACGACGAGCAGCACGAACATGATGAGGGCGAAGTTCATGGAATCCCGAGTGTTTTGAGACGGCTACTTGCCGTCGATCTGGAGGATGGCGAGGAAGGCTTCCTGGGGTATCTCGACATTGCCGACCTGCTTCATGCGCTTCTTGCCGGCTTTCTGCTTTTCCAGCAGCTTCTTCTTGCGCGAGATGTCGCCACCGTAGCACTTGGCCAGCACGTTCTTGCGCAGCGCCTTGATGCTCTCGCGCGCCACGATGTGCGAGCCGATCGCCGCCTGCACCGCGATGTCGAACATCTGGCGCGGGATCAGGGCGCGCATACGTGCCGCCAGATCGCGCCCGCGATAAAGCGAGATCGAGCGATGCACGATCAGCGACAACGCGTCGACTCTTTCGCTGTTGATGAGAATGTCGAGTTTCACCAGATCGTCGGCGCGGAATTCCTTGAACTCGTAGTCGAGCGAGGCGTAGCCGCGACTGGTCGATTTGAGCTTGTCGAAGAAGTCCATGACCACTTCGTTGAGCGGCATCTCGTAGGTGAGCATCACCTGACGCCCCAGGTATTGCAGGTTTTTCTGTGCCCCGCGCTTCTGCTCGCATAGCGTGATGACCGGGCCCACGTACTCCTGCGGCACGAGGATGGTGGCGGTGATGATCGGTTCGCGGATCTCCTCGATCTTGGCCGGGTCGGGCAGCCGCGAGGGGTTCTCGACCTCAAGCACGGTGCCATCGCGCATGAGCACTTGGTACACGACCGTCGGCGCGGTCGTGATCAGGTTCATGTCGTATTCGCGTTCCAGCCGCTCCTGCACGATGTCCATGTGCAGTAGGCCCAGGAAGCCGCAGCGGAAGCCGAAGCCGAGCGCCTGCGACGTCTCCGGTTCGTACTGCAGCGACGAATCGTTGAGGTGCAGCTTCTCGAGCGCATCGCGCAACGCTTCGTATTCGTTCGACTCCACCGGATACAGGCCCGCGAACACCTGTGGCTTGATTTCCTTGAACCCGGGCAGCGGCGTGTCGGCCGGGCGGTCGGCCCGGGTGATGGTATCGCCCACGCGGGCGGCGGCGAGTTCCTTGATGCCGGCAATGACGAAGCCGACTTCGCCCGCCGACAGTTCGTCTTTCGGCCGTGACTTCGGCGTGAAAACACCGACCTGTTCGCACGGGTAGATCGAGCCGTTCGACATCAGCAGCACCTTGTCCTTCGGGCGCAGCACCCCGTCGACGACGCGGACCAGCATCACCACACCCACGTAATTGTCGAACCAGGAGTCGATGATCAACGCCTTGAGCGGCCCGTCGGGATTGCCGCGCGGTGGCGGAATGCGCACGATCAGGCTCTCGATGATGTCCTGCACGCCTTCGCCGGTCTTGGCGCTGGCCCGCACCGCATCGTCGGCCGGAATGCCGATGATGTCTTCGATCTCCTCGATCACACGGTCGGGTTCGGCCGACGGCAGATCGATCTTGTTGAGTACCGGCACCACCTCGACACCCTGCTCCAGCGCCGTATAGCAGTTGGCGACGGTCTGCGCCTCGACACCCTGGGAGGCGTCGACCACCAGCAGCGCCCCTTCGCAGGCCGCAAGCGAACGCGAGACTTCATAGGAGAAGTCGACGTGTCCCGGGGTGTCGATCAGGTTGAGCTGGAACATCCGTCCATCGCGGGCGCGGTAGTGCAGCGCCGCCGTCTGGGCCTTGATGGTGATGCCGCGTTCGCGCTCCAGATCCATCGAGTCGAGGACCTGTTCCTCCATCTCACGGTCCGACAGGCCACCGCATAGCTGAATGATGCGGTCGGCCAGAGTCGATTTGCCGTGATCTATGTGGGCAATGATGGAGAAGTTGCGGATATGCTGCATAAGGAAAAGGGGCACAGGCGTGCCCCTTTGTTTTGTAGGTGAGCGAGACAGGATGCCGATTCTAGCCGATTGCCGCGCCGCAGCGCAGTTTGCCTGCGTAATCAGGTAGATCAGTTGCCGGATAGCCTCAGGGGGATGTAGAGGGACGAGTCGCCGCGACGGATCAGCAGCGCCACGCTGCGCGACTTGTCGAACCCGCCCACGATCTGGTTCAGTTGCTCCAGGCTCTTGATGTCCTGGTTGTTGATCGCCAGTAGCACGTCACCCTTGCGGATGCCGGCGCGCGCGGCGTTGCCCTGGGCGTCTTCCACCAGCAGACCGCCGGCGATGCCGAGTTCCTTCCTCTGCTCGGCCGTGAGTTCCGAGAGGGTCATGCCGAGCTTGGCAATCGAGTCACCGGCCTTGGCCGGTTTGCGCGACAGCTTCTCGGCCTTCTTGTCCTCCTGCAACTCGCCCACGGTGATGATCAGGTCCTTCATCGCACCCTTGCGCCAGACCTGCGCCGGCACCTTGGAGCCGGGACGGATCGACGCGACGATCCGGGGCAGATCGTTGGAGCTGGCGACTGCCTTGCCGTCGAACTTGAGGATGATGTCGCTCTGCTCGATGCCGGACTTGTCGGCCGGACCGCCCTTCTCGACCGAGTTGACCAGCGCACCCAGGGGCTTGGCCAGTCCGAACGACTCGGCCAGTTCCTTGGTGACTTCCTGTATGACCACGCCGATGCGGCCGCGTGTCACTTTGCCGACGGTGCGCAGCTGATTCGAAACGTCCATGGCGACATCGATCGGGATCGAGAACGACAGCCCCATGAACCCGCCGGTGCGGCTGTAGATCTGGGAATTGATCCCGACCACCTCGCCCTTCATGTTGAACAATGGACCACCGGAGTTGCCCGGGTTGATGGCGACGTCGGTCTGGATGAACGGGGTGAAGTTCTCCTGCGGCAGGGAACGGCCCTTGGCGCTCACGATACCGGCGGTGACGGTACTGTCGAAGCCGAACGGCGACCCGATCGCCAGCACCCATTCGCCCACCTTGAGGCGATTCGGGTCACCGATGGTGACCTTGGGCAGGTTGGTCGCGTCGATCTTGATCAGGGCCACGTCGGAGCGCTTGTCACTGCCGATGACCTTGGCGGTGAACTCGCGCTTGTCGGTCAGCCGCACGGTGATGTCGTCGCCCGCTTCGACCACGTGGGCATTGGTCATGATGTAGCCGTCGGCGCTGATGATGAAGCCGGACCCGAGCGAACGGGCCTCTTCTTTAGGCTGCGGACCGCCGGGGCCGTATTTGCGGAAGAAATCAAAGAACGGATCGTCTTCCGGGTTGCCGGGCCCGCCCGGCGGTTGCCCCTGGGGTCCCTGCGGATTCTGGATCGGCCGGCTCGAGGTGGTACTGATATTGACGACCGTCGCCGCCTGCTGCTCCACCAGTTCGGTGAAGTCGGGAAGTTCGGCGGCGCCAACACCCGCGGCGAGTACCGCCAGTGCGAAGAACGACGCGATGGCTCTGAAGGTCATGATCGATGGTTTCCCTGGCTTGACTCGTGGACATGACGCCGGATCCGGGCGTCGTCGGACCTGCGATCTATTTGGTTTTCGGGACGGTCGCGTTGGCGATCTGCATGACCGTGATCGGCGGTGCTTCTCCCATCGCGGTGATGCGCTGGTCACCGAGCTTCCGGGTGAAGATGTTGATCACGCCAAGCTGCGTCGCGCCTGCGGTTGCCGAGCGGCGCGCACCGACCGACTCGATGAACACCGATACCGCGGCCAGCCCGTCGGACAGAACCAGGTGCGTCAACATCGGCGCCGAATCGCCATCCTTCGATCGACGCATCTCCGTGATCTTGCGGAAACCCGGTGGCGGATTCTTGACCACCCAGCCCGTATCGGCGCCGGGCGTCTCGTCGCTCCAGCTCCGGACGGTTTTCCAGTCGTTGGCGACCGCCGCGAACGATGACTTCACCAGATCGCGATTGAGTGGCGCGTTGATCTCCAACAGCGTGAATGCGAACTGCTCCAGCACCTGGTGCCGCTCGTTGGTCATCGTAGCCTTGACCAGCAAACCTTTGGAGGTCTCGGCCCAGAACTTGTGTCCGTAGCGATAGGCATCCTTGGGTTCGAGCTGCAGGATCTGGGCGTCGTAGCCCGCGACCCGCTCGATCTCGGCCTTGCGCACCTCGTAGAACTCGGTGATACCGCTCAATTGCTCGGGCGGCAGTGCCGGAAACCCCCGCCGCCCGAAGCGGGCTTCGATCCGGATCAGCTTCAGGTCTGGCAGATAAGTCCGCAGTTCCTCGTTCATGCGGATCACTTCACAGCGACGCCCTTCGAGGGTGGACAGTTTTTCCCATTCGCCGTGCCCGTCGGTCATGTGCACCAGTTGCGAACTCTCGACCGCGTCGCCATGCTGGTAAACGAAAGTCCCGACATAATTGGTTTGCCGCGCAGCGCTGGCAATGCGCTGCAGCCAACCCAGCGCGTCGGCTTGCGAAAGCTCCTGGGCCACGGTTGCCGACGCCGCCAGCAAGATCGCTACCGCCATCAGCAGGCGCATGGAAGCCGCCCTTGTCATCGGACCCTGTCGCGTTCGTTGATCCCGACCGTCCGGATATAGGAGGCGACGCCCGGCATTGCGGTATGGGGCGAGAATTCCAGGTGCATCCGCGTCAGGTCCCGCACTGCGTCGTCTCGTGCCGAGGCGAGGGCGATCACCTCATCGGGCTTCGGCTGGTCGTTGACGCTCGAGAATGCCAGCCAGCCGACCACCGCAACCCCCGCCACCGACGCCGCGATCTGCAAGGAAATCCGACGGGTGTTCGTGGCCCGTTCGGCGCGGCGCGGCGCCAGGATGGTTGGCTCCGCAGCCAGCGCCGCGGCAAGCCTCGCGGACATGGTCGGCGCCAACGAGGGTTCACCCCTGAGGACATCACCGATGAAGTGATATTGCGTCCACATGGCCACGGCCTCCGGGTCGTCGCGCATGCCACGCAGCAACCGGTCGGCGTGATCTGCTTCCAGTTCCCCGTCCATCAATGCCGAAAGCTGTTCCTGTTCCATTTCTACCACCTCTTGTCGTCGCTTGTTCCCAGGAGCGGCCGCAACTGCGCCGCGATGGTTTCACGCGCCCGGAAAATGCGCGAGCGCACCGTTCCGATCGGGCAATTCATCGCCTCCGCGATTTCCTCGTAGGAGAGACCTTCGATCTCGCGCAGGGTGATCGCCGTTCGCAGTTCCTCTGGCAGTGTCCGCATGGTTTCGTTCACGACCGACGCCATCTGCTTGCTCATGAGCTCCGCCTCGGGAGTATTCATGTCGCGCAGCCGGTCGTTGTCGTCGAACGTTTCGGCCTCCTCGGCGTCCAGCCCGGTCGAAGTGGGCGCACGCCGCCCCATGGCCACCAGATAGTTCTTGGCCGTGTTGATCCCGATGCGGTAAAGCCAAGTGTAGAACGCGCTTTCGCCGCGGAACGAGGGCAGTGCCCGGTAGGCCTTGATGAGGGCTTCCTGGGCGACGTCATCGACCTCGCTGGCGTTGCGGATGAAGCGCGACAGCAAACGCGTGAGCTTGCGCTGATATTTCAGGACCAGCAGATCGAACGCGCGCTTGTCCCCTTTTTGAGCGCGCTCGACCAGTTGCTGGTCGATTTCCCGGTCACCCTGAGCCATGTCCTGAACTTCTTGCCCCGAAGCTGCGGACACTGCCCGCGAAAGAGGGCGCCGAGTATAGCATCGAGCCTCGAAAATTCAGCGACTTCGGCGCGTCCCCGCATGCGACGCCGGCGCTTCGCCGGACGTGTCGCGCCCCCATCGGAGCAGCACCGAAAGGCGCCGCAATGCGGGAGCATCCGCCGCCGTCACCAGCAACCCTGGTGGCACGCCGGCGAGGCTGCCGCGCAGGTCGAGCATCACGAACCGGGCGGTGATCCAGGTGTCCGGTCCATACCGGGCGCCGACCTCGCGCCCATCGCGCAACCACAGATGAGCGCTACCGTCGGCACGCACCTCGACCCGCTCGACCGAAGCGCGGCCACGGCGCAGCGCGTCCCGCCACGCCACCCGCACGCCCCGCGCCGTGATCCCGGCCCCGACGGGAACAACGACCCACCACGGCAGTCCGACCAACGCCACCGCGCCCGCCGCCGCCGCGTGCAATGCCACCAGCACTGCCGCGTAGACGGGGGCCGGACGAAGGTGAACCGTGATGGAATTGGTGGCGAACATGATGCGACGCAAACCGCCTCGGACTTATACTGCTTCGTTGATGACATGCATGCTCAAGATGACCCCGACGACGACCTTACCACTGCCCGTCTCCGCCACCGTGATGGCGCCAGGGGCCGGCATGCCGGCCGCCAGCCGCGCAAGCCTGGACGGCCTCACGCTGATCCGGATCGATGGTTCCGACGCCCCGGCGTTCCTGCAGGGCCAGTTCACCAATGATGTCGACGCTTTGGCGCCCGCGCGGTGGCATTGGACCGGCTACTGCTCCGCCAGAGGCCGCCTCCTCGCGATCGGCCGACTGTTGCGGAACGGTCCGGTGTTTCATCTCGAGGTGCCGGTCGAGTTGTGCGACGATCTGTCGACACGGTTGCGTCGCTTCGTCATGCGATCCAAGGTCGCCTTGTCGCCTTTGACGCCGGGCTGGCGGGCCGTGGCGCTTACGGGGCCAGGCGCCATCGCGGCAGCGGCGCAGGAACTCGGCGCGACCTTTGCCGGTGATCAAGGCGTACTCGCGCTGCCGGCCGCGGTCATGCTGGCCGTCGGCGCCGGCCGAGCCCACCTGTATTTCGACGCCGACGCGATGCCCCGCCTGGCAACCGTGACCGGCGCATTGGCGGACGATGCCTCCACGGCCGATTGGCGAACAACCGACCTGCGCGCCGGCGTGCCCTGGATCATGGCCGCGACCCAGGACGCCTTCGTGCCGCAGATGGTCGACCTCGATGTCATCGGCGGCGTGAGCTTCGCCAAGGGGTGCTACCCCGGCCAGGAGATCGTCGCCCGCTCGCGCTACCTCGGGGAGGTGAAGCGGCGTCTGCATTTCTGCCGAACCGACACGATCGCCGCCGCCGGTGCCGCGATCGACGCTGGCGGGCAGACGGTCGGGAAGGTCCTGGCGTCGGTGCCATCCGATGCGGGTGGTTACGACGTGCTCGCCGTCATCGATGGCGAGGCCGCCAAAGGCGCCGACCTTCTGATCGCCGACACCGGCCCCCCGGTGTACGGGGTGCGTCGCGCCAGACCACCGGTTGCCAATGGCTGAAGCCGTCCGACCAGCGCCCGCCGAGGAAGATGGGGGCTACGGGTCGCTACTGCACTACTACGTCTACTACCGGGTCGATCCGGCGCACAGTGAGTTCGCCGCGGAGGTCGTGCAGTCGTTTCAGGAAGATATCTTCCGTCGTACGCGCGTCCGCGGTCGGCGTCTGCACCGGCGCGACGACCCCTTGCTGTGGATGGAGGTCTACGAAAAGGTCCCGGCAACGGTTGACCTGTCGGCCGTTCTTGCCAATCCGCCAGCTGAAGTGCTTGCCTTGCTGGCGCGCGGCGCTTCCCGCGCCACCGAATGCTTCGCCGACTGAGAGTGACCCCCACCCCCAGCCTGCGCTGCGCTGCGGCTTCCCCCTCGAGGGGGCGCAGCATCCTCGGGGAGCCCTGTGGTGCTGCTGTCACCCCCACCCCCAGCCTGCGCTGCGCTGCGGCTTCCCCCTCGAGGGGGCGCAGCATCCTCGGGGAGCCCTGTGGTGCTGCGGTCCCATGTGTCTGATCGTGCTCGCGCTCGGCGTGCATCCGCAGTTTCCCATGGTGCTTGCCGCCAACCGCGACGAATTCTTCGCCAGGCCGACCGCCCCGGCCGCCACCTGGACCGACCTGCCGCAGATCACCGGCGGACGTGATCTCGAGAAAGGCGGTGCCTGGCTGGCAACGTCGGCGCGTGGCGCATTCGCGGCGGTGACCAATTTTCGCGACCCGGCGCAACGCCACCCGAAGCCGCGCTCGCGCGGCGCGTTGGTCGCTGACTTCCTGACCGGCGCCGTCTCCGCGATGAGCTACGTCCAAGGCGCGGTCGAACAGGGTGATCGCTACGACGGCTTCAACCTGATCGCCGGGGACGACTCGGGCGTCTGGTACGGATCGAATCGAGGTGGTGGCCTGAGCCGGCTTCGGTCCGGAATCCACGGCCTGAGCAATCACCTGCTCGGCACCGCGTGGCCCAAGGTCAGGCGCGCCACCGCGGCCGTGGCGGCGGCCCTCGCGCTGCCCGACGACGCCATCGAGACGGCAATGCTGCATGCGCTGGCCGACGATGCCGCTGCCAGCGATGCCGAGCTGCCGGATACCGGTGTGGGGCTGGAATGGGAGCGTCGCCTGGCGCCCGCGTTCATCCGTGGCACGGCCTACGGCACCCGCTGCTCCACGCTGGTGATCGCCGATGCCGACGGTCGCGGTACCCTCACCGAACGCACCTTCGGTATCGACGGACACGTTGTCGCGACGTTACGCATCCCCATTTCGATGCGGGTCGATGTCGGCAGCCAGCTTTAGCCGCATGGCCTTGTGCTCGATGCCGGCATCGTCGAACACCTCACCCTCCGCGACGAATCCGAACCGGCGGTAGAAGCCGAGTGCCCGGACCTGCGCGTTGAGCTTCACCTCGGGCAAACCGGCGCGCCGCGCCGCATCCAGCAGGTGTTGCAGCAGCGCACCACCGACGCCGCGCCCGCGCCATGGCGCCAGCACCGCCACCCGCCCGATGTGTCCGTCCGGCAGCAGACGGGCGGTACCGATGGCGGCACCATCGGGCGCGACCGCCAGCGCGTGCCGCGACACGGCATCGAATTGGTCCCATTCGAGCGCTTCCGGCACCGCCTGTTCGACGACGAATACGGCGCGTCGCACCGCCTCGAGCAGGTCACGGTCGGCCGCCCAATCAGCGCTGCGGATCTCGAATGCGGATGCGTCTTTCATGGCAGCGCGCCAGTATACTCAGCACCGATTTCCGCCACGCTCCGATGCCACGATGCCGAACCGCTGGAACCCCGCCCTCGCGGCAGGCCTTGACTCGGCGCTCGAGCTGCGCGCCTACAGCTCGCGCCTGCTCGGTGCCGATCCGGCGCTGGTGCTGCATGGCGGTGGCAACACATCGGTCAAGGGAACCTGGGCCCGGGCCGACGGTTCGACGATTCCGTGTCTGCATGTGAAGGGCAGTGGCGCCAACCTTGCACAGGTCGTCGCGACCGACTTCACCCCCCTCGCTCTCGAGCCCGCACGGGCCCTGCTCGACGGGCCGAGCCTCGCCGACGACGCCTTCATCGCCGCCCTCGCGCCACTGGTGCTGCGAGCGGACGCACCGCGACCGTCGATCGAGACGCTGTTGCATGCCGCGCTGCCGGCCAGTCATGTCGAGCACACCCATTCCGACAACGTGCTCGCTCTGGTCGATACCGACGCCGGCAGCGCCATTGCCCGCGTCGTATTCGGTGACCTCGCCCCGGTCGTGCCGTTTCGGCACTCCGGTTTCGACCTGGCACGGGCCTGCGCGGATGTGTTCGCGCGCGACGCCACCGACCGTACCATCGGGCTGATCCTCGCGTTCCATGGCGTTGTCGCATTCGGCAACGACGCGAAGGTTTCCTACGACAACATGCTGCTGCTGGCGCAACTCGCGGAAGACTATCTGCGAGGCAAGAGCGCCTGGGACTTGACGCGCGCCGCCGCCGTGGTGCTGGATGCAACCGACGCGCTGGCATTGGCGCGACTGCGGCGAAGCCTCTCGGCGATCGCCGGGTTTCCACTGGTCCTGGCACGTGACGACGATCCCGAAGTCATGGGCTTCGTCGGCCGTGACGATCTGCCCGACATCGCGCTACAAGGACCACCCACCCCCCAGCATTCGATCTTCACCAAGCGCGTGCCGATGATCGGGCTCGATGCGGACGGCTACGCACAAGCCTATCGCGCCTACCTGCGGACCGCGGCACCACCGGGCACCGAACCACATCGGTTGCCTGACCCGGCGCCGCGCGTTGTCCTCGATCGCCGCCTGGGTCTGGTCGGGGCCGGCATCGACGCACGGCATGCCGCCATCACGGTCGAGGTCTACCGCCACGACATCGACATCATCTCCCGCGCCAGCGCCCACGATCGCTACCGGGCGCTGCCGCCCGGGCAGGTGCTGGCCGGCGAGATTCACTATGGCGGATTCGAGCGGCGTCTCCGGTCGGCCGCCGCCACGCACGCGCCGCTGCTGGGCGCCATCGTGCTGGTGGTCGATGGCGGCGCACAAGCTGCTGCCTGCGCGACCGCGTTGCGGGACGCCGGCGCAGACGTGTTCGTGCAGCCACCCGGCGATGACCTCGCCGCTGCCGCGATCGACCTTGCCCTCGCGCACGGCGGCCTGGACCTGATCGCGGGCGCAGAACCCGGGACGATCGTGCCCGACATCATTGCCGCGTTGTTCGAGCAATCGCCCTTCAGGCCGGCGCCGGGCGCCACCCGGCTGCCGAGCCATGACCATGTGATCGGCGGCCGCTCGGTCGCGCTCCTCGTTCCCGGGCGATCCGCATGACCATCGAATCTCTGCGCTGGGCCGATTCGCACCTCGATATTCTCGACCAGCGCTCGCTGCCGATGCGCGTGGAATATCTCTCTTGCACGACCGCCGTAGAGGTGGCGCATGCGATCCGGACGCTGGCCGTGAGGGGGGCGCCCGCCATCGGTTGCACCGCGGCCTACGGTATCGCGCTCGCCGCGATCGGCGCGCGGCATGAGCAGCCACCCGCCCTGCGTGCCGCGCTGGCAGCGGCCGATGCCGTGCTCGCCGCGAGTCGGCCAACCGCCGTGAATCTGTTCTGGGCGCTGGCGCGCATGCGAGCCATCTGGAGCACGGCCGACACCGCGCCACTGATGGTCGATCGATTGATCCGGGAGGCGGTCGACATCCATCGCGACGACATCGCCGTGAACCAGCGGCTCGGGGCTTTCGGCGCCACGCTGGTGCCCGACGACGCCAACGTGCTGACCCACTGCAACACCGGCGCCCTGGCCACCGCCGGCCATGGCACCGCGCTGGGCGTGGTCCGCTCCGCCATCGAGGCCGGCAAGCGCGTGCACGTCTTTGCCGACGAGACCCGGCCGGTGCTGCAAGGCGCGCGACTCACCGCGTGGGAACTACAGCACGATGGCATCCCGGTGACTTTGCTGCCCGACGGCGCCGCCGGCCAGTTGCTTGCCAGCGGTCGCATCGATCTGGTGATCGTCGGCGCCGACCGGGTCGCGGCCAACGGCGACGTCGCCAACAAGATCGGCACCTACATGGTGGCGGTTCTTGCCGCACGTCACGGCGTGCCATTCCATGTGGCCTGCCCGCTCTCGACCCTGGATCTGGCCATCGACAGCGGTCGCGAGATTCCCATCGAGCAGCGCCCCGCCGCCGAAGTCACCGGTTTCGGCACGGAACGCTGGGCACCGGAAGGCATCGACGTCTTCAATCCTGCGTTCGACGTCACCCCGGCGGAACTCGTCACCAGCCTGATCACCGAGGTCGGCGTGATCCTGAAGCCCGACCGCGAAAAACTGCTCGCCCTGGCCCGTACCGGCGCCCTGCTTCGGGAGACGGGCTAGCGCTCGCCAGGGGTGGCGACCGCGGGAAGCCTGGGGGCGGAACGAAGGGCGCAGCTCCAGCGGAGGGGCCCCGCCCACAGGGCTCCCCGAGGACGGGGCGCCCCCTTCGAGGGGGAAGCCGGAGCGCAGCGCAGGCTGGGGGGGCCTAGATCGTGGCGCCGCCGCTGACCTCGATCACGGCACCGTTGATGTAGCTCGCCTCGTCCGACGCGAGGAAGGCGTACACGTTGGCGATGTCCTCGGGTTTGCCAAGACGCCCGAGCGGCACACGGGATCGCATCGTTTCCAGCACTTTCTCCGGGATCGATTCGATGATCGTCGTTTCGACGAATCCGGGGCAAACCGCGTTGGCGCGGATACCTTTCGGCCCCAGCTCCCGCGCCCAGGTCTTGACCATGCCGATCACGCCGAACTTGCTCGCGGCGTAGTTGGTCTGGCCGAAATTGCCGAAGATACCGACGATCGACGACGCGTTCAGGATCACGCCACTACCCTGGGCGATCATGGTGTCGACCACCGCCCGCGTGCAGTTGTAGGTGCCCTTGAGGTTGACCTCGATCACCTTGTCGAAGGCCGCGTCCGACATCTTCTTCAACTGGGCATCGATGATGATGCCGGCGTTGTTGACCAGCACATCGATGCGCCCGAACGTGGCCGTCACCGCCGCCACCATGGCGTCGACGGTGGTGCGCCTGGTGACATCGACGATGAAGCCTGCCGCGGTGCCACCGGCGCGGCGCACGGCGTCGACGGTCGCGTCGATCGACGCCTGATCGAGATCGCACACCACGACGATGGCACCCTCCCGCGCGAACTTGATCGCGGTTGCATGACCGATGCCCCGGCCGCCGCCGGTGATGATCGAAACCCTGCCCTTCAGACGCATCGTTGACCCTCGTGAAAGCAATGCAAGAAAAGTTCAGGCGGCGCCGGCTCGGCGTGCCTGGAAGAACGACTGGAGCATCGCCACGCAATCGGCGGCGAGCACGCCGCCACAGGTGACGGCGTGATGATTCAGGCGCGGCTCGGCGAACAGGTCGATCACGCTGCCGCATGCGCCGGTCTTGGGATCGGCGGCACCGAACACCACGCGTCCGATCCGGGCGTGCATGATGGCGCCAGCGCACATGACGCACGGTTCGAGGGTGGCGTAGAGCGTCGCACCCGGCAGACGATAGTTGCCGACTCGCGTGCCGGCGGCGCGCAGCGCCCGCATCTCGGCATGAGCGGTCGGGTCGTGCAGGCTGACGGGCGCATTGGCGCCTTCGCCCACCACCACGCCGCCGACCACCACCAGGGCGCCGACCGGCACCTCGCCCGCGGCCCCGGCCAGGGCGGCCAGCGCGAGCGCGAGGCGCATGAAGTGTTCGTCCACTGCCTCGTCGGGTCGGGTCATTTCCATCGCGGCGCATTCTGCCATGCGCACCGGCCGACCACGCTTACCAACATCAGACCTGGTCGGTCGCCACCAACAAGCCACCGATCCTGCCGTAACGCGGGGTCGCCCGCACCGGCGTGTGTTTCGCGCTCGAGATCGTGATTCGAGCTGAACCGCCTGAGCAAACACCAGTCCGTGCAAAAGCCGTAAGATTGCACGATGACAATGGTGATCCTGGGTTCGCCCAACAGCCCTTACCTGCGCAAGACGCGCATCGTCGCCGCCGAGAAGGGGCTCGAGGTCGAGTTCCGGCAAAACAGTCCCTGGACTCGCGACACGCTGGCACCGGCCTACAACCCGCTGGGCAAGATTCCGGTCTTGATCCTCGACGACGGCCAGACGCTGTTCGACTCGCGCGTCATCGTCGACTACCTCGACCGTCTCGCACCCGAGCCGGTGCTGATTCCGCGCGACGGACCGGAACGCACCCGTGTGCTGCGCTGGGAAGCCATGGCCGACGGCATCTGCGACGCGGCCCAGGCCTACTTCCTCGATCTCCAATATCCTGAAGAGCAGCGCCGCCCGGGCTGGATGCAGCGGCAGCAGAACAAGATCCTGCCCGCCGTGCAGGCGGTGGCGAACGATCTTGGCAAGCGCGCCTGGTGTGTCGGCGAATCGCTCACGCTGGCCGATGCAGCGCTGATCTGCGCGCTCGACTATCTGTCGTTCCGCCTGCCGGAAATACTCGACTGGCGTGGCGCCTACCCGAACCTCGCCGCGTGGGCCGACCGGATGAACGAACGCCCATCTGCCAGGGTGAGTGCGCCGCCGAAACGTGGCGAAGCCGTGTTCGAGGGCCAGACGTTCGATCCGGCGGTGTCGTGACCCTCGTCGGGTTCCAGCTGCGATCGATCAGCTCGGCCCCGGCGCCAGCCCCGCGTACGCGATCCCGCCATCCACCGCTATCGTGTCGCCCACCACGTAGTCACCCGCGCGTGATGCCAGGTAGATCGCCGCGCCGGCCATGTCTTCATCGCGGCCGATACGGCCCATCGGGGTGCGCGCGGCCACTACGTCTGCGTGGTCGCGGGCCGCGCGGTTCATCTCCGATGCGAATGGTCCTGGCGCGATGCCGGTGACCACGATGCGATCGGTGACGAGTGTCGCGGCCATGCGGCGCGTGAGGTAGATCAGGGCGGCCTTGGACGCGTGGTACGAGTACGTCTCGAGCGGATTGAGGCGGATGCCGTCGATGGACGCGATGTTGATCACCTTGGCCGGCCGCTCGTCGCTGGCGCCGGCCTTGAGCAAACCGTGCAGCGCCTGGGTGAGGAAGAACGGTGACTTGACGTTGAGGTTCATCACCTTGTCCCAGCCGCTTTCGGGGAACTCATCGAAGTCCGCCGACCACGCCGCACCGGCATTGTTCACCAGAATATCCAGCCGCGGCTCGCGCCGGCCGATCTCCTCCGCGAGCGCGCGACAGCCGGCCACCGTCGAGATGTCCTGCGGCAGCGAGATGCAGGTGCCGCCCTTGGCCGAAAGATCCCTGGCGGTGGCATCGCACGCCTGCGCCTTGCGCGCCGAGATGTAGACCTTGGCACCGAACTCGAGAAAACCCGCGGCGATCATGCGGCCGATGCCGCGCGAGCCGCCGGTGACGAGCGCCACGCGGCCTTCGAGAGAAAAGAGTGATTTCATCATGTGGGTGAGGCTACCTCAATTGCGGCGAGAACGTGTTCGTGCAACCTCTCGCCCCGCATTTGCCGCCAGGCTGGCGGGGGTGTCGTTCTGCTTCATTGCCGGCGCAATGTGTTCATGCAAGACGACACCACACCCGCGGATGGGGACCCCGTCGACTGTTTGACTACGTACGTCGCCTGTACTAACGTAACTGCGTACAAGTCCGGAATTCACCATGACCACCGCCGCCCGTAGTGCCAGACTCGGCCTGCGCACCACCCCTCAGCAGGAAGCCGTGTTGCGGCGAGCCGCCGAGGTGTCACAAAAGTCCATGACCGACTTCATCCTCGACAGCGCCTGCCAGGCCGCGGAACAAACGCTGCTGGACCAGCGATTGTTCATGCTGACAGGCGCGCAGGCGTCGGCGCTGCTTGATCTCCTCGATCGCCCGGCGCAGCAGAACGTCGGACTCAAGGATCTGTTCTCGCGTCGCGCTCCCTGGAGCAAGTGAGGACGAGTGCGCCGCAGGCGCTCGTGGCCGGACACCGGTTGGAAGGATTCGACTGCGGCAAGCCCGCGCTGAACGACTGGTTGGTTCGTCATGCACGGCAGTCTCAGGCCAGTGGCTCCGCCAAGACCTATGTGGTGGTCGATGCCGATCGAGTCATGGGGTACTTCAGCCTGACCGTCGGGCAGGCCGATGCTGTCGAGGTTTCCGAACGCAGCCGCAAGGGCATGGGCAGCTACCCGATACCGGTGGTGATCCTGGCCAGGCTGGCGGTTTCTCTGCCCGACCAGGGCAAGGGTATCGGTGTCGGCATGATGCAAGACGCGATTCGGCGAACGATGGCGGTTGCGGAGCAAGCGGGTGTCCGAGCCCTGCTGACGCACCCGATCGACGACGCGGCATCGCGCTTCTATCGGCGGTTCGGTTTCGAGCCCTCGCCGATTCGCGAGCAACAGTTGTTGCTACTGCTCAAAGACGCGCGCCGGTTGGTGTAGGCGAGTGCACCGCGCGTCACCGGGTACAAGTCCGCCTCCTGCTCCCTTCTCCCTCCGGGAGGGCTGGGGATGAGGGAAACCTGAGAGTTGTCTGTCTGCTCACACGGAGCACCGAGCACCCCATCAACCATGCCGAGGAGTTGCTGCCGTGGAATCTCGCCCGCGAAAGGCCAAGCCAAAGCCCGCTGCGGCAAGCGGCACAAGCCGCAGGACACCGACGCCGGCCGCGCCATCGCAAGGCGCTCTGGCCACCGAGCACGCCAGTCGCGATGAGCTGCTCGCGGGGCTGAACCACCTGCTGAACAGCGCGGGCAATGCCAGCCTGATGACGACAGCGTTGCGTCACACGCTGTGCGATCACGCCGCCGGCAACTACCGCATCCTCACCACGATGGCCGCCGCACTCCTGGCCGCTGCGACGCAGCGCGAGCTGCCGCAACTCGGCGAGAAGCTGTACCTCGAAGTGTTCGCTCAGCCCGAGGCGAGCGCACCGCGCCGAACAGCCGCACGCCGGTGACCGGCATCGCCATGCCCGCAGACCCACACGAACCTACCACCGCCGACCTCCCGATGCCACGGCTCAGTGACGACGCCGCCGTCCAGATCCATGACTTCATCGGGCACTTCCTCGACTTGTTCGAGGCCCGTTACGGCGATCAGATGTGGGCGCTACTTCGAGGATCGCTCAGAACACAACGTGGTCCGCCGTGCGCCCTCGTCCTGCATCGGCGATCCACCGTTCTGAACCCGACACCGTTGAACCCCGAGCCCGCCAGCTTCAACACTGCCGGCGTTCGTGTTCACGCTCTTGATGGCCACCCGCGATCGCGGCGGGCATCAGCGCCGGATCGGGGAAGTCCTGCAGCTCGACCTTCACGCCATGCTTCGAGAACAGGCCGCGCGCGGCAGTGCGAATGGATCGCACCCGGAACGACGATCCTGCCGACATGACGGCATAAACCATTGACCTTGCTTCGAGCCATGGACGATAATCGTTCTCGTTTACAAATAAGCCCGCCCCGCTCCCATGTCGCTATTTTCGCCATCGCAGAACCATGTCCGTCGCATCGCTCCCGTCTGCATCGCTCCCGTCTGCCTCGCGCTCGGCCTGATCGCACCCTGGACGCCGGCACGCTCCAACCTGCCCGCCGCCGCCGGAACCGAAATGACCGCCCCCCAGGTGACCGTGATCGGCCGCGACAAGCTCCCGGAACTGGGCGGCGCCGGCCAGATCATCGGTCCGAAGGAACTCGAGACCAGCCGCGTCCTGACCGCCAACGAGGCATTGCGCAAGGTGCCGGGTGTGAACGTCCGCGATGAGGAAGGCTTCGGCCTGCGCCCGAACATCGGCATCCGCGGGCTGAACCCGACGCGCTCGACCAAGATCACGCTGCTCGAGGACGGCATCCCGCTGGCCTATGCCCCCTACGGCGACAACGCGAGCTACTACCACCCGCCGATAGACCGCTATCGCAGCGTCGAAGTCCTCAAGGGTGCCAGTTCGCTGCTGTTCGGGCCGCAGACCATCGGCGGGGTGATCAACTATGTCACCCCCAATCCGCCGGTCGAATTCGGGGGCTACATTCAGGGCACTCTCGGCAACCGCGACTATGTCAACGGCCGCGTGAGCATCGGTGGCAATGGTTTCCTCCTCGACTACACGCGCAAGCAGGGCAACGGCGCGCGCGACAACCTCGAGCACGCCATCGACGACTTCAACCTGAAGTACGTGACCTCCCTCACCGCCACGCAGGCGCTGACATTGCGAGCCAACGTGTATCAGGAAGACTCGACGGTCACCTACTCGGGCCTCACGCGCGCCGAGTTCAACCGTCAGGGATCACTCTACAACCCGTTCAAGAACGACAAGTTCGATACCGACCGGCTGGGACTCTCCGCCACGCACGAATATGACTTCGGTGCCGGGGCGACATTGCTCACCAATGTGTACTACTCGAAATTCGATCGTGATTGGTGGCGCCAGGCCAGCAACAGCCAGGATGGGCAGTGTGGTGGCGCCTTCAGCGCCAATCGCCTCGCGGGCAACGTGGTGAACCCCGACACCTGCAACTCGGTGCAGGGTCGCCTGCGCAGCTATACCACCTACGGCATCGAACCCCGGCTGACGGTACCGCACCGCCTCGGCGAGTTCCAGGCCGGCCTCAAGGCGCATTTCGAAGAGCAGGATCGCCAGCAGGTCAACGGCACTTCACCCACGGCACGCGGCGGCACGCTGGTCGAGAACAACCGGCGTCAGACCGACGCGTATTCCGGATTCGTGGCCAACCGTTTTGCGTTGGGCCAGTTCGGCGTCACACCGATCGTGCGCTACGAATCGATCAGCGTGGATCGCACCAACCGGCTCACATCGGTCAGCGGCTCGACCAGTTTGACGCGAACCATGCCGGGTGTCGGCGCGACCTGGAACCCAAACGCCGACCTCACGGTGTTTTCCAGCCTGCACAAGGGATTCGCACCGCCACGCGTGGAAGACCTGATCGGGAGCAATGGCACCGTCACCGAAGTGGACCCCGAGAAGTCGACCAACTTCGAGTTCGGCGTTCGGACGGCGCCGGCTCCATGGGTGTCGATCCAGGCCGCGTATTTCCGCACCGATTTCGACAACCTCATCGCCGTGGGCTCCATTGCCGGTGGCAACACGCCGCTGTCCCAGGGCAAGGCGCTGTTCGAGGGGCTGGAGCTCGGGGCGCAGGCGGCATTCGCGAATGGCATGTTCGGCCGCCTTGCCTATACGTGGCTACCCACGGCCGAACAGACCGAGGCGTTCCGCAACGTTGCCAGCGGCGCCATCATCGGCAAGGTCGGCAACCGCCAGCCTTACACCCCGGAGAACACGCTCACCGCTTCGGTCGGCTACGAGAGCAGCGGCTTCCGCGGCGAGGTCGAGGCGCAATACGTGGGGACGCAGTTCACGGATTTCGCCAACACCAACCCCATCTCCGCCGACGGCCAACGCGGTAAGATCGATGCGTACGCGGTGTGGAACGCCGCGCTCAACTACCGCTTCGACAAATCGGTCACCGGCTTCCTCGCGCTCAAGAACATCACCGACGAGGTCTACATCGTCGACCTCACCCGCGGCATCCAGGTCGGCATGCCGCGCCTGGTGCAGGTCGGCATGCGCTACGGCTTCTGACACCCCCGTCCCCGCCGTCACGAGACGCGAGTACCGCGGGCAACCGACTGCCAGGCGCCGGACGGCGTTGCGGGCCGCCAGCAGGCAGTCGCCGCTAACGCTACGATGCGGTCTTGACGCGTGGCGGCTGGCCGAAGCAGCCCGCCGCCCTGCAACCCCGCCGGAGGAACAACCTTGATCCCAGATCGCATCGAAGTGAACATCGCCGGCGGACTCGACTTTCCGCTGCCGCCCATGGTGCAGGTGCGCCAGAAGTTCGATCCGAAGCGCCTCGACGACATTCCCGGCGCCATCCGCCGCGAGTTCCAGCGGCCGGCGATCCGGGCGCTGGTCAAACCCGGCCAGGTGATCGCGGTGGGCTGCGGCAGCCGCGGGGTGGCCAACATCGGTCTCATCGCGCGCACCTTGATCGACGAACTGCTGGCGCTCGGCGCGAAGCCCTTCGTGTTCCCGTGCATGGGCAGCCATGGTGCCGCCACCGCCGAGGGCCAGCGCCAGGTGCTCGAGACCTACGGCATCACCGAGGCGGCCACGGGCGTTCCGATCAAGGCCACCATGGACACGGTGATCACCGGCCACCTTGCCGATGGGACCCCGGTGCACATGGATCGCCATGCGGCGGAAGCCGACGGCATCGTGGTCATCAATCGCATCAAGCCGCACACCGGGTTCCGGGGCGCCACCGAAAGCGGGCTCACCAAGATGTTGTCGATCGGCATCGGCAAGATCGTCGGTGCCGCGACCTACCACCGCCACGGCATGGATCGTTTCCCCGAGCTGCTGCCGCAGGTGCGCGACGTGAACATCGGCCAGCGCAACGTGCTGTTCGGCCTGGGCATCATCGAGAACGCCTACGACGAGACCGCGCATGTCGAACTGGTGCCGTCGGCACAACTGGCCACGCGCGAACCGGTGTTGCAGGACATGGCCAAGCAGCAGATGCCGCAACTGTTCTTCGACGAGATCGACGTGCTGGTGATCGAGGAGATGGGCAAGAACATTTCCGGCGCCGGCTTCGACCCCAACATCACCGGCCGCAACCGCCGCAACGTGCAGTGGTCGGGCAAGCC
Source organism: Betaproteobacteria bacterium (assembly GCA_025350245.1). Lineage (GTDB taxonomy): Bacteria > Pseudomonadota > Gammaproteobacteria > Burkholderiales. The sequence goes on from JANXYG010000039.1 coordinate 32,175, forward strand.
GTTCATCAAGAAGATCGTGGTGCTGGGGCTGACCCGCGTCTCGCACGGCAACGCCACCGGCATCGGCTCGGCCGACGTGATCACCATGCGCCTGTTCCGTGATCTGGACGTGTCGTACACCTACGCCAACGTGATCACCGCCGGCAACCTGGATGGCGCCGCGATCCCGATCGTGATGAACAACGACCACGATGCCATCGCGCTGGCCGTCAAGACCGTGGTGCGGGTCAAGCCGGAAGACTGCCGCATCGTGCGCATCCGCAACACCTTGCACCTGTCGGAGATCGAAGTGTCTACCCCGATGCTCGATGACGTCATGGCCCAGCCGGAGCGCTTCGAAATAGTGGCTGCGCCGCGCGTCTGGGCGTTCGATGCGCAAGGAACCCTGCCTGCCTTGGCGGGGCAGATGGTGGCGGCGGCGTAAGGCACCGAGCAGGGGTCCCGAAGAGGATGCCAGACCGACAGGCTTCGCTCGCTTTCCTCTGCTGCCGAGGAAATCATGCCGCGCAGTATCGCCAGTGGCCTGACCACGCGCGAGGAAGTGGAGGCGCGTGTCGCGGGCATGCGGCAGGCGAATGACGATGAGTCGATCTTGATGATCCTGCCTCAGTTCTGGCGGGTGTCGAGAGAAAAATGTGACGCAACTCAATCCGGTTGCGTGGTCTCCCAGCGACTTCTCATGGGCAGTCCGACGTTTTCCTCGAACCACTTGATCCAGGTCTCGACGTAGTTCATGTCGAGATCAGGCGTCTTCGATCGCACCGAAGCGATATCGGCGAGATCCCGAGGCCGCCCCGCCACGAGCTTGTGAATGACCAGATCCTCGGGGCTCGCATAAGCAACGGACCGGCCGCCGACCGGGACGAGTCGGACGCGACCGATCGCCGCGGCTTCGTATTCCGAACTGGAGAAGACGAAATCCACGCGAATGCCGGTGCCCGGGTCTTCACAGGGGAGAACCAGCGTTTCAGCGACGAACGCCCTTGGGTTCGTCGGGCGAGGTTTCACCCCCACTCTCTCTGCTACTGCCAGAACCTTCGACAATGCCGAAACGTCGGCTCCTACCGTGACGTCCACATCGCGGGTCAGCCTGGGCTCGCCATACAGCAGCACGGCCTGCCCGCCGATGATCATGTAAGGCAGCGCCTCGGCCTCGAAGGCTTCAGCGAGGCGCGCGAGTAGTAGCTCGAACATTCAATGCGCGCGCGAGCGCGATCTTGTGAGCCGACAACGATTCGTCCGGGCCCCAGGCACCAAGGCTTTGGGCGAGCCGGTACATGCCCTCGAACAGGCGTCGATTTCGGGCCACGTCCGGCGGTTCGCGGTCTTGCGTTTTTTCCCACTCGCGCAGGAACCCGACGTTCTTGATCATGATGCCTCCCGATCACGGAAAACGCACTATGCGCCGGATCGATGGACGAGAATCGGCTGGTGCTCAAGCATGCAGCAGGTTCACCCCGGGCAGACCTTTCATCCCTTGGTCGAAGGTCGCCGTCGTCTCGCAACCCAGCAATGCATTACGGATCACGATCAGGCAATCCGAAAAATCGGCGCTACCGTCGATGAAGAGCCGAACTGCGGCGGTCACCAGATCACGGTGTTCGAATCGAAAGGTGTTGGCAGAAAGCAGGCCATCGAGGACATCGATGAGCGCCGCCCTGTCGAAGCTGTACAAGCGTTTTAGCGTCCAGATCGTCTCGACCAGGACGATGTCGTTTATGACCACCGATTCGGCGATGGAATCGTACGGTGCCAGCAATCGGTGCACCACCGCTTCCTGCGCCGGATCGTCGCCAGTCAGCAACCGCACCAGCACGTTGGTGTCGATGCCGATCGAAGTCATCAGCGCCTCTTGCGAGGGTTGAGATCGGCAGCCGTCTGCTCGACTGCATCGTTCATCGCCGCAACCGGAACGGGTTTGCGCCCTGGACGCCGAAATGCGCGCGCGAGGCCCAACGCCGTGGTCGTCATGGGCCGCGCCACCAGCATGCCCCGATCGTCGATCGAGAAATCCAATCGGCTACCGGCGACCAAGCCGAGGCGTTCGCGGATTTCCTTTGGCAGGGTGAACTGACCTTTGCTGGTCAATGTAGCAAGCATGCGAACTGCTCCTTACTAAATAACGATTATCGTACAAAACACAGATTATCCCTCTAATTCTATATCATCGGCTTGAATAGGAAACGCCAGACGACATGGAGCATATCCTCCGAACGATTATTTCAGCGGCGTGCAGGCTTGTGATCAATTCTTCGCCAGACACGCCAAAATCTCTACCGGCAACCACGAGCTTCAACTCACATGGCTCGCCAGGACCTCGCTCCTTGGACTCGCCGCGATCGTCGCGCTCGAAAATATCGATGCTGCCTTCGAGCACGACGAAGAAATCAACCGAACGCTCCCCGCGCTGGAACACGAGCGTGCCCGCGGGTGTGAGGATTGCCTGAAGATCGGCAGCCGCTGGCTGCACCGGCAGCTGTGCCGAACCTGCGGGCATGTGGGGTGTTGCGATCAGTCGCCGCATCGTCATGCAACCGCCCACTTCCACGCAACTCGGCATCCGATCATTGAAGGGTACGACCCGCCCGAGGGCTTGGGCTGGTGCTACGTCGACGAACTCTTTCTCGATCTGGAAGGCGACACCACGGCGCAGGACGGACCGATCCCGAGGTATTTCTGTGCCGGCGCCGAGGCGGGAGTCGCCCGCCTCGCGCCGAGAACGATCAGGGCAACTTGTAGTCCAGCCGCTGGGCGCATTGCAATTCGCCGTTCTTGCCCGACAATTTGCACTTCCACGGACCACTGCCGGTGATACCCGAGTACTTTCCGGTGCCGCTGGCAATTGTGTTGGTTCCTTCAGCACCGTTTGGCGAAAGGGTGCCGGTGAACTCGGTAAACAGCCGGTCGCCATCCGGGTCGCCGAAAGCACAGTAGCCCTTGTTGGAACCGTTGCCTTCCACTACGAAGAAGGCGCTGTAGCAGTTCGCGGGACCCAGGTGCAATGGTCCCGCCCCCCGATCATTGAAGGTACTCCCGACCGAATGGTCCCAGCCGTGATAACGCTTTTCAGCGACTTCGTTCACCTCGAAAGCATCCTTCCAGCCAGTGTGAAAGCTGATGCTCCCGGACTTCGGAAGCTGCTGCGCGCCAACGCTCGCACACACGGCAGCGAACGATATTCCTGCGATGAGAACGGCGACTGTCTTGCTCATGAATCCTCCTGAGGTTTCGACTTCAGTGGGCGCACGACGGATCGAAGTGCGCGCGATGTCGTTCTCGGGGGATCACATGCGCTCAACCGCGCCTGCACGATTGCCCACAATTCGCCGGCGGACGTGAAGGCATTCTGCTCACCCGTGCCCGGGTCTTCGCAGACGCCGACCAAGGTTCCATGCCCATCGTCGGCCAACGCAGGAAAGCGCAGGATCAGAACCTGCCTGATTTGCATGTGTTCCCCCTAGAACTCACGCCCAGCGTAGGGCCGTGGAGGTCACAAATTGGCTACGGATTTCCAATCCGGCTCTGCCTCATACAACATGCGATAAAGCGCTTCGGATGAAGCCGAGGGTGCGATCCCAAGCACCACCGAGAGCGTCTGCCGCAATCGCCGATAGCAACCGAGCGCCTCGGCTCGACGCTCGGCCCGCATATGGCAGCGGATCAGGCCCTGGTGAAACGCTTCGATCAAGGGATCGGCATCGATACCCCGCTGATACCAGGTGCTGGCACTATCCCAGGCGCTTGCTGCTTCGAATGCCGAGCCGAGGGCAGCGATCTTCTCTACGAAGCGAGTACGTAGACGTTCGCGCATCGGCAGCAGCCAGGAATGTTCCGCGTCATTGGCGAGGAACGGTCCGCGATAGAGCTCGCAGACGCGTTCGAGCCTTTCCGGATTCATCAACTCCGGCTTCGACACAGCCCGCTCGAACGCAATGGCATCGATCCAACACCGGGCCGGATCGAGGCTCACCTTGCCATCGGCAACGCGGATGACATCAGCGCTGCCAAGCAATTTTCTCAGCCGCGTAAGGCTGACTCGCAACGCGTGCAAACCATTGTCACCTTCGTCGTCAGGCCACAACGCATCGACGAGCTTGCGTTCGTCTATGTCCTCCCCGCCGAATGAAATGATCGCCTTCAGAACTTCGAGCAGCCGACGCGGTGCCTTGCGGGAGAATGCCGCGGGCTTGCCATCGATCAGCAGGTCGAATCGGCCGAGCGTGAAGATCTGCACCGGCCACGGCCAGGATTCGATGTTCGGTGACGGCGGGCGTACGTCGAATTCGCGGATGAGCTCGCACGCCGTGGTCGCCTCGATGTCGTGTTCGATTGCCACCGGCATCATCGCGGCAAGGGCTAGCGGGTACCACCGGTAGCGAACACGGGCACGCGGATTTGCAGCGCGTTGCATCGCTTCCCGCAGGAGCCCATCACGCGCCATCGTGTTGCCCGACGCATGGTGGAGCCAAGCTTCAAGCAGGCATTGGGCACCGAGCATGCCCACGGCAATCGGGTTTGTGAGACGCGCCCGCGCGGCACCAAGGATCGAAGCTGCGGCGTCGACATCGCCGACAGCAAGTGCAAGGTGCGCTGCGTTCCAGGAGACCATGACGAACCCGACTTTCTGCCCGGTTCCTTCCCAATGGGAAACCGCCGCCCGCATTCCCTCCATGACACGTGTGGTCCGTCCATGCGCGAAGTCGAGTCCTGCCACCGCCATGGCCAGCAGCGAGCGCGTCGGTCCCGTTGCCGGTGTGCGCTTCAACCGGCAACGTGCAATCGTCACGGTTGTTTCGGTCAATTGGCCAGAACGCAACTCAGCCATGGCCCGCCATGCACCGACTAGCGACCCCAACCCCTCCAGGCCATGTTCCACAGTGATGGCCTCGGCTTGTGCCAGTGCTGCGATTGCTTGACCATACCGACCCATCAGGTAGTGGCTATAGCCATCCACACCCAGATAGTGGGCAGATCGGTACGCCGTCAACTGTGGCAACGCAAGCAAAGCCCTCCCTGCGGCGCAAGCTCGTTGCTCGAGCTCGCGGTCGCCGGTGACGACCACATGGGCGTGCAGCATGCCTGCGACCGCAATGCGAAGATTGGGCTCGATCGCAGTGCTCAACAACTCCTCGACCCGACGCACGCAACGATCGAGATTGGCGTAGTCCGACAAACGGTAGCTGCACACCGCCATCACCACCGCATTGGTCCTGAGTTCGTCGGCCGCCGTCGGCGGACGAATGCCGATCTCGAGCAAGGGAATGATCCGGTTCAGCCAGGCGTCCATTGCAATGAAATCGCAATACTCGAAATACAGCGCTTCGATGACGCCCACTGCACTCAACATCTGCCCGACCATGTCACCCGCCCGCGCAAACCGATCGTATGCATCGGCGAGCACCGGTTGCGCATCCACGGGCGAGACGTTGATGCGCGACCGACCCAGCCAGTAGGCCAGCCATGGATTGGCGTCCCTCGCGCTGGCAGGCAGCCGTTCGAGCCACTCCTCAAGCGTTTTCCAGCGCCCCTGATCGATGAACGGAGACGCGTTCGCCAGCAGGAGACGTTCGGCGTCCGCCCATGCGCCAGCCTCGATGAACAAGGTGAAAGCGGGTTCAACCGATCCACCCTGCTCCAGTGCGTGTGCGCCACGCGCAAGAGTTGCGCAGCGCTCGGCCGATGGCAACATCGAGCACGCCCTCGCCCTCAGGAAAGCCTGGAACAAGGGATGAAAGTGGTACTCGGGTCTGGTCGATCCTGCCTTGTCGACGAACAGGTTGCGACGGCACAACCACTCGACCTGACGAATCGCCTCGGGATCGCCGGTCACCGCCTCCGCCGTCGACGCATTGACACTCGGGAGCAATGAGGTGCGCACGAGGATCGCCTGAACCCGTGGCTCGGCCGACTCGAAGGCGAGACCGGCGAAGTAGTCGAACACCGTTTCGAGGGACTCTGCATGTGCGTCCTGAACGATGGCGCCAGACCGTGTGACCCGATCGGTCATCAATACGGTGCCAGCCATCCAGCCGTTCGCCTGCGCCTGGATCTGTCGAGCCGCGTTCGAATCCGCGACGCCACGAGCCTCCATGAGTTCCGCTGATTCGTTCGTGGTCAGCCGCAGGTCTTCCCAATCGATCGTCGCAATCGCACCATTCACCGTAGCGTGGGCGAACGGGGGCGGCGCATCGCGTCGACTTACGACGAACACGTTGGAACCGTCCGGGATTTCCTCGAACGCTGCGGCGAGCGCACGGTGCAACGCTATCCCCTCGCCGGCATCCTGGAAGTTGTCCACCACGACTGCCATCCCGGCGGGCAGGCATCGAAACGCCTCGCGGAACCAACGCCGCGCAAAGCCGGGGATGTCGCCCAAGTACTCCGGGGTCAGTAGTGGCAGCGGTTTACAGTCCGGTCCCGCATGGTTGCCAACAGCCTGCCCGAGGTAGAGAAAGAAGGTCGCTGGATCGGCATCACCCTCATCGACCCGGTACCAGAGTGTCGGTCGTGCGGTTTCCGCCAGAAAAGAAGCCACCACCGTGGTCTTTCCCGCACCCGGCGGGCCGACGACCCACACGATGGGCCTGCGCTGCCGCTCCTGCAGCAAGGCGTGCAGCCGCTCTCGCCGGACGACACCTTCCGGGCGCGGCGGTGCCAGCTTCGCCACCCCTGGAGCCGAACGTGCCAATCTTCCTCCCAGATGCAGTTGAACTGCAATTTCGATACGACCATGGGTATTCCGAGGGGATTCTCCGGCATCGGCGTCGACAAATCGATCACCGATTGGAAACTGCACAATGCAAGACCGGATTGGCGATGAAGTTCAGCCACTAAGCCTTCAGATGACTGCAACCCAACAACCACTCGACTGGCCCGCGACAGCGCAACCCCGCGGTCAACGCTAGGGTTTCCCTCATCCCCAGTTGCTCTCCCGGAGGGAGAGGGGAGCACAACACATCCTTTCCCCCGGGACGCAGGAGACATCCCCTCGGGGGGGCGCCGAGGGTGAGGGACGCTGAAAAATGTCACTGATCAGGTCGCATTTTACGGTGCTGCTCGCTTGCAATGCCCCGCCGCACTTCCGCTGTGACGCCGTCCGCCGGGACGAACGATTCGATGCCCAGCTCCGAGGCCATCACATCGAGCGGGGTGCCGAAGATCATCGTCGGGAAGCAGGCTCGATCGAAGCACGTTCACGGGAGGCCGCAACAAGGGCGGCACCGAGCAGGCTGCGCTATACCTGGGGGGCACCGACTTCGTGGTGGCCGCGGGCGACGGACGGCTGCAGATCGTCACCGGATTCCAGCCCGGCATCGGAGTGATATCATGATATCTATCCATGGAAAGGACTGTCGATGGCCCAGTTCACCGTCCGAAATCTCGAGGAAGACGTGAAAGCACGGCTGAAACGTCGTGCCGTGCGGCACGGCTCCAGCATGGAGGAAGAGGTCCGGCAGATCCTGCGCAACGCGGTGAAGGACGAAGATCAATCGGTCACGCGGCTCGGTAGCCGAATCGCTGCCCGCTTTTCCAAGACCGGGTTGATCGAAGACCTGCCCGAGCTTCGCGGGCAGGCGGTTCGCCCCGCACGCTTCGATCGGTGATCATCCTCGACACCAACGTGCTGTCGGCGCTCATGCGCCCACGTCCGGAGGCCGCCGTGGTGTCCTGGCTCGATCAGCAACCGACGGCGTCGATCTGGCTGACCAGCATCACGGTGTTCGAAAGCCGACTTGGTCTTGCACTCCTCCCGGCAGGCAAGCGTCGGCAGGCACTGGAAGCAGGTTTCGAGCGCCTCCTGGCAGATGATCTGGGTAATCGCGTGTTGCCCTTCGACGCCGAGGCCGCTCGGCAAGCCGCGTTGATCGGCGCAGCGCGCCAACGTGCCGGACGTCCAGTGGATATACGCGATACGCAGATTGCGGGAATTGCCGTGTCCCGTCGCGCAACGCTGGCCACTCGCAATGTCCGGCATTTCGACGATCTGCCTACGGCTGTCGTCGATCCCTGGGGCTGAGAGGCTGACCTGCTCGACGCGCAATCACGATCAAGCGAGTTTCAAGTCGCCATAGCGGACTGACCGGTCGGCCAGCGGGGCTGTCGCGCGCGTCGGACTCTGGCTCGCATCCGGACACCGCCCGCTGCTTTCCGGAGCCTGGACCGGCCATACGTACTCATACTTACTTCACATCCGGGCCGCACCATCGCTATCATCGCGCCGATGTAGCACCGAGCTTCGCTGGTCGCCCGGTGCAAGATGCCCTTGGGCATCGAGATCCTGCGCTGTTGCTTAGTGGTTTCATCATGAACGCCAGAATCGGTCGCAACGACCCCTGCCCGTGCGGCAGCGGCAAGAAGTACAAACACTGTCACCTGCCGATCGAGGCACAGTCGGCCACGCTGCCCGCGACCGGGCCCCAGGCCGCGGTGGAACGCACGATCGCCTGGCTCAACCAGCGCCATCGCCAAGCATTCGGGGAGGCCATCAACCAACTGCTCGACGATCTCTGGCCGGAAGATGCTCCGTCCGAGACACCCTACCTCGGCGACGACACCAAACAGACGATCAACATCAATCTGCTCGAGTGGCTGCTCGCCGAGGGCGATATCCTCGTCAAGGGACAATTGCGGCGGGTCAATGAACTGGTACGCGAAGCTAGCGGCCCGCGCCTGTCCGAAGCCCAGCGACACTGGATTCTCCAGCTCTCCGAGCGACCATTGCGTCTGTACACCGTCACCGATGTCCGCCCTGGCGAAAGCATCACCTTGTGCGATGCGCTCGATGCCGACGCGCTCCCGCTGCTGGTTCAGGAGCGCATGGGGAGCCAGTCGGTGAAGCCTGGCATGCTCATCGGTTGCCGGGTAATCACTGTTGGCGAACACCTGGACCTCTCCGGCGCCATCTACTCGTTTTCGAATCTGGCGAACGCCGGGGCGATGGCCGCAGCCCGCACGGCGGTCGAAGCCAACATCTTCCCCGAAGACCAGTCCTTGATGATGGGCGTGAGTATCGCAACGGCGTGGCTGCGGCAGTTGATCATGCCCCTGCCGAAGCCAACCATGGTGGACATGTACACCCGCGAGCCACTGCTGTACGTGACCGACCATTATCGCGTACTGGATACCGCAGCATTGGCGCTGGCGCTGGCCGCGTGCGATGACGTGTCCGGCGACGCGCAGGCCGGGTGGCGACGCGAAATCGACTGCGAAGATGACCTGGTGCGCTCGCTGGCCGCCGTCAACCCCGGCAAGCAATCCGACCGCATCGAGGTGTTCTACCGCACGCAGCGCTACGCGGACGAAGGTCGCGTCTGGTTCGACGCCGTGGCTGGCGAAGCGGCACGTTTTCTCACGCGCGAGGCCAGTGACCCGCGCAGTGAACTGCACACGTATCCGCGAGAACAGACACTGGCCACCCCGTCAGGCACCATGAGTCCGGAACAGATGGCCGATGCATTCGAACAGGTGGTGCTGCGCACTTACGCCCACTGGTCCGACCAGCCGATCCCTGCGCTGCATGGCAAGACCCCGCGCGAGGCAGCGCGCACGCCCGCCGGACTGGAACGTGTGAAGGGCCTGTTGCGCAACTACGAGAGCAACGAAGCAACCATGGCCGAGCAGGACGGCCGGCGCGCAGTCTCGTACCAGTTCCTGTGGGATGCGCTGGAGATTGCCCGATGAAGACGCTGGTACCGAAACGGTCGACACGCAAGGCCCCATCCGGCTCGAAGAAACAGCAGGCCGCCGCCGAACCGAAGCTATCGCATCACCGCAAGCCCGAAGCGATGGCAGTGGACGAGTGGCAGCGCGCGCTGCGCCGCCAGTTCGGCCGCGACCAGAGCTTCGAGCTGCACAACCTTCGCGACGACGAGCCGGTGTTCTCCGAGTTCCGCATCACCAATCCGGTCACCGCTGGCAGCTATCGGGTTTCCATCCGTGGCGCCGAGCCCGGTGACAACCTCTGCACCTGCCCGGACTTCGCCACCAACGACCTCGGCACCTGCAAACATGTCGAATTCACGCTCGCCCGCCTGACCGCTCGCCGCGGCGGCAAAGCGGCATTGGCGCGCGGCTTCGCACCACCTTACAGCGAAGTCTTCCTGCATCACGGCGCCCAACGTACGGTGCGCCTGCGCGTCGGCGCCGATTGCCCGGCGGCTTTGCTGGGCCGTGCCCGCAAGCTGTTCGATGAGTCATCGGGCTGGGTGCTGCCCCGGGAGCGCCTGGCGAAGCTCGAAGCGTTTGCCGCAGCCGCCGGCGCCAGCGGTCACGACCTGCGACTGGACGATCGGGCTTTGGCCTTCGTGGCGCAGGTTCGTGACACCGAACTTCGCCAGCGCGTGCTCGCGGAGGCTTACCCCTCGGGCGCCGCCGACGAAGCGCTGGGCAAGCTGCTGAAGACGCGCCTGTATCCCTACCAGGCCGAAGGCGCCCTGTTCGCCGCGCGCGCCGGGCGCTCGCTGCTGGCCGACGAGATGGGCCTGGGCAAGACGGTGCAGGCGATCGCCGCCGCCGAACTGCTGGCCCGCCACTTCGGCGTGCAGCGCGTGCTGGTGGTGTGCCCCACGTCGCTCAAGCAGCAGTGGCAGCGCGAGATCGCGCGTTTCTCCGGGCGGCAGGCGCAGGTGATTCAGGGCCTGCGCCCGGCGCGCCAGCAGCAGTACCGCGAAGAAGCCTTCTTCAAGATCACCAACTTCGAGACCCTGGTGCGGGACGCGGACCTCATCGACGAATGGGCGCCCGAGCTGCTGATCGTCGACGAAGCGCAGCGCATCAAGAACTGGAACACGATTGCCGCGCGTGCCGTCAAGCGTATCGCCAGCCCCTATGCCATCGTGCTCACCGGCACGCCGCTGGAAAACCGGCTCGAGGAACTGATCTCGATCGTCCAACTCGTCGATCAGCACCGCCTCGGCCCCACTTGGCGGCTGCTGCACGAGCACCAGCAGGTGGACGACGTCGGCCGGGTCGTCGGCTACCGTGATCTCGACCGCATCGGCACTACGCTCGCGCCGGTGCTGCTGCGCCGGCGCAAGGCCGAGGTGCTGACGCAGTTGCCGAAGCGCATGGACAAGACGCTGTTCGTGCCGATGACCCGCGAGCAGCGTATCCACCACGACGAGAACGGCCAGATCGTCACGCGCGTTGTCTCGCGCTGGCGCAAGACCGGATTTCTTTCCGATGGCGACCAACGCCGCCTGCAGTGCGCGCTGCAGAACATGCGAATGTCGTGCAACAGCACCTGGCTGCTGGACCACGAGACCGACTTCGGCAACAAGGCCGACGAATTGATGACGCTGCTCGACGAGCTGTTCGAACAGCCCGACGCCAAGGCCGTGATCTTCAGCCAGTGGCGGGGCACGCATGAAGTGCTGATGCGCAGGCTGCGCGCGCGTGGCTGGGAGCACGTGCTCTTCCACGGCGGGGTGCCGAGCGCAAAGCGTGGCGCGCTGGTGGACCGTTTCGTGGACGATCCGAACTGCCGTCTTTTCCTCTCCACCGACGCTGGCGGCGTGGGCCTGAACCTCCAGCATGCGGCGGCCACGGTGGTGAACATGGACCTGCCGTGGAACCCGGCGGTGCTCGAGCAGCGCATCGGCCGCGTCCACCGCATCGGCCAGCGGCGCGGCGTGCAGGTGCTGAACTTCGTGGCCCAGGGCAGCATCGAGGAAGGCATGCTGTCGGTGCTGGCGTTCAAGAAGTCGCTGTTCGCGGGCGTGCTCGATGGCGGTGACAGCGCGGTGTTCATGAATGGCACGCGGCTGTCGGCGTTCATGAAGAGCGTCGACGCGGTCACCGGCGCGATGGGCACGGCGGAGGAGGCCGTGGCGCCGGTGGCGTCAACCGGTGAAGCTGTCGCGTCTGGCGAAGCTGGTGTCGATCCTGCGAGCGAGATCGATGAAGCAACGCGGGCTGAACTGCCCGATTCCGACAACCTGCCGGCACCGGTTTCCGGAGCCGCATCCGCCGACCCCTGGGCCCCACTATTTGACGCCGGCCTGCAACTGATCGAATCGCTCGCCGCCGCTACGGCGGCACCCGCCAGGGGTGACCATGCCAGCCCGCTGATCGAAACCGACCCGCGGTCTGGCCAGCGCTATCTCAAGTTGCCGGTACCCGAGCCGGCCGTGCTGGCGCGCCTGGTGGAGGGCATCGGCGCGCTGCTGACCAGGCTTCGGCGATGACTCCGGACATGGAGAGCGCCTGACCGCATCACCGCCTCGACGCCTGCTCCCGCTGCGCGACGAGATGGCGCGCGATCGCTTCGGGCTCGAACAACGGCAGCGAACAACTTCTGTCGTTGCACACGAAGGCCGCCGGCCGACCCAGCGCGGGATACTCGACGTCCGGGTTGACCAGCTTGCCTTTGGTCGGATCCCACCATTCGATGCGGCGGTAACCGGCACCCTGGCGCAGGGCGGCCTTGTGCAGGACCAGCGAGCGCGCGTCGGCCTTGTTGCCGACGATGGTGATGTGAAGCGGATCGTTCGCGGCTTCGTCGTTGGCCTGCAGAACGCCAGGGAGAATGGCGAAGCGCGCCGTCACGTCAGCATCGAAAACGTAGCGCAACGCGATTTTGGCCGCCGACAGGTCGGCGCTGTCGCCGGTGTAACGATGCAACAGATTGGCGAACCGGGCGGCGTCGACATTCTCATCCAGGTGGGGCAGCGGCTTGAGCTTGCTGCCAGCGCGATCGGGTGACGGCAGATAGCCCCCGCCGTTGGGCGCCGCGTAGGCGGCGAAACCGGCCCGCGCCGCGCGGGCGCGGGCCAGCCAGTCACGCTCGCCGGTGGCCGAATACAGCGCCAGCATCGCGCGGCCCATGGCCAGTTGATCGCCGAAGTACGGGCCGCCGGCGTCGCGGGCATCGTGCCGGAAGCTGCCGTCGCGATTGCCCCGTTCGGCAACGATCCATCGAGCGGCTCGTTGCGCATCGGCCAGCACCGCGGCATCGCCGGTGGCGCCGTAGAGTTCGACCAGCGCCTCGATCATCCAGCCGTTCTCGCGTGCGTAGATGTGGGTGTCGATGCGCGGCGTGCCACGTGCGCGGCGCCCGGCATCGTCCAGCCGGAAATAGTCGTCCCCCTGCTCGCCCGGAACGCGGTCGGCGTCCTGGCTGGTGTAAAAGGAGCCATCGGGGCTGGCCAGGAAGTCCGCGATGAACCGCCGGACGGATTGCGCGGATGCCAGGTCGGCCGCGTCGCCCCAGAGCCGGTAGGCGCGCGCATACAGGAGCATCGCGTTCGCCTGCACCTCCATGATCTTCTCGTAGTGCGGGTGGTTCCAGTCGCCGTCGGTCGAATACTGGTACATGCCACCCCACACCGGATCGATCAGGGCGCGAGCGCTGCGAAACGTCAGCCGGCTCCACTGTTCGGCGGCGCGGTTTCCGGTCGCCGCCAGCGCCATCACGTATTCGAGTGAGTCGCGGCTGAGGAACCGTTGAGCCTGCCGGGTACCACCGGCCTGGTTGTCGAGCGCTTCGCGGAAACGAGCTTCGAGCTGGCTGCGAGTTGCCACGGCCAGACTGCCTGCGGTATCGAAGACCTTATTGCGATCCGCATCGGCGGCGCTGCGCAGCGGACTCGGGTCGTCGAGGATCGCCTGCAGCACCCCCGCGAACCGGGCCGGCTCGCGATAGCCACGCATCCTGCCGATGTCGTTTCCGTCGGCATCCATCACGATCGTGGCCGGCCAGCCGAAGGCTTCGTAGCGACGCGACAGATCCGGTTGAGCGTCCTGGTCCACTCGTACCGGGATGAAATGGTCGCGGATCAGCTTGGCAACTTTTGGATCATGGTAGGTGGTGGCGTCCATCACATGGCACCAGTGACACCACACCGCACCAAGGTCGAGCAGCACGTATTTTTTCTGGGCGCGGGCATCGGCGAAGACCTGGTCGGACCAGTCGCGCCATGCAATCGGATCCTGCATGGCCTTGCCGGCCTGCGGCGCAGTCGTCCTGGCCTCCGCCGCGTGGCTCGGCAACGCCCCGATCACGGCGAGCAATCCACACACCACCAACGCTGCTCTCATCTCTTGCTCCTCTTTCTTCCAACGCCGCCACGGCACAAGCCCGGCCGTCCGCGCAAACCAGGGATACGTGGGTGGTCCGCGGTTGGATGGCGGTCAGGTGTGGATTGGCAAGGAACCGGACCGCCCATGGTCACGCTGGCACGATGCGAAAATCAGCCTTGCAGTTGCCACCGTGCGAGCGGCACATGCCGATTCTGGCCGAGCTGACTGTTCACGAGCACGAACTCGCGTACCGTCCAACCGAGCGGCTCGACCGGCAGCTCGGGCATACCGTGGGCGTCGTACAACAGGGTCACGTGCGGCGTGGAATGCGGCTGCACCCAGCGCCCGAGCCCGGCGTTTTTCATCGCCGCGCCGAGAGCCTGCTGAAACACCGCCAGTGCGATGACGCCATCGCCTCCGCGCAGGACGAGTGGCCGGTTACCCGGTTTGCCGGAGAAGCTTCCCGCGCGGTCGAACACGGCCTCGAACGGTGGAGCCGCAAGGCCTGACGCCGCTGCTGCCACCGCAGCGACGACATCCTGCGGCAGACCTGGATAGTCGCCGAGGTGGTGCAGCGTCACGTGGAAGCGCTCCGTCGGCAGCGGCCTGCCTTTCAATCCATGTGCACCGCGAAGCCGCTCGGCCAACTGTGCAATGCGCGTGGCAGCGTCCGCGCTCGGATAGATCGCGAAGAACAGCCGATCCGTAGGCTTGCGCGCGGCTTCGAATCCCGCTAAGGAGAGTTGCTCGGGCATTGGTCTGGACCGTCCATCGGTCACCGATCGGGTTACTTGTGCCTCGGTGAATATCGGTGTTCAGCCGGCAAGCCGAAAGGCGGACGCCATGCGTTCCTGCTCCCGGGCCGGAACGCGCAGGTGGGCGGCGATCCTGGGCCACTGCTTCACCACCCCCTGGCTGCGCTCGATGATCCCGTCGGCGATTTTCGAGGTAACACGAAAGTATGGTGCGACCGAACGAACCAGATCGAGGTCCATCGCGTTGTCGGCGGCGCTGATGTTGAGCTTCAGGCCGTGAGAATCGGGTACGGGGTTCATATCGTAGGCCCCGGACAGGCGCCAGCCATTTCCCGGAACAAGAATGAAGCCGTGATTGCGGAGGTGGTCGTCGGTGTTCGACACCAGAACGTTGAACACGATGCGCGACCACAGTTCACGCAGATCGGCGTCGGTCCGGGTACCGTGGTCGATCAGTACGCGGGCGATCTCCAGGTAACTTGCCCCGGTCGACGCATCCTCGCCATCCTTGTGGCCCGTGAGCGTCATTGCCGATGCGAAATGCAGTCGTCGTCCCGTGGACGTACGGTCGAATCGCTTCACGAGAAAGGTGTGATGCCGATTCGCGAAGCGGCGCGCGAGGCTGTCGGGAACCAACAGCCCGCAACTCCGGGCCAGCGTGTGCACCACCAGCTCCCACGCACCGACGTCGTGCTCGTCGCCGACGCTGGGAAATTTGGCGATCCACAGGCGCCGATCCGGATCGAGCACGCTCGCCTTGGGGCGAGCACCACCGAGCGACCCACCAGGCGCGATCAGCATGCGCAGCCAGTCGTCACCCGCATCGTCGGTGTTATCCTCATCCCGCTCCAGCGCCAGACTTGCAGCCTCCAACTCACACAGTTGCACGAAAGGCGGAGCCGCCGTGCCGTGTTGGTGGTCCAGAAAATCGCCGCTGTCATCGAGACGGAAGCGAAGTGCGCCGACACGGAAAGTATCGTGCACGCCCAGCAGGTAGTCGGATTCGTGCAGCCGGACCGACTTGCCCACGCGCCCTGCCCGTTGCGCGCGCTCCAGGCGGCGGCGCATGAGCAGCCGCCCCCAGCGATCAGGGCAGGCATCGGCGAAGACCCCAAAGGTTTCGTGACCCTGCGGAGGATGCTGCCGGCCTTCGAAGAGGCCGAGCCGGGCGTCGAGTTGCAGGTTGACCGCTACCGGATGAGCAAGCGCGGTGGCGTCGAACTCGAACTCGAACACCTCGCGGCCTGCGCCGCGTTGCGCATGCAGCCAACCGAGGCGAAGCGGTGCGGGGAGGCCGTCCCAGTCGGCGTGGACACCAATGCTGACGGTCATGCGTTCAGTGCTTCTTCTTCGATACGCGCGCCACGGGATCGATCAAATCCGCCAACACCCGGGAACTGGCGAACCCGCTTTTCTCGATCCAGTCCTTCACGTTTTCGGCGGGCTCGCGCACACCGCCGATCTCCCCGGCTGAGGTATTCGACGACGGCGCAACCGTGACACGAACCGCGGCGGATCGAGCGCGCGAGGGCGGACTCGCGACCGGCGCGGATGATCGGCGCGCCGTCTTCCTGCCATGCGCCGGTAAGCGGGCATCCTGGAGCTCACGGCCCATGGGATCTGCCTGGGCCAGCAGATCGAGGTCCTTCTCGATGCCGAGTACTTGCATGACGGCAACGTAGGCGCCGATCGTAACCCCAGACCCGCCCCGCTCCAGGCTTCGCAGAGTCATCGGCGACATGCCGGCGCGCTCGGCCACCTGCTTCGCGGACAGCCGGCGACGCAAGCGGGCTATGCGCAGCCGGTCGCCGAGCCGCCGCAGAAACTCGGCGGTGGACGGCAGAAGGAGAGAGATTGTCTTAGCCATAACGTCGTTATTATGGCGAGTTTTTCATGATAGCGCCAGAATAATGGCGTTTTTACGATGTCACTCCTGCGACCCTCCGCAAACCGACGCCCCGCCTCTACTTGCCCGCTGCAGCCCCGTGCGACGCCGCCTGCGCCCCCCAGAGCTGCAAGACACGCGCATCGCGGCCGCAGGCAAAGCGGTAGTAGTCGTAGCGGATCGGATTTTTCTGGTAGTAGTCCTGGTGATAGTCCTCGGCGGGATAGAACGGCCCCGCCATCACGATCTCGGTGACGATCGGCTCCTTGAATGGCTTGCTCTTCTCGAGTGCAGTGAGCGACTTGCGGGCGGCCTCAAGCTGGGTGGCGTCGACCGCGAAGATCGCCGTCCGATAGGGCGTGCCATGGTCGCAGAACTGCGCGTCCTTGGTGGTCGGGTCGATGCTGTGCCAGAACTTCTCAAGCAGTTGTTGGTAGCTCACCTTGCCAGGGTCGAAGACCACCTGCACGGCTTCGGCATGACCGGTGGTCTTGGACGACACCTGCTGGTAGGTCGGGTTCGCCAGGGTACCGCCGGTGTATCCCGACGTGGTGGACAGCACGCCGGGCACCTTGTCGAAGTCGGATTCCACGCACCAGAAGCAGCCGCCGGCGAATATCGCCTTGGCCGTGACAGCGGGTGTGGCGGGTGTCGAAGGCGTTTGCGCCGACGCCGGTCCGGTTGTCGCCAATATGCCCAGCGCGAGAACGATGCCGCGAATCATGATGCAGTCTCCGGTACGAACTTCAATGCGACGCCGTTGTTGCAATAGCGCTTGCGGGTGGGCGCCGGACCGTCGCTGAACAGGTGGCCTTGGTGGCCGGCGCAGCGTGCGCAATGGTATTCGGTGCGCGGCCACACGAGCTTGAAGTCGGTCTTGGTCGCCACCGCGCCGGGAATCGTCTGAAAGAAACTCGGCCAGCCGGTGCCGCTGTCGAACTTCGAGCCCGACTCGAACAGCGCCAGGTCGCAACCGGCACAGTGGAAGCTGCCCTTGCGTTTTTCGCCATTGAGCGGGCTGCTGAACGGCGGCTCGGTGGCTTCGTGGCGCAGCACCTGATAAGACGCCGGCGCCAGGCGCTGCTTCCATTGCGCGTCCGACAGTTCCAGCGGGACGATCGCCTCGCGTGTGCCGGCAGCCGCGCCCGGTTCGGTGGCGGCAGTGGCCCGGATCGGCACGATGGCAAGACTGCAGAGCATCTGGATTACGGTACGACGGTTCATGTCATGACCCTCCTGGCAACAAGTACGCGCTGCCGTTGCCGGCGGATGCACGCGCCATCTCGCATCTGCTGCTCGCGTTCAGTCGTCGATCGCCTGGTAGACCAGGTTCTTGACCAGTCGGCGATAGAACGGTCGCGTGGCGCCGGTCATCTGACTCATGTACACGCCCACCAGTTGCTCCTTCGGGTCGACCCAGAAATAGGTGCCCGCGTAGCCGCCCCACATGAACTCGCCCTGGGAACCATGCACGCCCGCGACGCCGGGCGCCTGGCGCACCGCGAACCCGAGCCCGAAGGTGTAGCCCGGCGTGCCCAGCAACAGTTCGCCGGGCGTGACCGGCGCGGCGATGCGGGTGCCGAGGTGATCGGAGGTCATGAGCGCGACAGTGGTCCGGCTGAGAATCCGGGTGCCGCCGAGTCGGCCGCCATCGAGCAGCGCCTGCGCGAACCGCAGGTAGTCCGCCGCCGTGGACACGCCGCCCGCGCCACCGGAATCGGCGGCAGGCGGGGCGGAGACATCGATGAGCTCGAGCGTGGCGCCGCCCGCGGGGTCCGTGGGCAGGGGCTGGGCCAGTCGTCCGATCTTCGCTGGCGGCACCCAAAAGGCGGTGTCGGCCATGCCCAGCGGACCGAACAGGCGCCGCGCGAGGAAGTCGGCGAGACGCTGGCCCGACGCCGCTTCCACCACGCGACCCAGCACGTCGGACGCGAGGCTGTATTCCCAGGCCGTTCCGGGCTGGTGCGTGAGCGGCACCTTCGCCAGTCGCTCCACCTGCTCGGCGGGCGTCAGGGCGCGCGCGTCATCCGTCTTGGCGATGCCGGCATCCTGCAAGGCCTTCTTCACCGGCGCGTTCTGGGTGATCTCGGCATAGCCCAGACCGGCGGTGTGGCGCAGCAGATCCTGTACCGTCATCTCGCGGACCGCGGGCACGGTCGTGTAGGTCAGCCTGGCGAATTCCGCATCGGCCTGCGCCACGCTGACACCCGGGGGTTTCAACGTGGGCAGGAATTTCGTCACCGGATCGGTGAGCTGGAGCTTGCCCTCTTCCACCAGCATCATCGCGGCAACCGACACGAGCGGTTTGGTCATCGAATAGATCCGGAAGATCGCGTCCGGCGTCATGCGTACGCCCGCGGCCTTGTCCTGCCAGCCGAGCGATTCGGCATAGACCAGCTTACCGCGTCTGGCCACCAGCACCACGGTGCCGGCAATGCGACCAGCATCGACCTCGGCGCCGAGCGCCGAGCCGATGCGTTGCAGCCGCTCCTGAGACATGCCGACGGCTTCGGGTGACGCGACCGGCAGGCCTTGGGCGTGCGCGACGACGGCGCCGCACAAGGCTGCGATCAGCGCGACGGCGAGGGGTTTGACGGCGATGTTCATGGATGACTCCTCAGGATGAAGCTCAGCGGATCGCACCGCCCGGAAAGCGGTCGCGGTTCTGCCGGTCGAACATCCACCCCGGATACTCGGGCGGCAACTGGCTGGCTGCATCGAGCGACTGCAGCTCGGCAGCGGACAGCCGCAGGTCGGTTGCCGCGATATTGTCGGCGAGTTGCTCCTTCGTTTTCGCGCCGACGATGACGCTCGCGACACCCGGCTGATGCAGCAGCCACGACAGGGCAACCCGTGCGACCGAAACGCCGTGCGCCAGGGCGATCGGACGCATTGCCTCGACGCAGCGAAACGCACGCGGGCGGTCGACCGGCGGAAAATCGAAACTCGTGCGTCGCGCACCGTCCGGCCCTTTGTCGTTCTCGGCAAATTTTCCGGAGAGCAGGCCACCGGCCAACGGACTCCATACCAGGATACCCAAGCCCTGATCCAGCGCCATCGGCACGATCTCGCGTTCGAGCTCGCGCCCGGCGAGCGAGTAATACGCCTGCACGCTCTCGAAGCGGTTCCACCCGCGCTGCTGCGAAATCGACACCGCCTTCATCATCTGCCAGGCGGCATGGTTGCTCACGCCGAGATAGCGGACCTTGCCGGAACGGACCAGATCCTCCAGCGCACGCAGCGTCTCTTCCAGCGGCGTGGCCAGATCCTGACCGTGGATCTGATAGAGGTCGAGGTGATCGAGCTGCAAGCGCCGCAGGCTGGCGTTCACGCCATCCAGGATGTGTCCGCGCGACAGGCCGACCTGGTTCGGTCCCGGCCCCATGCGAATCCGCACCTTCGAGGCGATGACCAGTTGCTCGCGTGGCAAGCCGAGATTCGCAAGGGCCTGGCCGACCAGCGCTTCCGAATCGCCCTCCGAGTAGACGTCTGCGGTATCAATGAAGTTGACGCCGGCATCGAACGCCGCCTTGATCTGCGCTTCGACCTCGGCCAGCGCAAGCTGCCCGATGGGCTGCCAGCGGCCCTTGCCGCCATAGGTCATGGTGCCGAGACCGATTTCCGAGACCAGCAGGCCAGAGCGGCCGAGCAGGCGGTAGCGCATTGCAACCTCCGATGAGCGATAGGCGGGATCGCAGTCTAAGGCCTGAGGGTTGGCCTCGGCGTTCTGGTGTCGCCGTGCTGATGTGCTTCGCGACGCGCGTGATCTGCGTCGGGGTCGGGGCGGGCCAGCCGGCCTCCTTGCAGGTGCGCACGATCGCTTCGTTGGTGTCGAAGTACACCTGTCAGTAGTGGACGTTGTTGGTGTGGGGACGAACGGCGATCACCGGGCCGTTGCGGTACCGGTCGACGATGATTTCAGCTTTTGCGCCGCTTCCTGCCACTATGCACCGGCGCCAGTATTCCCATGGCATCCATGAGTTCGCCCAGATCGTCGAATTCGCCCGGATCCGGATCTTCCGGCTCCAACTCATAGTGTTTGAGCATGC
This sequence comes from Betaproteobacteria bacterium, assembly GCA_025350245.1. GTDB lineage: Bacteria > Pseudomonadota > Gammaproteobacteria > Burkholderiales. The sequence continues at coordinate 52,883 of JANXYG010000039.1, forward strand.
CGCGCAACACGACCGGGTCACGAAAGTCCACCAGGTTATCCTCGATCTGCCGGACCTGGGCACGCAACTCCGCGACCTCGACGCTCAGTTGTTGCTCGACGGCCGTCGGCATCACGGCACGGCGCCAACCGATCAGGTGACGGAATGGCAGGATGCAGCTCTCGATCTCGGCATTCAGACCGGCGAGCTGCTCGCGCAGTATCTCGTTGTAATGCGCCAAGCGCTGCGGCGACACCGAGGACAGATGTTCCGCATCGATCTGCTCGGTCTCGAGTTGCAACGACAGCAGTGTCAGCAGGTCGTTGGCGGCGTAGGCCTGGTTGACCCGCTGCATCAGGAACGTCTTGCGCTGCCGCGCATCGTCGTCGGGCTCGCGGTCAGGATGCAGGGCGCTGGCAAGCTTGCGATAGACGTCGCGCAGCGATTGACCGACTTCCTTGGCCGCCTGATCGCGCCGTGCTTGCGCCAACCCGGCCTTGGTGCCGCCCGCCTTGGTGCGCCCGCCAGCGCGTTTCTGGGTGCGTTCCTCGTCGAGCCGGGCTTCCTGTGCCATCCGCTCATGCATCACTTTTTCGGCATGCAGCAGCAGATCGTCGGCGCTTGCGGCGTCATGTTCATCCCCGACCTCGATGCCGAAGACCTCTTGCAGCATGGCCTCGGTAAGGTCCCGCTCCGATTGCCGGGCGCCCTTGCGCGAAACGTCGCTGTACTTGTCGTGCAAGGCTTCCAAAGCGGCGTCATCGTCGTCGCCGTCCTCCAGCAAGCCGACCACCAGATTCATCAGCAGTTGCTCGAGCTTGGCGCGCTGCACCCGGGTCAGCCCGCGACCTTGCGATGGCTGGCACAGCAATTCGTCGATGAGATCGGCCATCCGGCGCTGGCCGGCGCGCAGTTTCGCCGCGAGCGGCTCGATCTCGTCCACCACCCGCTGGGCGAACCGCGGCTGAAAGTCCTGCCATTTCTCCAGCACCTTGCGCTGGGACTCGATTTTCGCCACCAGCCGCTGAAAGCTTTCCTGCGCCTTGTTCACTGGCTTGTTTTGCGCAACCACCTTGGCCAGGGACAAATCCTTGCCCGGTTCGTCGTCGAAGAGTGATGCTGTGGTCGGACGGATCATGGTTTTCAGTTGTCGATCAACTCAGGGATGTCTTGCTCTCGGCACCCTGCGAATCGCAGTCCGGCGATGGCGCCGTCGCCGGTCAGGGTGAGCCTGGCTGCCGTTCATGCCGGCGCGGCGGTCAATCACACGACGATGACAACGGCTTTGAACCCAGAGGTTCGTACCCGGCGCCGCGGTTCGACCGGGCAGCCGGACGCAAGATACCGGCTGTTCGGTGCCGAATGCCACCCTGCGTCCTTCCCCGCAAACCCGGCAACGCCCCGCTGCACTCGGCGGCGACGCTGCTCATCCTCGCCGAGGGGTCGATAGTGCCGATGGCGCCAGCCGTCCGGATCCCCATGGCGGTTGCTGCATAGGCTCTCACATCGGCACGGGCGCAGCAGCACCCCGCCGGAAACGATCGAGAACAGCATCACGAACACCCGCAGCACTACGCCGGCTCGACCTCCACCCTCGCGTCGAAGCTCGACTGTCCCGCGGAGAACGCGAAGATATCGACCGCGGCATCCGGGAGCACCGGCGCACCGCTCGTCAACTGATTGAGCCCCGGCCATCCATCGCGAATCCACAGGCTTCCTGGCGGGATGCGCTCGGTCACATGGGCGCGAGCCGCGAACGCGCCACGATCGTTGAAGACGCGGATCGCGGCACCGTCCGCGATCTGGCGGGCTGAGGCATCCGCGGGCGCCAGCCATAGCCGCGGCTCGGGCTCGCGGCGAGCCAGCGTCGGCAATTCGCGGCCGTTGTTATAGAACGAATGGAAGTGCCCCATCGTGCGACCCTGCGTCAGCGCCAACGGATAGCTCCCGGCATCGGACTTCGACGGCTCCACGTAAGACGGCAACGGCGGCAGACCGAGCGATTTCGCCTTGGCCGAGTAGAACTCGATCTTGCGCGACGGCGTGTCGAACTCGAATGTCGGGTTGGCCACGTGCGAGATGTTCAGCGCCCCGATGCCCCCTTGCCTTCGCAGCGACGCCACCGTGGCGTGGCCGGTGCACGGGTGGTCGAGGATGGCGTCGACGAGCGCCTCTTGCGACGTCCAGGGATAGAACCCGCCGAGGCCGAGCCGTTCGGCCAGTTCCTTGATCAGCCGGTCCAGCGACCGCGTCTCGCCGGCCGGCGCCAACGCCGGCTCCATGAGATACAGATGCGTGTGCGTCATCTTGCAGCCCAGCTCTTCGAGCCAGGCCGTGGCGGGCAGCACGACATCGGCAAAGCGGCGCGCCGTGTCGTTGAGGAACAGGTCGTAGCTCACCACCAGCCGCGTGCGGTCCAGCCCCTCGGCCAACGCATTCGTGTCGGAAAACGACGACAGCATGTTGGTGCCCATCAGCAGCAGGTTGTGGATACGGCCTTCGCGCAAAGCCGCCGTGACCGCGGACATCTGATTGGGCATTGCGGTGCCGGGTGCTCGGCGCTCTGGCGCCGTGATGTTGCCCAGGCCCCGGCCGTGCGCGGCGCTGCCGTGCCGCGGGCCGAAGCCCGCGCCCGGCTTTCCCACGTTACCGGTCAGGCCCGGCAGGCAGGCGATGGCGCGACCGGCCTGCCAGCCGTTGTCGCCCTTGTGCATCGAGCTGCCGCCCAGCACGATCATCGCGGGCCGCGTATCCGCATAGCGCCTGGCCAGCGCCACGATGCGCTCGGCCGATACGCCCGTGACCGGTTCAGCCCACGCCGGTGTGTATTGCCGCACGTGTGCCGCCAGTTGCTCGAACCCCACCGTATGCCGGGCCACGAACGCCGCGTCATGACGGCCTTCGGCGCAGATCACGTGCATCAGCGCCAGCGCCAATGCCGTGTCGGCGCCCGGACGAATGAGGAGCACCTCATCGGACTTGGCCGCCGCTTCGGTGTGGCGGACATCGATGGTCACGATGTAGGCACCGCGCCGCTTGGCCGCGAGCAGATGCCGCGCCGTGTTCGGCTGGCTGGCGAGATTGGCAGCCCAGAGGAGGATGAGCTGCGAGTGCTCGCCCATGTCCTCCTTGGTGTTGGTCTCGAGCATGCCCGTGAGGCCCAGGCCGAAGGCGCCGAGACCCCAGCAGATCATGGAGGGGCTCCAGAACTGGCTGCCATGGAAATTGGCGAATCGCGCCATCAGTTGCGCGCTGATGCGGGTGCCGTAGTTGGTGGTGAAGGTGCCGTGGCCGGGCCAAAGCGCGGTGGCCGCCGGCGGCGACTGCGAGATGCGGTCGACGATGCGATCCAGCGCCTCGTCCCAGGGGGCCTGCCTGAACTCGTCGGTGCGACGGTCACGCACCAGGGGATGGAGCAGGCGCGCGGGGTTGTCGACGATCTCCCGCGACGCGTGGCCACGGATGCACAGAAAGCCCTGGCTGTCGGGATTGGCCTCGTCGCCCGTGACCCCGACCAGCTTGCCTTCGCGGACCTCCGCGAGCATGCCGCACAGCGTCGGATGGCAGTTCATCGGACACATCGTGCGGACGATCTTCGATGGGGCGGGTGTCAACGGGGGCTCCTCGTCTGGTGGGCAGGTGAAACAACCCTGAAGATGGTAGCGGAGAGGCGTTCGCCGTCAGCCACCGGTGTCAGCGCCTCCCTGCGTCACCGGTTTCACGCCCCAGATCTTGTCGGCGTATTCGGCGATGGTCCGGTCGCTGGAGAACCAGCCCATGCGCGCCACGTTGAGCACGGCCTTCTCGGCCCAGGCGTGCTGGTCGCGGTAGAGGTGATCGACGCGTTCCTGGCATGCCACGTAGTCGGCGTAGTCCGCCAGCACCAGATAGTGATCGCCGCCGACCGTGAGCGAATCCACCAGCGGGCGGTAGCGTTCCGGCTCATCGCCGGAAAAATAGCCGGTGGCTATCATGTCGAGCACCCGCCCGAGTTCCGGATTGCCTTGGATCCAGTCCCACGGGTTGTAGCCCCTCTGCCGCAGCGCCGAGGCGCCATCGGTGGTGAGGCCGAAGATGAAAATGTTGTCTTCGCCCACGGCGTCACGGATCTCCACGTTGGCGCCGTCGAGCGTGCCGATGGTGAGCGCGCCGTTCAGCGCGAGTTTCATGTTGCCGGTGCCGGAGGCTTCAGTGCCAGCGGTGGAGATCTGCTCCGAGAGGTCGGCCGCGGGAATGATGATCGCGGCGCTGCTCACGTCGTAGTTGGGTACGAACACCACCTTGAGCCGCCCGCCTACACGCGGGTCGTTGTTCACCACGTCGCCCACGTCGTGGATCAGCTTGATGATCAGTTTCGCCATGTAGTAGCTGGGGGCGGCCTTGCCGGCGAAGATCACCGTGCGCGGCACCCGTTGCGCCTGCGGATCGTCGATGAGCCGCTGGTACAGCGTGATCACATGCAGCACGTTCAGGAGCTGGCGCTTGTATTCGTGCATGCGTTTGACCTGCACATCGAACAGCGTGCCGACGTCGATCTCGAGCCCGAGGCGCGCCTGGATGAGTTGCGCGAGACGCTGCTTGTTGGCGCGCTTCACCGCCATGAACTGCGCCTGAAACTTGCGGTCGGTGGCGAGCTTTCCCAGCGCGTCGAGCTTCGACAGATCCATCACCCAGTCGGTACCGATGCGCGCATTCACGAGCGCGGCGAGCCCGGGGTTGGCCTGGTTGAGCCAGCGCCGCGGCGTGATGCCATTGGTGATGTTGACGATACGCCCGGGAAACAGCCGGTCGAAGTCGCGGAAGATCGTCTCGCGCATGAGCTGTGTGTGCAATGCCGCGACGCCGTTCACGCGATGGCTGCCGACGATGGCCAGATGGGCCATCCGCACGCGCTTCTCGCCGGCATCGTCGATGATCGACACCCGCCGCAGCAGGTCCAGGTCGCCGGGTTCCTGATGGCGTACCTGTTTCAGGAAGCGATGATTGATCTCGTAGATGATCTCCAGGTGCCGCGGCAGCACCGCCGCGAGCAGCGGCACCGGCCAGGTCTCGAGTGCCTCGGGCAGCAGCGTGTGGTTGGTGTACGCGAAAGTGCGAACGGTGATGTCCCACGCCTCTTCCCACGCAAGGTCGTGCATGTCCACAAGCATGCGCATCAGCTCGGCAATGGCGAGCGAAGGATGGGTGTCGTTTAACTGGATCGCCACCTTTTGCGGCAGTTTCGCGAAGCCCTGATCGAGCTTGCCGAAGCGGAACAGGATGTCATACAGCGAGGCGCAGACGAAGAAGTACTGCTGCTTCAGCCGCAGCTCCTTGCCGAAGACGGTGCTGTCGCTCGGGTACAGCACCTTCGACAGGTTCTCCGACTCGGTCTTGTCCTCGACCGCGAGAATGTAGTCGCCCTGGTTGAACAGCCGCAGGTCGAAGTCGCGCGTGGCCTTCGCCGACCACAGCCGCATGTTGTTGACCGTGTTCGTGCCGTAGCCCGGGATCGGCGTGTCGTAGGCCATCGCCATCACATCGTCGGTCTCGACCCAGTGATGCCGCAGCACGCCCTTCTCGTCCACGAATTCGACCGAGCGACCGTGAAACTTGATCTGGTAGAGCACCTCCGGGCGCGGGAACTCCCATGGGTTGCCGTAGCGCAGCCAGTTGTCGGGATGTTCGATCTGATGGCCGTCCTGCAACTTCTGCGTGAACATGCCATAGTCGTAGCGGATGCCGTAGCCATAGCCGGGCAGGCGCAACGTGGCCATCGAATCGAGGAAGCAGGCGGCAAGCCGACCCAGGCCGCCGTTACCCAGGGCGGCATCGGGCTCCTGGGTTTCGATGCGGTCGGCGTCGAGCCCCAGCTCGCCGAACATGACGCCGAAACGCTCGTGCAAGCCGAGGTTGAGCAGACTGTTGTTGAGCACCCGGCCGATCAGGAATTCGAGCGACAGGTAGTACACCCGCTTCACGTCCTGCTCGTAGTAGCTGCGCATCGTCGCCATCCAGCGCTCCATGAGCCGTTCGCGGGTGACCAGCGCCGCCGCCTGGAACCAGTCGCGATCAGTGGCGGTGAGCGTGTCCTTGCCGACGGAGAAGTAGAGCCGGTTGGCGAGTGCCCGTCGCAAGGCGGCGGCATCGACCCCCGGTGTGTCGTAGTCGAAGCTGCCCTTGATGCGCTTGGTGGTCATGGTGTTCGCCTCCTGGGCGATGGGTGGGGCCGCATGCGAACCGCCACGAAGTGCATTTCGGATGTGCCGGGATTCGCGAAGCACGTGTCGATGTTGCTCGCGAGCAATGTGCGGACGAGACTTTCAGCGCCGTTCATGGGTCGGGATCAGAGAACCGTGCTGCGGGTGTAGGACTCGATGTTGTCGAGCAGGGCGTCGAGTGCCTTGCCCGCGCCATCGACATCGGACTTGGCGATTGCGGCGGCGATCGCGGCGTGCAAGCGTGCCATCTCCGGCAGTTCCGACGACTGCTGGTAGTGCAAGTACCAGAATCGCCGCGACAGCCCGTGAAGCGAACGCATGGCGCCCTCCGCGAATTCATTGCGAGCGGCGGCAAGGCACAGGTCGTTGAACTCGCGATCGGCATTCATGAATGCGCGATCGTCCTTCTTCGACGCGGACACGACGAACTCCCTGGCCAGGCGGGCAAAATCCCGCCGCTGCGCTTCGGTCGCACGGCGCGCGGCGCCGCGACAGATCAGGCGTTCGATCTCGCGCCGCGTTTCGAGCAGCAGCAACTGCTTGCCGGTGTCCATGTGCGACACCAGCAACCCGCGCTTCGGCAGCACCACGATGAGGTGCTCCCGCGCGAGGCGCTGCACCGCCTCGCGGATGGGCGTGCGCCCGATGCCGGTCATGTCGCTCAGCGCCTGCTCCGAGACAACGGACCCGGGCGCGATCCGCATCGTCACGATCGCCTCCTCGATCAGCTCGTAGGCGAGTGCCGGCAGTCGTGCCGGTGAGTCCGCAATCGCCTCGGGAGATCGTACGGCGCGCTGCGCACTGCTTCTCAAGCGGGCGCGCCCGCCAATACGCCTTGCTCCTGGGCCGTGAGCTGCGGGCCGTCCAGCGTGACTCGCGAGTGGTCGTTGCGGAACCGACCGATGATCGGCTTCAGTTCGTCCTTGACGTGCTCCTGGCTGTAGCCGTTGAAGAGATGGCCGGGCAGGCCGCGCCGCAGATCGCTCGTCCCGAGGAACCAGTCGGCGATCGGGAACGTGAGGTTCATGTTGTACCTCATCATGATCCCCATGTTGTGGTGCGCCGTGTGGTGCCGGCGGATCGTGTTCACGAAAGGCATGTTGCGCACGAACCAGTTGTCGTGGACGTGGCAGCAGAAATGAAAGGTCTCGTACACGAGGTAGTGGCCGACCATCGTGATCATGACGACGTAGCCGACGTTGGCATTCAACACCAAGGCAGCGATGCTCCCGAACACCAGGCCGCCCACCCCGAGCGTGATCAGCACCCGCCACGGAAAGAACACGATACGGAACTCGCGCGTGGTGTCGATCGTCGGCTCGACGTCGGAAAAATACTGGTGATGCTGGCGCGTGTGGCGCTCGTAGATCGCGCGCAGCGCGAAGACGTCGATGCGACGGTGCATCACGTAGCGATGCATGGACCACTCGACGAAGTTGCCGGCGATGAACACCGGCACGGCGATCAGCCATTCCCATCCAGCCGCCTGCATGCGGTTGAGGCAGAACCAGATGGTGGCGATGCCCGCCCCGTACATGACCGAGACGTGCAGCAGACCGTTGTAAAGCGGGCTGATGTTGGCCTTGTATTGCTCGCGAAACTGCCGTTGGCGGTCAGTCATCATGGTGGGGCTCCTGCTGGCAAATGATGCTCTGCGACAGAGGTCGGTCCAGACAGCAGGCCACCGCAGCGTACGCATCGTGTACAACATATATACCAGATAGGCCGTCGGTGCGGTAGCCGCCGATTCGCGGTGGCACGGATGCGATTTTTGATGCTAATGTGCATCATTTTTGATGACAGCGAGACCCCGGGTGAGAACAACCGTGACCATCGACGATGATCTCTACAGGGAAGCGTTGGAGGTCGCCGATCCCGGCATGGACAAAGGCGATCTTTTTCGCGAGGCGATGAAGGTCTTCGTGCGCGTGCAGTCGGGCAAACGCCTTGCCGCCCTCGGCGGCAGTGCACCAGAGATGAAAGACATTCCCCGTCGGCGGCCGGCGGCAGCGGTGAATCTGGTTCTGGCGGATACGTCGGTCTGGGTTGCACACTTCCGCAGCGCCATCCCGGCACTTCGATTGTTGGTCGAATCAGGCGTCCGGTAGAACCATCCCACGCCGCGCGGGACCCGATGTCGATCCGATGCACTTCGCCACCATCAGGAATCCCATGATCGAAATCGCAGACAGACCCGCCGCCGGCGCCACGATCCGGCTGCACGCCACCGACAACGTCGTCGTGGCCCGCACCGACATCGCGATCGGCGCTCGCCTGGAACCCGAAGGGCTGGTGTCGCGCAGCCAGGTGCCCGCCGGGCACAAGATCGCAGCCCGTGCGATCATCAAAGGCGAGCCGATCCGCAAGTACAACGTGACCATCGGCTTCGCGGCGAACGACATTCCGGCCGGGACTTTCGTGCATTCGCACAACGTGGAGTTCCGCGAGTTCGATCGCGACTACGCCTACGCGCAGGACTACCGTCCGGTGGAGATGCTCCCTGAAGCGGAGCGCGTGTCGTTCATGGGCATCGTGCGCGACAACGGGCAGGTCGCCACGCGTAATTATGTCGGGCTGGTATCGACGGTCAATTGTTCGGCGACCGTGGTGCACAAGATCGCCGAGTGGTTCACGCCCGAGCGTCTGGCCGAGTTTCCGAATGTCGACGGCGTGGTCGCCTTCGCGCACGGCACCGGTTGCGGCATGGAGGCCAGCGGTGAGCCGATGGATCTGTTGCGCAGGACGCTGGCCGGCTACGCGCGCCACGCCAACCTCGCCGGCTGTCTGGTCGTGGGCCTCGGCTGCGAGCGCAACCAGATCTCCAGCCTGTTCAAGGAGCAGCAGCTGGTCGACGGCATCCGCCTGAAGTCGTTCGTGATGCAGGACACCGGCGGCACGCGCAAGACCATCGAAGCCGGCATCGCGGCGATCCGCGCAATGCTGCCCGATGCCAATCGAGTGACGCGAACGCGCGTCCCGGCCAGCCACATCACGGTAGGGTTGCAGTGCGGCGGCTCGGACGGTTTCTCGTCGATCACCGCCAACCCGGCGCTCGGTGCCGCGATGGATCTGCTGGTGCGCCATGGCGGCACGGCGATCCTGTCCGAAACCCCGGAGATCTACGGCGTCGAACATACGCTGACCCGCCGCGCCTGCAGCCGCGAAGTGGGCGAGAAGCTGATCGAACGCATCCGCTGGTGGAAGGAGGAATACACACCGGGCCGCGACACGCAGATCAACGGCAAGGTGAGCCCGGGCAACCAGTCCGGCGGGCTCGCCAACATCTTCGAGAAGTCGCTGGGGTCCTCGATGAAGGGTGGCACCGGGCCGCTGATGGAGGTCTACCGCTATGCGGAGCCGGTGAACAAGAAGGGCTTCGTGTTCATGGATACCCCCGGGTTCGACCCCTGCTCCGCCACGGGGCAGATCGCCGGCGGCGCCAACATGATCCTGTTCACCACCGGCCGCGGATCGATGTTCGGCGCCAAGCCGGTGCCGTCCATCAAGCTCGCCACCAACACGCCCATGTACCGCCGGCTCGAGGAAGACATGGACATCAATTGCGGCGAGATCCTGGACGGCACGTCGACTATTCAGCAGATGGGAAAACAGATCCTCGAACACACGCTGCGAGTCGCGTCGGGCGAGAGGAGCAAGAGCGAACTGCTCGGCTTGGGCGACCACGAGTTCGTGCCGTGGAACATCGGGATCGTGGGGTGAGACATGGAGATTAGAGACAAGGTCGTCATCATCACCGGCGGTGCCAGCGGCATCGGCGCCGGCCTGGCCGAACGCTTCGCCGCCGAAGGCGCGCGCGGCATCGTGGTGGCCGACATCAACCGGCAACAGGCCGAGGCAGTAGCCCAGGCCATCAATGCTGCCGGGGGTGATCGGGCGATGGCGCTGCGTTGCGATGTCAGCGTGGAGACCGACATCCGGGCGCTGGTTGCAGCCACCCGTGCGCGCTTCGGCCAGGTCGACATCTTCATGTCCAATGCCGGCATCCTGGGCGGCACCGGCGGCTTCGAACTCGACGACCCGCTGTGGGACAAGATGTGGCAGGTGCATGGCATGGCGCACGTCTGGGCGGCGCGCGCCGTGGTGCCCGAGATGGTGGCGCGTGGCGACGGCTACTTTGTCGTCACGGCATCGGCTGCCGGTCTGCTCACCATCGTGGAATCCGCCCCTTATGCCGTCACCAAGCATGCGGCGCTGGCCTTTGCCGAATGGTTGCGCGTGGCCTATGGCCGCCGTGGGGTGCGGGTTTCATGCCTTTGCCCGCAGGGGGTGCACACCGCCATGACGGCGGGCGGCGGCCGTTCCGCTGCGGCCGACGGCATGCTGACGCCGGCGCAGGTTGCCGCGGACGTGGTGGCGGCGATGCGCGACGAGACCTTCCTGGTGCTGCCGCACCCCGAAGTGCTGGAATACTTCCGCCGCAAGGGTCAGGACTACGACCGGTGGCTGGGCGGCATGCAGAAGATCTACGCCAGGCAGGTGCTGGATCCATTGCAACCCGGCGTGGTGAAATGATGACCCGGACGTCGCTCGCTGCGCCAGCTTTCACACCACAGCAGCACTCAGCAGGAGTTTGCACATGAAGTTGTACGATTTCGCGCTCGCACCGAATCCTCGCCGGGTACGGATGTTCCTGGCGGAAAAAGGCATCGAGATTCCGTCGGTGCAGATCAACACGCGCGAACGCGAGCAATTCGGTGCGCCCTTCATCAAGATCAATCCCTTCTCGGTGGTGCCGGTGCTCGAACTCGACGACGGCACCTGCATCGGCGAGTCGGTCGCCATCTGCCGCTATCTCGAAGCGCTGCATCCCGCGCCGCCGCTGATGGGTCGTGACGCGAAGGATGTGGCGATCGTCGAGATGTGGAATCGGCGCGCGGAAGTCGAAGGCATGCAGGCCGCCAGCGAGACAGTGCGCAACTCGGCACCCATGTTTGCGGATCGCGGTATCGCGGGCGTGCCCGGCGGATTTCCGCAGATCCCGGCGCTGGTCGAGCGCGGCAAAAAGCGCATGGCGCGGTTCTTCGAGTTCTGGGAGCGTCAGCTCGCCGGCAACGCCTTCGTCGCCGGCCCGCATTTCACGATCGCCGACATCACGTCGTTCATCACCATCGACTTCGCCAAGCGCGCCGACATTTCGATTCCCGCCGAGTGCGGCAATGTGGCGCGCTGGTACGAGAAGATCGCCAACCGCCCCAGTGCGCAAGCCTGACCCAATCGCATTCCAGGAGCAGCCATGCAAGCGAATTCATTTGCACATCGCATGAACACAGCAGACAGGGCCGGCGTCCTGAATGCGCCGGTGAACTATCTCGCCGCTGCCAACGAAGCACCGCACATTCAGATCTATCCGCCAGCCAGCGGACTGGCCGCCGTTCGTCCGGCCTTCGTGCGGCAGACCGTGCCGATTCACGACATCCGGGCGGAAACCGAAGACCTGCGGCTGGACAACTGCGGTTTCGAGTTGCGCACATTGCCGGCGGCGTTCGGCGACTATTACGATGAGGCCGCGGTACGGGCTCGCTACTATCCGGACGTGGAAGCCTCCATGCTGTCGCTGACCGGCGCACACGCCGTCGTCGTCTTCGACCACAACGTGCGCAGCACCGCGCGGGCAGCGCGTAACGAACCCGGCGTGCGCACGCCGGCCGAGCAAGTACACAACGACTATACCGAGCGCTCAGGCCCCAAGCGCAAGCGAGAGATACTCGAAGCTGCAGGCCTCGCCAACCTCATGGATCGGCACGTGGCGTTCATCAACCTGTGGCGCCCGATCATCGGTCCGGTGCGGGACAATCCGCTGGCCGTGTGCGATGCGCGCAGCGTGCTGCCGTCCGACTTCGTCGCCACCGAGATCCGGCATTTCGGCGAGGACGATCTGGAAACCCCACGCCATATCGGCGAAATCTACTCAGTCATCTACCAACCGGCACACCGATGGTTCTACGTGTCGGAAATGCAGCCCGACGAAGTGCTGTTGCTGAAATGCTACGACTCGCGCACCGATGGGCGCGCGCGTTTCATGCCGCATACGGGTTTTCAGAACCCGGAGTGCCAGAGCGATTTCGTGCCGCGCGAAAGCATCGAAGCGCGCACGCTGGTGGTCTTCGACGAGTGCTGCGGACCATGAGAATCGAATCCCTCGACACCACGGATTGAATAGCCGGCATTCTTTCGCTTGCCGTCCGCCAAACATGAGCGCCCTGTATGCCGATCATGGCACGCATGTGCATTCCATGCCCGGTTCAAGACCGACCTGGACCTGACGCGGCCGCCGTCTGGCAAGTTCGGCACCAACACCCTGCCTGGTGTGCGACTTGGCCGCACTGACGATGAACATCCTGCACCTGATGGGGCGAGGCTGACTACTCGGGCCAGGCGCCCCGGTTTGCCCCAGCGGAGCCTTGCGACTACCGCGGGCGCTCCATCCTGCATCGGTGCGGCAGAACGGTGTCGTCCGCTTCGATACGTCCCTCGGTCTTCCACCCGAAACCGGTGTTCTCGACGTCGTACTTCAATGCGTCGCCGGCCTTGGTGAACACGGCCACGTACTGGGGTTGCATCAACTGGTGATCATCCGCGCGCATCCACATCGCGCCCGTGCCCGAGTCGTAGCGCATGGTCTCCAGAACCCTCGCGACCTTGATCGGATCGGTGGACTTGGCGGTATCGATCGCGCTTGCCCACATCTCGACGGCATTTTTCTGCGGCAGCATGTTCCACTCCTCCCTGTACCTCCTCTTGTACTCGAGGTAATAGGGCAGGAGCCTCGTGTCGGCGATGTTGGCGTGCCAGGGACTGACGTTTACCAGACGTTCCGCGCCGGCCTTTGCGATAGCCGTGGGTGTTCCTATGAAGTGCGAGTGCAGTGTGTAGAAGCGTGCGACCAGTCCCGAATCGTGGCCGGCCCGCACGAGAAGGATCAGATCCGGACCCCAGTTGCTCGTGATGATAGTGTCGGCGCCAGCGGCCTTGATCTTCGCCGCATAGGGCGCGAAGTCCTTGGTCTTCTGCAACTGGATCAGGTCGTCACCGACGATCTCGATGTCGGGACGACGCCTGGTCAGTTCCTCGCGCAATAGCTTCCGCACCGCCTGGCCATAGGCGTAGTCCTGATTGACCAAGTACACCTTCGAAACGCCCTTGGTCGCGGCCACTTGGCGCGCGAGCGCCGTCACCCTCATGTCGGCGTTCGCGTCGAACCGGAAATACCAGAAACTGCACTGCTCGTTCGTGAGCTCGGGCGCGAGACCACCATAGTTGAGGAACAGGATGGTCCCGTCCGGATTGCGCGCGTTGTGTTTTCCGATTGCCTCCGACAGCGCGATCGCAACGTGCGAGCCGGTCGTTCCGAACACGAAGTGGATCCCTTGGTCGGACACTGCCTTCAGGGCGATCAGGGCCTCCGCCGGGCTCGCCTTGCTGTCGAACGGCACGACCTCGATCTTCTGGCCACCGAGCACGCCGCCCTGGGCGTTCACCTGGTCTACAGCGAACTGCACGTGGTTAGCCCACCATTTCCCGACGGCGGCCGGCGGCCCGCTCAGCGCCTCGATTACCGCCACCCGGATCGTCTCGGTTGCATTCCCGGCGCCCGTTGCAAACGCGAGAATGCACCCTACCACGGCAGGACCCATGCGAATCTTGACCATCGACCCCTCCCGGGACAACCGCAATCCGCCTCTCGATTCTTTTCTTGGGTCGCGTCTCGGCTCTCCGTTACGTGTTGCGAAGCCTGCGCGAGACCGTCGGCCCGGCTCGGCGTCTCGTTTAAATCCTACGCTGGAAAGCGATACGGCGGCAAGCCCCGGCCCGCTGCCGATCACATGTTCCGCCGGTAGTGCAACGCCACCTCGGACAGCGCATTGGAGCTCTGGCCGAGCGAGCAGCAGCGCACCGCATCCAGCATCAGCACTGCAAAGACGCCGTCATTGCGGATCACCTCGCTCTTCAGGCGTTCCACCATGGCCGGCTGGGATCTGTGGACAGCACCCTCGGTGAGCCGTTGTGGCGCCAACCGGGCGGTTCCCGTCCGGAAGGGCGAGCCTATGCGGGGGAATTCAATCTGGCCTGGATCGAAGAAGCCACTCGCCCGGACGACTACGCGGGTTACACGCACCTGCGGGTGCATGGCGGAATCCCCATTGCTGCCGGTGAGAACCTGCATACCGTCGCCGAGTTCACCGCGCTGATCCAGGCTGGCGGTGTCGACTTCCCGGAGCCGGACCTGACGACCTGAGGGGGCATCACACCACGGATGAAGATCGCTCGTCTTGCCGAGGCGCATGGCCTGCCGGTGACCTCGCATGGCGTGCACGATGTACATGTGCATCTTCTCGCGGCCGCGCCGAATGCGGCGTACCTCGAAGTCCACGGGCTCGGTCCGGAGCGCTTTATGGCGCAACCGCTGCAACTGCAGGACGGCATGACCATTGCCCCGGACCGGCCAGGGCACGGGATCGAGTTCGATTGGGCCGCGCTGGATGCCTACCGCGTGGGGTCCGCGTAGGCCGACCGGGCCAGAGGTATGAGCGGCTGGCTGGCAACCACCGCCATCGAGTAACCCGCGCGGAAAAGACAACGCCCCCTACCTTCCGGTGAGGGGGCGTTGTTCATGGAATTGCGTGGTTCAGCCGCGAGCGCGACGGCGGACCATCATGCCACCGAGGCCAAGACCGACCAGCATCAATGCGTAGGTCGAAGGCTCCGGAACCGCGGCTACGCCGCCAACATAGTCCAACGCCTCATCGTGCGTGGCGACCGCCACGCCGTAGTTGACGACCCCGCCGAAGGTCCCGTTGCTCCAGAAGTTGACCACTTTGCCCCCACCGATATTGAACAACAGCCCGTAGATATCGAGGAATCCGCCGAAGAACGGGTAGTCCGAGGCGGTTTGCGGCGAGCCGCCGGGGTAGAAGAGGTTGTCAAAACTCAGGGAGCCGTGATTCTCCGGCGGCAGGCCAGATGCTACCGCGAACTTGCTGAAATCGTTCGGCGCCAGCAGGTTCAGGGCTTCCGGCGCGTCGCGCGTGATTGCCACGAGCGAAACGATCGTGGCGTTGACGATGTTCAGGCCGTTGTTCGTGTCGGTGAAAGTACCGCTGACGCCGGTGACCTCGAAGGCCTGCGGATACTTCGCGTCGGTGGCGGCGCCATAGGTCAGCTCGACCGTGCCGCTTACCCCGGGGCCGCTGAAGCTGAAGTCGAATGTGCCGGCGGCTGCCTGCAAAGGCAGCGACGCGGCCACGAGCAGCACTGCGGAAACTACGAGTGATTTTTTCATTGCAAGGATTCCCCCATTGAATGCGAACTCTGCCTCACCCCGCAATTGCCGATCCATTGCAAACGAAGCGGCCGATGAGCGCAGATCGCGGACTTCGACGACCCGGTCGTGATGTCGTCCGGGTATCCATTCGAGTATAACGATCCCGAACAAGGAGGCGCAAGATGACTCAGAGCATGAAAGCCGACGCCGGAGTACGGCCTGGTGCCAGCGAAAATTCACCCTCGACCGAACGCGAGCTCCGGCACTCGCCCGGCGATGCTCCTCTCAGCCCGTGCTCCCCAGCCGCACCTTCACGAAGCCGCTTGCCGCATAGCGCGTCACCCGCGCGTAGTGGCGCTCGGTGACGTAGAGCACGCGCTGGCGGGCGCGCTCGCCGCTGAAGGTGCCCACGAACACCACTGCGCGCGCCGCCTGACTGATGTCGATGAAGCCACCCGCGCCGGCCAGCCGCGGGCCGAACTTGCTCACGTTCATGTTGTGCGCCGTCATCGCGATGGCCAGCGCTTCGAGCGTCAACGCCTCGCGCTCCATCGTCAGGTTGCCGTCGGCATCGGCGGTGGTGGCGCGGATGATTGGCCAGGCCTTTGTGGCCGAAGTGGTTGAGGCCGCGCGTCTTGCCATCGCCTTGCCCGGCGGCCTATACCAGCGTCAGCCCGCGCGGAGAGCCACTACCGGTTCCGATGTGGTGGCCAGGAAGCGATCTTCCAGCGCAAGCCAGATGCTCACAGCACGCTGTTGTAGAGCCCACCATCCATCAAGAGGCTTTGTCCCGTGATGTAACCGGCGTGGTCACTACACAGGAACGCACAGGTGTTGCCGAATTCGGTGCTGGAGCCGAATCGCTTCGCGGGGACCAGTGCAGCACGCTGAGTGGCAGCTTGTTCCGGGGATACCCCGGCATTCCTTGCCCATGTCGCAACGCTACCACGCAGACGGTCTGTATCGAAGTAGCCGGGCAGAATGTTGTTGATGGTGACGTTGTGCTCGGCCACCGTGCGCGCCACGCCCGCCATGAAAGCCGTCAACCCGGCGCGCGCGCCACTGGAAAGATCGAGTCCGGCAATCGGCATCTTCACGCTCATCGACGTGATGTTGACGATGCGCCCGAAGCGCTGCGCGATCATGTGGTCGATCACTTTCTGGATCAACTCGATGGGTGTCACCATATTCATGGTCACCCCATCCAGCATCGCAGCACGATCCACCTCACGAAAATCCCGAAATGGCGGGCCGCCGTTGTTGTTGATGAGAATATCCGGATTCGGGCAGGCCGCCAGCACTGCCGCCTGGCCCTCGGGCGTGCTGATATCCCCCACAATCGGCGTCACCGAGACACCGGTCTGTTCGGCAATCTCGGCGGCTGTCGATTCGAGGATGGCCCTGTCCCGCCCATTCAAGACGAGCGACACGCCGGCCGTGGCCAGCGCCATTGCACATCCCTTGCCCAGACCGCGGCTGGACGCGCACACGATTGCCTTGCGACCCCTGATACCTAGATCCATAGCTCCCCCTGCGGAATTGTCGATCGAACACGAAAATTCAAAAACGGCATGCCGGGCGCCTGCCTAAGACGCCGACAACCCGCCATCCGCCGAATACACACCACCCGTGCAAAGGCTCGCGTCATCGGAGGCGAGGAACAACATGACGTTCGCCACTTCCTCGGGGGTGCCGTAGCGCTTCAGCGGCAGGTTGGCGAGGACCACTGCGCGCGCCTTCTCCGGAGCGCCCGGCGATCGGCCCTCTTCGATGTTGCGCATCATGCGGGTTTCGGTCGGGCCGGGCAGCACCGCATTGACGCGTATGCCATGCGCCGCGCATTCCAGGGCTGCCGTGCGCATCAGTCCGAGTTCGGCATGCTTGCTAGCGATATAGGCGCAGTTGCCCTGGCCGCGCCCCCGGATGCCGCCGATGGACGATGTGATGATGATGCTGCCGCCACCGCGCTTGCGCAGCGCCGGGATCGTTGCCTTCAACCCGAGAAACACGCCACGGATGTTGATCGCCATGACCTGGTCGAACACGTCGAGCGGATAGTCCTCGATCGTGGCAGTGGCGCCTTCCACCCCGGCATTGGCGAGGAAGATGTCGAGGCCGCCGAAGCGATCGAGCGCCGCCTTCACCATGCGCTCGTTGTCTTCGGGGCGGGACACGTCGGCGACCACCGCGCTCGCCCGATCCGCACCGATCCGGTCCACCGCCGTCTGCAACGCCTGCTCGTTGCGCCCCACGAGCACCAGCTTCGCGCCTTCGCGCGCGAACAGCTCTGCGGCTGCCAAGCCGATGCCGCTCCCCGCGCCAGTGATCAATGCAACTTTGCCGTCCAGCCTCTCCATGTCGCCTCCTTCGAGTTTCGTCTGTGTCAGTTCAGCGCGCGCTCGACCCACGCCGCGCACGCAAGCGCGCGGGCATCGTCCCACGATCTGCACGCCTGGCGGCAGGCCATTGGGGCCTTGACCGGCCGGCACGTGAATCGCGCGCGTATGCAACAGGCGCCAAGTGCGATTGAACACGGAATCGCCCGTGGCGTCGATGACTTGCCGTGGGGCGTTTGGGCCGCGTTGCGCGGATTGGTCGCCGGCCCGGGCGGAAAAGTCGCGAACTCGGTGGTGACGGTCTTGCCGACAATGATCGCGCCCGCACGCCTGGCTACCCAGGGAGGCCCCCCGGCTGTACCGGGGGGATTGTTGACCGAGCCGTCGGCGTCCGGCGACAAACCCTGCGCGCGAGCCCGCCATATGCCGACCCTATGCCAAGCGTAGAATCGTAAGCTTCGCGATGGATTCTTCTTCTGCACGCCGGGGGCGGCGTCGGCAACATGAACATCCGGCAGCTTGAGACCTTCTACTGGATCGCGCAGCTGGGTACGTTCAGCGCGGCGGCCGACCGCCTGAGCACGACCCAGGCGAATGTTTCTGCGCGCATCCGCGAGCTCGAAGAAGAACTGGGCGTGGCGCTGTTCGACCGCGTCGGACGCCAGGTTCAACTGACGATCAAGGCGCGTGAGCTGCTGGGCCACGCGCACAACGTGGTCTCCGAAGCGGCGCTCCTGCGGCTCGCCGCAGGCAAACCAGCACAGGTACGAGGCGCCATCAAGATCGCGCTAGCCGAGCCGATCGCGACGTTGTTCCTGGTCTCGATCATCAGCGGATTGAAGCGCCGCCACCCGGATGCCGATGTCGAGTTCACCATCGACGTCAACCCCAATCTGGTACGCAAGGTATCCCGCGGTGAGGTGGACGTGGCAGTGATCGGCGGTCCGGTCGAGGCGCCCGGGCTGGCGCTGATCCCGATCGGCGCGATGCGGCTGATCTGGGTGTGCCCACCTGTGTTGTGGAATGGGCGCGAATCGATCAGCCCGCCAGACCTGGCGGACCTGCCGATCCTGAGTCCGCCGCGTGAAACCAAGCTGTATTCGATAATTCAGGATTGGTTCGCTGTGGCCGGTATATGCCCGCGACGGATCAGTTACTGCAACAACCTCGCCACCATGCTGCAGGCGGCGCGCGCCGGCGTCTGCGTGTGCCCGGTGGTAGCTGACCTTGTGCTGGACGACGTGAAGGCTGGCACCCTGGTCGCGCCGCCGCCGCTGCCGACGCTCGGCCAGATGCGCTTCTATGTCGCCACCCGCGCAGGCAGCGTTGATCCGGCAGTACCGGAGATCGCGTCGATCGTGGCGAACAACATACTACGGCTGCCGGAAACCGCGCGCGTGATCGGCGGGACCCGAGTGTGATCTCTCGAGCAGGTGCTGACTTTGTGCCAGCGCAGCGCGGCGGCGCATGCGCCGCCGCGCTGCTGCCCGATCAGGACTTGAGGAAGGCAATCACTTCCCGATTGAACACGTCCGGCGCTTCGCGCATGACGAAGTGACCGGCGTTCTTGACCGCGACGAACTTGTGGTTGGTGTAGTAGGTCGGCACCAGGTCGGCCCAGTCGATGATCACGCACGTGTCGCTCTCGCCCCAGAGGCATAGCGTCGGGATCTGGGTCGGCACGTAGTCGCGCGGCTCCCAGCCCCTGGCGGCGGGACTGAGATTGGCGCGGTACCAGCTGAAGCCGCCCTCCACGTTGCCGGGCTTGACGAAGTTGTCGGTGATGATCTCGATCTCCTCGGGTGTCCACAGCGTCTTGTTCGCCGACCACCAGTTGAAGAACCAGCGGAAATAGATCTTGGTCGCCTCCCGGCTCGACCCGACCAGTTCCGTTGCCAGCGGCGTGCTGTGGAACGACGCGTAGTAGGAGTGACCGTGAAATGCGGGGCTCAGGTATCGGGCCTCGGCACCGGGCAGGAAGGGGTTGGCGAGAATCAGCTTGTTCACCATTTCCGGATAGCGGCGCACGAACTTGTGCATGGTGAGCGAGGCCCAGTCGTGACCGAGCCAGTTGGCCTTCTCGATGCCCAGCGCACGCGCCACTCGCATGTGGTCGTCGACCGTGGTGTTGAGGTCGTAGTGATCGACCGGGTCGAGGTCGATGCGGTTGGTCCTCGCGTTGTAGCCGGGCTTGTCGCTGTCTCCGTAGCCGCGCATGTCCACCGCGATCACATCGAAGTGCTTGGCAAGCTCCTTGATGTTCATCCAGTAATCCCACCAGAACCCGGGCCAGCCGTGGAACAGGAACAGCGGTTCGCCCTGGCCTTCGCGCACGTAGTGGAACTTCACGTCGTAGCCGCGCGGGTCCTTGGTGGTCACCGAGTAGTGCTTGAAGTCCTCCGGGCGCAGGATCTTGCGACCGTACAGGGAGTCGGTCTGGCCCTTGGCCACCATGTCTTCCCACTTGCCGCGGTACAGATCGCGGTAGGACGGCACGCGGTAGGACGGCGCAACTTCGCCGGCCGCCTTGGCCTCGGGCATGCGCGTAAGCGCGCCGGCACCAAGCGCGGCGGCAACGCCGGCGCCCGCGTTCAGCATGAAGCGGCGGCGCTCGACGGCCGGCGACACGGGCAAACGCATCACACGCGAGCGCTCGGCCAGTGTCTCGGCCCCGGCCGGCACAGAACACGGTTGTTGCTCGGTCTTGGTCTCAGAAATGATGTCTCGCATTGCAGTTCCTCCGTCGGTGCATTGTGGTCGGGCTGGGTTCACGGCGATGCGGGAGGGCCGGCACCGTGCGCTTACAACCTGACCCGCGAATCGAGCGATTGATGCTACGCGCATGTCCGAAAGCGACGACAACGAAATACTTGTGGATACCTATAACAAATTTGCGTGGGTACTGTGGCGACGCTGCGCGCGCCGCGGATAGACCCCTGGGCTTCGAACTGCGCATTAGTCCAGTCGAAGAAGCGCTCGGCGATGGGCTTGGCGTGGATGAGCACGTTGTCCAGCTAGCGCGCGGCCTTGAGCAGGTGCTCCCGGATGTGCTCCTCGACCCGGTACCGGGCACCGATCATGTCCAGCGTGCGTGCATACCGCGATCCAGCCCTTGGATCGTGAGCGGATGCAGGCGATCGCCCATCAATTTCCCACCAAAGCAGATTCGCGACTGGTCATGGACGCGAATGCTGTGCTGGCCCCTGCGGTCGGACTTCAGTGCCTCGATCTGGTTGCCGGGTGGGATGCGCAGGCTGGCAAGTTCCGTGGCCGCGTGCACCTGAAGCAACTTTTGCCTCGCAACGCGCTCGATATTGCGAAAGCGCGATACCGGCTGGCTGTGAAACAAAGCCTCGGTATCGGCGCACGCGAATGAATAAATCATTCCATATTTTGATCTCCCACGCAGATTCCGTAAAACGGAACGCCTGCTGGCACCCTGATCTGTGGTGGGCCAGCACGGGCCATGGAGGCGACCTCAGGGCCACGCGCAGGCTCAGCGGCCGCTTGCGGTTGAGCACCTCGGAAACCCGGCCGCTCGGTCCGATGAAAGGCTTGAGGTCACGCGCGGTCAACCCTTCCTGCTTCATCCGGAACTTGATGGCTTCAATGAGATCGGCTCAATAGTCATTCAGTCATGACTCCCTCACCTCGCCAAGCAGTTCCGGGTGGCGATCCAGCACCTTCAGCAGCTTGACGAGCGCCAGGGGCGGTTTGGTCTTGCCGTTCTCGTACCGGGAGAACGCATTGACGCCACCGCCGAAGATCTCGGCGGCCTCTCGTTGGTCGAGGTCTAGCTTCCTGCGCACGCTGGCGATGAAGTCCGGGTCAACGAAAGCCGCATTGACCTGTTTGCTGAAGGCCAGCATCAGTTGCATCGTGCGGCGTGATTCCGATGCGTCCAGAACGGATTCGTCGCAGGCCGGACAAAATTCGCCTGTCACGTGGGGAAGCATCGTCGACTCGCCTTTGTAGGTGTAGGGCACGTCGCGGGTGTCATGCATCAGCTTTGCCGCACCGCAGATCGGGCATTTCATGTCACAGATCCTTGAACGACACGATGAGAACGTCATCGATCACCGTCAGCTTCAGATAGACCTCGCCTGCCGGCGTCATGGGCCGGTACACGTCCTGCCATACGCGGTGGTCGACGTGCGTGGTCATGCTCTTGTGGAAGTCAGCCGTGGTCAGCGCCATCACGACGGCGAGCTTGCAATGGGGTGTAGCTTTCTCCACGGGAGAAAATATTAACCTACTAGGTTATTGTCAACAAGGCGCCACTTGCACCTATGTCGAACGGATTCGTCGCGCAGGACCACCTGGTGCGACGGCCCCAGCTCCGCCGGGACATCACCGATGCCGGCGCCCCCCCTACTCCCACTCGATCGTCGCCGGTGGCTTCCCCGAGATATCGTAGACCACGCGGTTGATGCCGCGCACTTCATTGATGATGCGGTTCGACACGGTCGCCAGCAGTTCGTGGGGCAACGGCGCCCACGAAGCCGTCATGAAGTCCTGGGTCACGACGGCGCGCAGGGCAACGACATGCTCGTAGGTGCGGCTATCGCCCATGACGCCGACCGAACGAACGGGGAGGAATACGACGAAGGCCTGAGAGGTGCGGTCGTACCAGTCGTTGCGGCGCAATTCTTCGATGAAGATGGCGTCGGCATGGCGCAGCAGGTCGGCGTATTCCTGCTTGACCTCCCCCAGGATGCGCACGCCGAGGCCGGGGCCGGGAAACGGGTGACGGAACACCATCTCGCGCGGCAGCCCCAGTGCGAGGCCGAGCGCCCGCACTTCGTCCTTGAACAGTTCGCGCAGCGGTTCGAGCAGCTTCAGGTGCAGCGTCTCGGGCAGGCCGCCGACGTTGTGATGCGACTTGATGTTGTGGGCCTTGCCGGTCTTGGCGCCGGCAGATTCGATGACGTCCGGGTAGATGGTGCCCTGCGCCAGCCACCGGGCATTGGCGAGCTTCGCGGATTCGCGCTGGAACACCTCCACGAACAGGCGGCCGATGATCTTGCGTTTGGCTTCGGGGTCGTTCACGCCAGCCAGCGCGCCAAGAAAGTCGGCCGAGGCGTCGACGTGGATCACCTTCACGCCGAGGTTGCGCGCGAAAGTGTCCATGACCTGCTCGGCCTCGTTCAGTCGCAGCAGGCCGTTGTCGACGAAGACGCAAGTGAGACGCGAACCGATCGCGCGATGAATGAGCGCCGCCGCCACGGACGAATCGACGCCGCCCGAAAGACCGAGCAGCACTTCATCGTCGCCGGTCTGGGTGCGAATGCGTTCGACCGCTTCGTTCACGTAGTCGGGCATGTTCCAGCCGCGATCAGCGCCGCAGATGTCGTGCACGAAGCGATCGAGCATTGCCTGGCCGCGTGGGGTGTGAGTGACCTCCGGATGAAACTGGATGCCGTAGAAGTGGCGCGATTCGTCGGCCATGCCGGCGATGGGCGTGGATGCGTTGCTCGCGATCACCTTGAAGCCGGTGGGCAGCGTCTCGACCTGGTCGCCGTGGCTCATCCAGACGTCGAGCAGGCCATGGCCGGCGTCGTTGATCCGGTCCTGGATATCGCGCAGCAGCTCGGAGTGGCCGCGCGCCCGCACTTCCGCATAGCCGAACTCGCGCACTTGGCCGGCCGACACGACACCGCCGAGCTGCACGCCCATGGCCTGCATGCCGTAGCAGATGCCAAACACCGGGACGCCTGTCTCGAACACCGCGTCGGGTGCTCGCGGACTGCCCTCCTCCGTCACTGAAGCTGGGCCGCCCGACAGGATGATGCCCTTGGCGCCGAAGGCCCGGATGGCATCGTTGCTCATGTCGAACGGGTGGATCTCGCAATAGACGCCGCTCTCGCGCACCCGCCGCGCGATGAGCTGGGTGTACTGCGAACCGAAGTCGAGGATCAGGATCTTTTGGCGCATGGATTCAGTCAGGGCGCTCGCCCGCGGGCCTCAATGAAAACCGGGTCAGAGACATTGCTCAGCGTCCCTCACCCTCGGTCCCTCCCGGGGGGAGAGGGAGGTCTCCTGCTCCCTTCTTCTGAGCGGAGAGGGAGGTCTCCTGCTCCCTTCTCCCTCCGGGAAAGGGCTGGGGATGAGGGAAATCCGTGGGGTCAGTCAACGTGATAGTTCGGGGCTTCCTTGACGATCTGCACGTCGTGCACGTGCGACTCCTTGATGCCGGCCGAGCTGATCTGCACGAACTGGGCACGGGTGCGCACATCCTGGATGGTGCCGCAGCCCAGGTAGCCCATGCTCGCGCGCAAGCCGCCCATGAGTTGGTGGATCACGGCGCTCACCGGCCCCTTGTACGGCACGCGGCCTTCGACGCCTTCGGGCACCAGCTTGTTGCCGATGGCATCGGAAGCGTCCTGGAAGTAGCGGTCGCTCGAGCCTTCTTGCATGGCGCCCAGCGAACCCATGCCCCGATACGACTTGTAGGAGCGGCCCTGGAACAGCTCAATTTCGCCCGGTGCCTCTTCGGTGCCGGCGAACAGGCCGCCCAGCATTACCGAATGCCCACCGGCCGCGATCGCCTTGGGGACGTCACCGGAATAGCGCACGCCACCGTCCGCGATCATCGGCACGTCGGTGCCCTCGAGCGCGGAGGCCACGTTCTGGATGGCGGTGATCTGCGGCACGCCGACACCGGCAACCATGCGGGTGGTGCAGATGGAGCCCGGGCCGATGCCGACCTTGACGCCGTCGGCGCCGTAATCGATCAGGGCGCGTGCCGCATCGGCAGTGGCGATGTTGCCGCCGATCACCTGGGCATTCGGATAGTTGCGCTTGACCCAGCGCACGCGGTCGAGCACGCCCTGCGAATGGCCGTGCGCCGTGTCGACGATCAGCACATCGACGCCGGCTTCGATCAGGGCTTCGGTGCGCTCTTCGGTGCCTTTGCCCACGCCGATGGCGGCGCCGACCCGCAGGCGACCGAACTGATCCTTGCAGGCGTTGGGGTGCTCGGACGACTTGAGGATGTCCTTGACGGTGACCAGCCCCTTGAGCTCGAGGTTTTCGTTGACGACGAGCACGCGCTCGAGCCGGTGTTTGTGCAGCAGATGCATCGCCTCTTCGAGGGCTGCGCCTTCGCGGATGGTCACGAGGCGTTCGCGCGGGGTCATGATGTTGCGGACGGGCTGATCGAGGTTGTTCTCAAACCGGAGATCCCGGTTGGTCACGATGCCGACCACGCGGCCGGCTTCCACCACCGGCAGGCCCGAGATGCGATGCTGGCGCGTGAGCACGAGGACATCGCGCACGCTCATGTCGGGATCGATCGTGATGGGGTCCTTGACCACGCCGCTCTCGAACCGCTTGACCTTGAGCACCTGCGCTGCCTGGGCCTTGGGCGTGAGATTCTTGTGGACGATGCCGATCCCGCCTTCCTGCGCGATGGCGATCGCCAGGCGAGCTTCCGTGACCGTATCCATCGCCGCGGACAACAGCGGGATGTTGAGCTCGATGGTGCGGGTGAGGCGGGTCTTCAGGCTGACGTCCTTGGGCAGGACGTTCGAATGCGCCGGGACCAGCAGAACGTCGTCGAAGGTCAACGCCTTCTGGATGATCTGCATTTTTTTGATCCTTCGTACAAAAAGTTATTATAGGCGAAACGGCTTCCGGATGGTGCACTGCCGTGTGGCCAGGAACGTTGGTGAACGATGAAATGCCGTCTCCCCGCAGAGTGAAGATAGTCGGCCGCGGCCACGGGTCCATGAACCCGTCGCGGCTGGCTGCGCTGGTGGCTTGCTCGATCATGGCTTGTGCGGCGATGGCGGCCGATCCTCTGGAGACAGCACTTCAGGAGCACCGGATCACCGAGGCGCTGGCCGAATCGGCTGAGGGCACGCTGGCACAGGCCGAGGTGGCGGTGGCGCATGCCCGTGCCGAGAAAGCGCTCTGGACCACGGCGTTCGATGCCCTCCAGCAGGCCCGGGCGAGCCGCATCCGGGGCGACTTCGCCGCATCGATCTCATGGAGCCAGCGGGCGATCGAGCTTTGCGGCCTGTCGATCGGACAACTCGCATATCCGCCCGAGAAACCATAGGATGCCCGGCAAATGGCCAATAGGGAGATGAGCCGATGAATCGGACCGCAATGATCGTCGTCGCCAGTACCGCGGCGCTGTTTCTGGCAAACCCCGCCGTCGCGATCTGCAAATGGAAGGACGCCAACGGCCGCACCCAATACGCCGATCAGCCGCCGCCCGGCGTCAAGTGCAACGAATCCATCAAGGTGCAGCCGCCGGCCGCGGCCTCGTCGTCCCATAACGACGGTGCCGCGCCCTTCCCGCTCAACCCACAGGAAAAGGAGATGGAGTTCCGGAAGCGACGGCTGGAGCGGGAAGAGGCCGACAAGAAGTATGAACTCGATCGAGCGCTGACCGAAGCCAAGAAGACGAACTGCGAGAACGCACGCAATCGCTTCAATGGCCTGCAGGGCGGCGGGCGCGTGGTGCGTTTCGATGCCAATGGCCAGCGGTTCTTCCTGAGCGACGAGGAGGTCGAGGCCGAGATCGCACAAGCGCGCAAGCAAGTCGACCAGTACTGTCGCTGACGCCCCTTCCCGTCGCTATCGGGATCCGGCAGACCGCGCCCGCTTGCGCCTGGCGTCCTTCGGATCGGCCAGGAGCGGCCGGTACAGTTCCACCCGGTCGCCATCGGTCAGCACGCTGTCGGCCGTGACCACGCGGTTCCAGATGCCGACGGCGTCGAGAGCCGCGGGCGTCAGGCCGGCAGCCTCCAGGATGCCGGAGGCCATCACCGCGTCGCGCACGGTGGCGCCTTCGGGCAACGCCACACTCAATGCAATCTGCCGCGTCGGCAGGGCATGAACCACCTCGACACGAATCGACTGCATCAGGCCTTCTTGTAGACTTTGTCCGCCCGCTGGCTGAACGCGTCCACGAAACTGCCTGCGATGTAGTCGAAGACCGGCCCGACCAGCTTCTCCAGCAGGCGGCTGGAAAACTCGTAGTGCAACCTGAAGTGGACCTTGCAGGCATCGGTCCTGAGCGCGGTGAAGGTCCAGCGGCCGTCCAGGTGCTTGAAAGGCCCATTGACCAGCCGCATCTCGATACGTTCCGGCGGATGTTTCGTGTTGTCCGTCGAGAACCGCTGCTTGACCCCGCGGAAGCTGATGACAACGGCTGCCCGCGTACGGTGCTCGTCGCGGAATTCGACCTCGGTACCACCGCACCACGGCAGGAAACGCGGATAGTCTTCCACCGCCTCCACCAGCGCATACATCTGTTCGGCGCTGTAAGGCACCAGCACCGAGCGTTCTATGTGTGCCAAGCTCGGGTTCCGATATCGGATTCGGGCGGTAACGCAGTATTGCGTGCCGGCCGGTTGCTAGAATCCATTCTCACCGACGATCGTTGTCCCAGCTCCATGAGCATTGCCCAAAACAGAAAAGCGCTACACGACTACTTCATCGAAGACCGGTACGAGGCCGGTCTGGTGCTGGAAGGCTGGGAGGTAAAATCGATCCGCGCCGGCCGTGTCCAGTTGCAGGAAGCATACGTGGTCATCCGTGGCTCCGAACTCACCCTGATCGGTTCGCACGTGAGTCCGCTGGCGACGGCGTCCACTCACATCAGTCCCGACCCCACGCGCACCCGCAAGCTGCTGCTGCATGCCGAGGAGATCTCGCGCCTGATCGGCAAGGTCGAGCGTGCCGGATACACGCTGGTCCCGCTGGATCTGCATTTCAAGAAGGGCCGCATCAAGCTCGAGATCGGTCTGGCGAAGGGCAAGAAACAGTTCGACAAGCGCGAAGTCGAGAAGGAGCGCGACTGGGCCCGCGAGAAGCAGCAACTGATGAAGCGCAACAAGGCTGCGGCCTGATCAGACGCTGGTGCCACCGGTCGGTGGCGGATCGGATCGTTCAACTGTAGCGCAGGCCCATGGCCTCTCGCACCTCGCGCATGGTTTCCTGGGCGAGCTTGTGGGCACGTTCGACGCCGTCGGCGATCACGTTGCGCACCAGGGTGGGATCTTCGAGGTAGAGCGCGGCGCGCTCACGCATCGGTTTCTGTTCCTCGAGCACGGCGTCGATGATCGGCTGCTTGCATTCGAGGCAGCCGATGCCGGCACTGCGGCAACCGTTCTGGACCCACGCCTTGGTATCGGCGTTCGAATAGACCAGATGCAGTTGCCACACCGGGCACTTGTCCGGATCGCCCGGGTCGGTGCGGCGCACCCGCGCCGGATCGGTGGGCATGGTGCGAATCTTTCGGGCCACGCTGTCGGCATCCTCGCGCAAGGTGATGGTGTTGTTGTACGACTTCGACATCTTCTGGCCGTCGAGGCCGGGCATGCGCGAGGTTTCGGTGAGCAGTGCCTGCGGCTCCGAGAGGATCATCTTGCCGCCGCCTTCGATGAAACCGAACAGCCGTTCGCGATCGCCCATCGAGAGGTTCTGCGCTTCTTCGATCAACGCTCGCGCCGCCGCCAGTGCATCGGTATCGCCCTGCTCCTGGTAGCGGTTGCGAAGGTCGACATACAGTTTGCGGCGTTTGGTGCCGAGCTTGCGGATCGCGGCCTCGGCCTTGTCTTCGAACCCGGGCTCACGGCCGTAGATATGGTTGAAACGGCGGGCGATCTCGCGCGTGAACTCGATGTGGGGTACCTGGTCTTCGCCCACTGGCACCAGGTTGGCCCGATACATCAGGATATCGGCGCTCTGCAGCAGCGGATAGCCGAGGAAGCCGTAGGTGGACAGATCCTTCTCGGCGAGCTTCTCCTGCTGGTCCTTGTAGGTCGGCACCCGCTCGAGCCACCCAAGCGGCGTGATCATCGACAGCAGCAGGTGAAGCTCGGCATGTTCCGGCAACGCCGACTGGATGAACAGCGTCGCGTGAGCCGGGTCGACGCCGGCGGCGAGCCAGTCGATCACCATGTCCCAGACGTTCGCCTGGATCACCTCCGGCGAATCGTAATGCGTGGTGAGGGCATGCCAGTCCGCGACGAAGAAGAAACACTCGTACTCGTGCTGCAGCCGGACCCAGTTCTTGAGCACCCCATGGTAGTGGCCAAGATGCAGGCTGCCGGTGGGGCGCATGCCGGATAGGACTCGATCAACGAACATTGTGGTTTCCGCGAGGATCAGTGGAATAGGGGGCTGGGCGGGCGAGCCGGTCTGGTGCCGATTCGTTCGAAACGAAGTGTACCGGCACCGGTCGGGGGCTCATTCGATACCGAAGATTCCGGGGTCTCCCTTGCCGATACGGACGATCACGGGGACTTCGCCGGTGAGATCCACGACGGTGGTGGGCTCGAAGCCGCAAGAGCCGGCGTCCAGCACCAGGTCGACCTGCTTCTCGAGTCGTTCGCGGATCTCCTCGGCGTCGTTCAGCGGCAGTTCGTCGCCGGGCAGCATGAGAGTCGTCGACAGGAGCGGTTCGTCCAGAGCGGCGAGCAGCGCCTGGGCTACCGGATGATCCGGGATGCGCAGGCCGACCGTCGCGCGCTTCGGATGCTGCAAGCGCCTCGGGACTTCCTTGGTCGCTTCGAGGATGAAGGTGTAGCTGCCAGGCGTGGCGCTCTTCAACTGGCGAAACTGCCGATTGTCGACGCGGGCGTATTGGGCAATCTGGCTCAGATCGCGACACACGAGGGTGAGATGGTGCCGGTCGTCGACGCCGCGGATGGCTCGCAGGCGCTCCATGGCCACCTTGTCGCCGAGGTGACAGCCGAGCGCATAACAGGAGTCGGTCGGGTAGACCAGCACCGCACCGTCGCGCACCAGCGCCGCTGCCTGCTCGATCAGGCGCCGCTGCGGCGTTTGCGGATGGACCGAAAAGAGTTGGGCCATGCCCGGCAGAGGTCAGGAAACCGCCGATGATAGCAAAGCCCGCGCGGCAGACCTGCGGTAACACCGGTGCATGGCGCCATCCAATCGTCCACCTTGCCCGTATCTCCTTCGGACCGGGTCCAATGGCACAGGGAGAAGCAGATGACGATTCGGGCATGGGCGGCTGGTGCCGCGATGGTCGTGGCAGTGGCGCAGGCGGCAGGTGCGGCCGAGTGCACCGGGGCAAGCGGATCCGCCCGCAAGGTGCTGCTGGAGTTGTACACCTCGGAGGGGTGTTCAAGCTGCCCGCCCGCCGATCGCTGGCTGAGCAAGCTCATGGAGGCCGGGTTCGCCCCCGGCACCGTGATCCCCGTTGCCTTCCATGTAGATTACTGGAATGACCTGGGCTGGCCCGACCGCTTTTCGCAGGCGGGCTTCTCGGCCAGACAGCGCGCGGCTTCGGCAGGGACAGCTCAACCTACGTGTATACGCCGCAATTTCTTGCCGACGGTCACGATTTCCGCGGCAGCGGTGGCTACGACTCGCTGCGGCAGCGGGTCCGGGCCGCCGCCGCGGGGCCGGCCAAGGTGAAGCTCACCATGTCGCTGGACTCGATCAGCACCGAGGTCCAGGTTCGCGCCGAACTCGATGCCGACGCCACGGCAGGGGCCGCCGACCTGTTCGTCGTGATCACCGAAAACGGGCTGTCCTCCAAGGTTGCCGCCGGTGAAAATCGCGGGCGGTCGCTCGACCACGATGCGGTGGCGCGGCGGCTGCTGGGTCCGTTTCCGGTTGCGGCGAACGGGCCGACCGATATTCGCCAGACGCTCGGGCTCGCACCTGAGTGGCGCCGCGATCGCTTGTCCGTCGTCGCCTTCGTCCAGGGGCGCACCCGTGGCGACGTGCTGCAGGCGATGTCGCTCGACTACTGCCGCTGAGGCCGCGTAGCCGCAGCGTTGCGGTATGTGAAACAATGGCTCCCATAACTCGACAACAGGATTCATCGGGTCGCTGACCAGCTCCTCCGGAGTTGCGTCGCGGGTCGGCGATCCGGAGCGGCGGGAGGAGATGGGTATCACCAACCTGGTCCGGCGCGACTGCCTCGCCGGCCTGTTCTTCATTGCGATCGGCGCTGCCGCGCTGGTCATCGGCCACGGCTATCGCGTCGGCACGCTGCTGTCGATGGGGCCCGGCTATTTTCCGCGAGCCATCAGCATGTTGCTGCTGTTGCTCGGCGCGTTGGTCCTGATCGCCGGTCTTCGATCATCCGGTGCCACGCCGATGGCGCGATGGCATTGGCGTCCGCTGCTGCTGATCCTGCTCGGTGTCGTTCTCTTCGGCGCGAGCCTGGAGCGATTCGGCCTGGTGGCGGCAACCGCCCTCATGATCGTCAGTGCCTGTCGCGCGGCAAAAGATCGCGGCTGGACCGAGATCGTGCTGCTGGCGATCGCGCTCAATGCCATCGGCTGGGGCATCTTCGTCGAAGGGCTCGGCCTGCCGATCCCGCTGTGGCCGCCCGCGGTGACCGGCTGATGGAACTACTCTCGAATCTCGGGCTCGGCCTGGAGGTCGCGATGACCTGGGCCAACCTGTTGTACTGCCTCGGGGGGGTCGCGCTCGGCACTCTCATCGGCGTGCTTCCCGGCATCGGCCCGGTGGCCACCATCTCGATGCTGCTGCCACTCACCTTCAAGCTTGAGCCCACCTCGGCGCTGATCATGCTGGCGGGCATCTATTACGGCGCCCAGTACGGTGGCTCCACTTCCGCGATCCTGGTCAACCTGCCGGGCGAGGCATCGTCGGTGGTGACCTGCCTCGATGGCTATGCCATGGCACGCGACGGCCGCGCCGGACACGCGCTGGCGGTCGCGGCGATCGGATCGTTCGTCGCGGGATGCGTCGCGACACTGGCGCTGGCGGCGTTCGCGCCACCGCTCGCCGCGCTCGCCTTCAAGTTCGGCGCCGCAGAGTACTTCTCGCTGATGGTGCTGGGACTGGTGGCGGCGGTGGTGCTGGCCCAGGGTTCGTTGGTCAAGGCTGTCGCAATGATCGTGCTCGGCGTGCTGCTCGGGCTGGTCGGGATGGACACCACCACGGGCGACCAGCGCTACACCTTCGGCTTGCCCGAGTTGTCGGACGGCATCGGTTTCGTGGTGGTCGGCATGGGGCTCTTCGGTTTTGCCGAGATCATCGCCAATCTCGAACGTGTCGGCGCCCGCGATGTACTCAAGCAGAAACTCGGCAGCTTGTTGCCACCGCGCGAGGACATGCGCCGGGCCTGGAAAGCGATCGCCCGCGGCACCGGCGTCGGCTCGATCCTCGGTGTGCTCCCCGGCGGCGGCGCGGTGCTCGGATCGTTCGCGTCCTACATGCTGGAAAAGCGCATCGCCGCCGACCCCTCGCGGTTCGGCAAAGGCGCCATCGAAGGCGTCGCCGGGCCGGAGTCGGCCAACAACGCCGGCGCACAGACCTCGTTCATTCCGATGCTCACGCTCGGGATTCCACCGAACGCGGTGATGGCGCTGATGGTGGGTGCGATGACCATCCATGGCATCCAGCCCGGACCCCAGGTGATGACCACGCAACCGGCGTTGTTCTGGGGCATGGTGGTGAGCATGTGGATCGGGAACCTGTTCCTGGTGATCCTCAATTTGCCCATGATCGGCCTGTGGGTGCGATTGCTGTCGGTGCCCTACCGCTATCTGTATCCGACGATCCTGCTGTTCTGCGTGATCGGCATCTACAGCCTGCAATCGAGCATCGTCGACGTGATGCTGGCGGCCGGCTTCGGCCTGCTCGGCTATCTGTTCATCAAGCTCGAGTGCGAACCCGCGCCGCTGCTGCTCGGGTTCGTGCTGGGCCCGATGCTGGAAGACAACTTCCGCCGCGCGCTCACGATCGCCCGAGGCGATCCGACGGTGTTCGTGACCCGCCCCTTGTCGGCATCGCTGCTGGCGCTTGCCCTGGTGCTGCTGCTGATCGTGGTGGCGCCCGCCGTTCGCCGCGTGCGCGAAACCGCGTTCCGCGAATCGTAGGTTCGGACCGCCGACGCCGCGTCAGCTAGTGGCAGCCTTCAACGCCTTCGCGCGAATCGCCGACAACGTGGTGCGGGTCGTGATCACGTCCGGGTCGATACGCAACTCGATCAATGCCGGGGTGCCCGAAGCCAACGCACGGTTCCACGCCGGGATGAACTCCGCCGTATGGGTGACGAGTTCGCCGTGGGCGCCGTAGGCCCGGGCGAGCGCCGCGAAATCGGGATTGCGCAGGGCCGTGCCGTGGACACGTGCGGGAAATTCGCGCTCCTGATGCATGCGGATGGTGCCGTACATGCCGTTGTTCACCACCAGGAAGATCACGCGCAGGTCGTGCTGGACCGCGGTCGCCAGCTCCTGGCCGTTCATCATGTAATCGCCATCACCGCTGAACACGACCACGAGTCGGTCGGGCATGGCGGCCTTGGCAGCAATGCCCGCCGGAACGCCGTAGCCCATGGCACCATTGGTTGGTGCGAGCTGGGTCCGGAACGCCCCGTATTGGTAGAAGCGATGCACCCAGCCCGCGAAATTGCCCGCGCCGTTGGCGATGATCGTGTCGCGCGGAACGTTGGCGTTCAGCCACGTCACGATTTCGCTCATGTTCAGCGCTCCGGGAGTCTCGACCGGCGCCACATTTTCCAGATAATCGCTGCGTGCGGATCTGGCCCAGACGTCCCAGTTCTGGCTGTCGACCGGACCGAGCTGCACGGCCCATTCGGCGAATTCGGGCATACCCGCATTGATCAGCAGATCGGCCTGATAGACACGCCCGAGTTCTTCCGCGCCGGCATGCACATGGACCAGGCGCTGCACCGGCGCCGGCACCTGGAAGAGCGTGTAACCGCCAGTGGTCATCTCGCCCAGGCGCGCGCCCGCCACCAGGAGCAGGTCGGCATCGCGCACCCGCTGCTGCAACGCCGGCGAGATTCCGATGCCGATGTCACCGACGTAGAGGTCGTGACGATTATCGATCAGGTCCTGGCGACGGAAGGTCACCGCGACCGGGAGCGCGTTGCGCTCGGCGAAGCGCTGGATGTTGTCGCACGCGGCGCGATCCCAGCCGCCACCGCCCAGCACCAGCAACGGCTTGGTGCAGGCCATGAGCATGTTGCGCACTTTGGCCATGTCGCGTCCGCCGGGATTGGCCGCGACCCGCTGGTAGCGGCGAACCGGCGCGACCGTTGCCGTGGTCATCAGCATGTCTTCGGGCAAGGCCAGCACCACCGGGCCCGGGCGACCCGACACCGCGAGGTGGAAGGCATGGCTGACCATCTCGGGAATGCGATCGGCGCGATCGATCTGCGCGACCCATTTCGCCATCTGGCCGAACATGCGGCGGTAGTCGACCTCCTGGAAGGCTTCGCGCTCGACCACATCGCCACCGACCTGGCCGATGAACAGGATCATCGGCGACGAATCCTGGAAGGCTGTGTGCACGCCGATGCTGGCGTTGGTGGCGCCGGGACCGCGGGTGACGAAGCAGATGCCGGGCTTGCCGGTGAGCTTGCCGTATGCCTCGGCCATGAAGGCCGCACCGCCTTCCTGACGGCACACCACCAGACGCAGGCGTTCCTGCACGTCGTAGAGCGCGTCGAGGACTGCGAGGTAGCTCTCGCCGGGAACGCAGAAGGCGAGATCGACCTCGTGGGTCAGCAACTGGTCGACGAGAATGCGCCCGCCATTGGGCGCGCTTGCTGCGGTCATGGAATCTCTCCTGTTTGCCCGTCGCTCGCGGCACGTGTCTGTGGATCGCCGCGGATTATAGTCGGCGACCTCTGGGCGGAGGTACTTTCTGGCTATAATCCCGCCGCTGTTTCCACCGACTTTTCATCCTTACCGAGCGTGAAGCCGACCACCGTCGCGCGGGCGCCGGACAAAAATATCGAGAGGGGTTCCCATCATGGTCTGGACGCAGGTCTACGATCCGCTGAACAGCATGGTCCTGTCGACCATATGCGCCGCGATCCCGGTGGTCGTAATGCTCGGCGGCCTCGCGTTCTTCCACCTCTCGGCGCATGTGGCCGCGATCGCCGGCCTGGTCAGTTCGTTGCTGGTGGCGGTCCTGATCTACGGCATGCCGGCGCCGATGGCGGGCATGGCGGCCGTGAATGGCGGCCTGTTCGGTCTGCTGCCGATCGGCTGGATCGTGCTCAACATCATTTTTCTGTACCAACTCACCAAGGACAAAGGCTACTTTCAGATCCTGCAGGACAGCATCGCCAACATCACCGATGACCGCCGTCTGCAGTTGCTGCTGATCGCCTTTGCGTTCGGTGCCTTCTTCGAGGGAGCGGCCGGATTCGGCACTCCCGTTGCGGTCACCGGCGCGCTGCTGATCGGCCTGGGCTTCTCGCCACTTGCCGCATCGGGCCTATCGCTGATCGCCAATACCGCACCGGTGGCGTATGGCGCACTGGGCACACCGATCATCACGCTC
Source organism: Betaproteobacteria bacterium (assembly GCA_025350245.1). Taxonomy (GTDB): domain Bacteria; phylum Pseudomonadota; class Gammaproteobacteria; order Burkholderiales. Next base: position 87,967 of record JANXYG010000039.1, read on the forward strand.
GCCAAGGTCACCGGCCTCGACGAGATGGCGCTGTCGGCGATGGTCGGGCGCCAGTTGCCGTTCTTCTCGGTGCTGGTGCCACTGTGGCTGGTGTGGGCGTTTGCCGGCTGGAAGGGCGTCAAGGGCGTGCTGCCCGCGATCGTGGTCACCGGCGTGAGCTTCGCCGTTCCGCAATACCTCATCTCCAATTATCACGGGCCGATGCTGGTCGACGTCGGCGCCGCGATGATCTGCCTGTTCACGCTCACCATCTTCCTGAAGTTCTGGAAACCGAAGGAGATCTGGCGGTCAACCGGACTCAAGGGTCGTGACGACAGCACCGGCTCGCCGGCCGCAGCGGCGACCACCGGCTTCACCCAGCACTCAACCGGCATCATCGTCCGCGCCTGGATACCGTGGCTCATCCTCGCCGTGGTGGTGTTCTCGTGGGGCTTCCCAACCGTCAAGGGGCTGCTCAACGGCGAAACCACGAAGGTGGAGATGGTCGACGGCGTCAAGAAGGAGACCAAGGTCCCTCTCGCCTGGAACGGCATGACCAAGTTCGACTACAAGATGGCGGGCCTCAACGAACTGGTCGAGAAGGTGCCTCCCGTGGTTGCCAAGCCGGTGAAGGAGAAGGCGATCTACTCCGTGAACTGGCTGTCCGCCACCGGCACCGGCATCTTCATCGCCGCGATCCTGTCCGGCCTGTTCATGGGCTACGGGCCAGGCAGCCTGCTGCGCAAGTACTGGGACACGATCAAGCTGATCCGCTTCTCGCTGCTGACGATCTCGGCGATGCTGGCGCTGGGATTCGTGACCCGCTATTCGGGCACTGACGCGACGATGGGTCTCGCGTTTGCACACACCGGGATGTTCTATCCGTTCTTCGGCACCATGCTCGGCTGGCTCGGCGTCGCGCTCACCGGTTCCGACACCGCTTCGAACGTACTGTTCGGCGGCCTGCAGAAGATCACCGCCGAGCAGCTCAATCTGAGTCCGGTACTCATGGCTTCAGCCAATAGTTCCGGGGGCGTGATGGGCAAGATGATCGATGCCCAGAGCATCGTGGTGGCCTCGACCGCCACGCGCTGGTACGGCCACGAGGGCGACATCCTGCGTTATGTCTTCTGGCACAGCATCGTGCTCGCTGCGCTGGTGGGCCTGGTCGTCACGCTGCAGGCCTATGTACCCCCGTTCACCAGCATGGTGGTCGAGACCGTCGCGGCAGCGGCGGTTCACTGAGCGAAAAAAACTGGCCTGAGTGAAGCGCTCCCGCTTCGCCCCGGCCAATAACAAAAAGCCCACCGCAAGCGGTGGGCTTTTTGTTTCCGGCGACCGCGAGGCGGTCAACCGGTGTTCATCACTCAGGCGGGAGGTGCCTGGTCTTCGAGCAGCGCCTTCATCGACAGGCGCAACCGGCCCTTGTCGTCGGCTTCGAGCACCTTGACGCGAACCGCCTGCCCTTCCTTGAGATGATCGGCAACGCTGTTGACGCGCTCGTTGGCAATCTGCGAGATGTGCAGCAAGCCATCCTTGCCGGGAAGCACGCTGACGATGGCGCCGAAGTCGAGCAGCTTGAGCACCGTGCCCTCGTAGATCCGGCCGACTTCCACTTCCGCCGTGATCTCCTCGATGCGACGCTTGGCGGCTTCGCCCCCCTCGGGGGAGACGCACGCGATGATGACGGTGCCGTCGTCCTGGATGTCGATGGTGGTGCCGGTTTCCTCGGTGATGGCGCGGATGACCGCGCCGCCCTTGCCGATCACGTCGCGAATCTTCTCGGGCTTGATCTTGATGGTGATCATGCGTGGGGCAAAGTCGGACAGTTCCTGGCGCGGTGCGCTCAGCGCATTCTTCATGAAGCCCAGGATGTGCATGCGGCCCTCGCGCGCCTGCAGCAGCGCGACGTGCATGATCTCCTTGGTGATGCCCTGGATCTTGATGTCCATCTGGAGTGCGGTGATGCCGGCCTCGGAACCCGCAACCTTGAAGTCCATGTCGCCGAGGTGATCCTCGTCACCGAGAATGTCGGACAACACGGCGAATCGGTTGCCTTCCTTGATCAGACCCATGGCCACGCCGGCGACATGCGCCTTCATGGGCACTCCCGCGTCCATCATGGCCAGACAGCCACCGCATACCGATGCCATGGAACTGGAGCCGTTCGATTCGGTGATCTCGGAGACCACTCGGAACGAATAGGCGAATTCTTCCGCTGTCGGCAGCACGGCAATCAGTGCGCGCTTGGCCAGGCGACCATGACCGATTTCGCGACGCTTCGGCGTACCTACGCGTCCGGTTTCGCCGGTGGCATAGGGCGGCATGTTGTAGTGGAGCATGAAGCGATCGCGATATCCGCCCTGCAGCGCATCGATGATCTGCTCATCGCGTGCGGTGCCCAGGGTGGCCACCACCAGCGCCTGGGTCTCGCCCCGGGTGAACAGGGCCGAGCCGTGCGCTCGCGGCAACACGCCGGTGCGAATGGAGATCGGGCGGATGGTGCGGGTATCGCGGCCGTCGATGCGCGGCTCGCCGTCGAGCACCTGGGTGCGGACGATGCGCGCTTCGAGATCACCGAAGAGATTCTTGATGGTTCGTTCGTCGGCGGTGAAGGCGTCGTTCGCGGCGATGTCGGCGAGCAGATGTTTGCGAATTTCGTCGACACGTTGCGAGCGCGTGCCCTTCTGCTTGATGCCGTAGGCGGCACGCAGATCGGCTTCGACCGCGGCATTGATGTGTGCAACCAGCGCTTCGTCACGCGCGGGCGCCGCCCAGTCCCACAGCGGCTTGCCGGCTTCCTCGACCATGTCGTTGATGGCTTCGATCACGGCCTGCATCTGGGTGTGGCCGAAGACCACCGCGCCGAGCATCACGTCTTCCGACAGTTCCTTGGCTTCGGACTCGACCATCAGCACGGCTTGTGCCGTGCCGGCGACAACCAGGTTGAGTTGCGAGGTCTGGAGGTCGGTCGCGGTCGGGTTGAGGATGTATTGCCCCTCGTGGTAGCCCACGCGCGCGGCGCCGATAGGGCCGTTGAACGGGACGCCGGAAATGGCCAGAGCCGCCGAGGCGCCGATCATCGCGGGAATATCGGAGTCGATTTCGCTGTCCGACGACATCACCGTCGCGATGATCTGGACTTCGTTGTAGAAGCCTTCGGGAAACAGCGGCCGCACCGGACGGTCGATCAGGCGGCAGGTGAGGATCTCCTTCTCGGAAGGCCTGCCTTCACGCTTGAAGAAGCCACCGGGAATCTTGCCGGCGGCATAGGTGCGTTCCTGGTAGTCGACAGTCAGCGGAAAGAAATCCTGGCCGGGGGTGGCATCCTTCCGGGCGACGACCGTGACCAGCACCACGGTGTCATCCAGGCTGACAAGCACGGCCCCCCCTGCCTGACGGGCGATTTCGCCAGTCTCGAGGGTGAGCTGATGGGCGCCGTATTGGAGGGTTTTTTTGACGATGCTCAAGGTGTGCATCCTTCGAGGGAGAGGACGCTCACCGGAGATCGCCGCGACCACACGTCGCGGCACCCCATAGACCGATGCCTATGCCACACTGGCAATGGCGTCCGGGTTGAACAAAACGGAAGCGGTCGTCCGATGGAGAGGACGAGCGCACTGACATGCGAAAACTACTTGCGCAGACCGAGACGCTCGATCAGCTTGCGGTAACCGTCGGCATTGTGTGACCGCAGGTAGTCGAGCAGCTTCTTGCGCCGGCTGACCATGCGCAAAAGGCCGCGGCGTGAATGGTGATCCTTGGTGTTTTTCTTGAAATGGTCGGTAAGACCATTGATGCGAGCGGTGAGCAAAGCAACCTGCACTTCCGGTGACCCGGTGTCAGCAGCAGCTCGCTGGTAGTCTTGAACGATCTGCGCTTTCTGCGCCACGGAAACGGACATTGGTGCCATCACTCCCTTGCGAAAGGCGCGCATTGTAAACGCAAGCGGGCCATTATTCCAGGTAACTTTAGCGAGTCAGGGGCGCTCGGCCTGGTTCCGGCCGGCATCGGCAGTCGACATGAGCCGCAGCACCGTGATCCGTCCGTCCGCGCCGACATTCACGACCCCCAGCAGGCGACCATCCAGTCCGTAAGCCCTTGTTTTTCCGGTGACGGTGCCCGCCTCGCCTTGAACCATGCGCCCCTGCATCAACGCTGTCGCCTCGGCGGTGTCCAGCGTAAGGGCCGGCAGCGCATGCAAGGCGGTGTCAGGCGCCAGCATCCGCCGATCACGATCGTCGGCAGGCAGTTCGGCGAGCGAGTCGGGCGTGATCGCGTCAGCTACGTGATACCGACCCGAAGCCACACGCCGAAGCGAGGCCAGATGTGCGCCGCATCCGATGACGTCGCCGATGTCCTGGGCCAGCGTCCGCACGTAGGTCCCCGATCCGCATTCGAGGTGAAAATCGATCAGGTCGGGACTGGCGCGACGCAGGCGCAGCGTCCGGATCACGACCGTACGCGCGGGTACTTCCGTCTCCAGGCCTGCACGGGCATGTTCATAGAGAGGCCGGCCGTCGACCTTGATGGCGCTGTAGCGCGGCGGCACCTGCACGATCTCACCGATGAACCGGGCTGCCAGCGGCGCCAGCTCGGGCAGGGCCGCAGGCACCGGTGCAGACGACAGGATGGCGCCCTCAGCGTCGCCGCTGGCGGTGGTGGCGCCAAGCCGGATCGATCCGACGTAGATCTTGTCGCTCGACAGCAGCCATCCCGAGAATTTGGTCGCCTCACCCAGACAGACCACCAGCAGACCCGACGCGAGTGGATCAAGCGTCCCGCCATGACCCGCCTTGGCGGCGTTGTACACACGCTTGACGTGCTGCAGGACGGCGTTGGAACTGGGGCCGACAGGTTTGTCGATCAGCACCAGGCCGTCGACGCGACGCCGCGGCGGGCGCGCGACCGAAGGAGGCATGGCAGGACCCCGCTTACTCGGGGTCGCCGGGATCCGACGCGACCGCTTCGTCGATCAGTGACGACAGGCGCATTCCGCGTTCCACCGATTCGTCGAAGGCGAAATGCAGTTCAGGAACCGTGCGCGTGAACAACGCCTGCGCCAGCCGGGTGCGAAGAAACCCGGCGCTGCGCACCAGCGCCTGCCGCGTCACCTCCGCCTCGCCACTTTGCAGACAGGTGAAGAAGATCTTCGCGTGCGACTGGTCGGCACTCAGTTCGATGTCGGTGACCGTCACCATCCCGACCCGGGGGTCCTTGATCTGGGTACGAATGATTTCAGCGAGCTCGCGCTGGATCTGCCCGGCGAGGCGTGAGGCGCGTGGCCCCGATCTGGCCATCACCCGCGGGCGGCGGAGCCGCAGCGACGACGGTTCATAGGGAGCGCGCGACCTCCACCACTTCGTAACTTTCGAGCTGGTCGCCCACTTGCAAATCGTCGAAGTTCTTCACCGACAAACCGCACTCGAAACCGGCCTTGACCTCGCGCACGTCGTCCTTGAAGCGCTTGAGTGAATCGAGTTCTCCGGTGAAGATCACGACGTTGCTGCGCAGTAACCGGATCAGCGAGTTGCGGCGAACCAGTCCTTCGAGGACGTAGCAACCCACCACGGTGCCGATCTTGGAAATCTTGAAGACCTGACGGATATCGACCAGGCCGGTGATCTGTTCCTTGCGCTCCGGCGACAGCATGCCGGACAACGCGAGCTTCACTTCGTCGACCGCGTCGTAGATGACATTGTAGTAGCGCAGATCGATGCCATGAGCGGCAACGAGCTTCTTGGCGGTGGCGTCGGCACGCGTGTTGAAGCCGATCACCACGGCGTTCGATGCCAGCGCGAGGTTGATGTCGGATTCGGTGATGGCACCCACACCGCTGTGCACGATGTTGACCCGCACTTCGGCCGTGGACAGCTTCTCGAGCGCGTGAGCCAGCGCCTCGTATGACCCCTGCACATCGGCCTTGATGATGAGCGCGAGCGACTTGTTGCCCGCGGCGAACTGGTCGAACATGTTGTCGAGTTTGATCGACTGCTGCTTGGCGAGCTTGACGTCGCGATACTTCCCTTGGCGGAACAAGGCGATCTCGCGTGCCTTGCGCTCGTCAGCGACCACCACGACTTCCTCACCGGCGAGCGGTATCTCGGAAAGCCCCAGCACTTCGACCGGGATGGACGGCCCCGCTTCCTGGATGGTGTGGCCTGCTTCGTCGAGCAATGCCCGCACCCGGCCGAACACCGCACCGGCCAGAACCATGTCGCCACGCTTCAGGGTACCGGCCTGGACCAGGATGCTGGCCACCGGCCCTCTGCCCTTGTCGAGACGGGATTCGATCACGATACCTCTGGCAGGAACATCCTTGGCAGCCTTCAGTTCGAGCACCTCGGCCTGCAGCAGTACGCTTTCGAGAAGCTGGTCGATGCCTTGTCCGTCCTTGGCCGAGACCTCAACGAACATGGTGTCGCCGCCCCAGTCATCTGGCACGACCCCCTGGGCAACGAGCTCCTGCCGAACTCGCTCGGGATTGGCTTCGGCCTTGTCGACCTTGTTCACGGCAACCACGATTGGCACCTTTGCCGCTTTCGCATGGTTGATGGCTTCGATGGTCTGCGGCATCACGCCGTCGTCCGCGGCAACCACCAGAATCACGATGTCGGTGACACGGGCGCCCCGCGCACGCATGGCCGTGAAGGCTTCGTGACCGGGCGTATCAAGAAAGGTGACCGACCCTCTGGGCGTCTCGACGTGGTAGGCCCCGATGTGCTGAGTGATACCACCCGCCTCGCCGCTGGCCACCCGCGTGCGGCGGATATAGTCGAGCAGCGAAGTCTTGCCATGGTCGACGTGACCCATCACGGTGACCACGGGCGCCCGATGCTCTTCGTTGGCGTCACGGCGCGGTTCGGTTTCGCTGAGATAGGACTCAGGATCGTCGAGCTTCGAGCGCTTCGCGACATGGCCCATCTCTTCGACCAGGAGGATCGCCGTGTCCTGATCGATGACCTGATTGATGGTCACCATGCTGCCCATCTTCATGAGCGCCTTGATCACCTCGGCCGCCTTCACCGACATCTTTTGCGCCAGCGCGGAAACGGTGATGGTCTCCGGAATCAGGACTTCCTTGATCATCGGCTCGGTCGGCAGCGAAAACTGGTGTTGCGAGTTGGAATCGCCGCCGTGGCCGGACTTGCCGTGGTCTTTGCGGGTGCGCCAACCGTCGGACGTGCGGCCGGCATCCCCGCGCGACTTGAGGCCGGTACGACGACGCGCATTGTCGTCCTTCCAGGAGGTCTCGCGTCCGCCCGCCGGTTTCTTGATGACCTTCTTCGAAGGATCGGCCGGCTTGACGACAGGCCGATGAAGCGTGCCTTCACTGGCGCCAGCGACGGGTGTCTTGGGCTTCGCGTCCGCAACCAGCGCGGGCGCTACTGCAGCAACCGCGACTGCAACAGCGGTCGCACCAGTACTGGTCGCCGCGGATGCCACGGAGACGGCTGCTGCTTCGGCACCGTCCTTGCGCTTGCGCAAGCGCTCCTGATTCGCTTTGACGTCGGCTGCCTGGCGCTCCATGAGAGCAGCCTGCCTTCGAGCCTCCTCTTCGCGTAGTGCCATCTGAGCGGCATCGATCGTCGATACCGGGCGCGCCGGCATCCGAGCAGACGTCGGCACAGTGACCGGCGCCACTACGGGCGGCGCCGCCACTACCGGTTCGGGAACTGCTTCCACTACCGGTTCGGGAACCGCTTCCACCACCGGTTCGGGTAGCGGCACTGGTATTGGCGCCAGTTCCACCACCGGGGGTTCGACGGGTGCAACCAATGGCGCAACAACGGCTTCAGCTTCGGTTTCCGGGCCGAGCGCAGGATCACGCTTGACGAACACGCGCTTCTTCCGGACCTCGACCTGGATGGTGCGGGAACGCCCGGCGCCATCAGCTTGCCTGATCTCCGTGGTCTCACGCCGGGTCAGTGTCACCTTCTTCTTGATCTCGGCGGCGCCATGTACCCGATGCAGATAATCGAGCAACTGGGCCTTGTCTTGCTCGGTGAGATTATCTTCGCCCCGACCCTTGTCCACGCCGGCGGCCTTGAGCTGTTCGAGCAGCCGTACCGGTTCCAACTTGAGTTCGGTGGCGAACTGCGCGACGGTCATATGCGGCATGGCGGGAGAACTCCGGAAAAGGTCAAGCGAACCAGGGTGCGCGGGCGGTCATGATGAGCAGCTTGGCGCGCTCGACGTCCATCCCCGTCATCTCGGTCAAGTCATCGACCGCCAGATCGGCAAGGTCGTCCTGGGTACGTACGCCCTTGGCGGCGAGGGCTCTCGCGGTGTGGTCGTCCATGCCATCGAGCGCAAGCAGATCCTGCGCGACGCTTTCAACCTGTTCCTCGCTCGCGATCTCCTGGTTGAGCAACGAGTTGCGCGCCCTGCTGCGCAGTTCGTTGACCGTGTCTTCGTCGAATGCCTCGATCTCCAGCATCTCGTTCAACGGAACGTAGGCAACTTCTTCGAGGCTGTTGAATCCCTCCTGCACCAGGATCTCGGCCATCTCCTCGTCCACATCGAGCTTCTCGATGAACAATGCCTTCACGCTCTCGATCTCGGTCCGGTGTTTCTCGGTCGACTCGGTCTTGGTCATCATGTTGAGTTGCCAGCCCGACAACTCGCTCGCGAGCCGCACGTTCTGACCGCTGCGGCCGATCGCCTGCGCGAGGTTGTCTTCCTCGACGACGATGTCCATGCTGTGCGCTTCTTCGTCGACGACGATGCTGCTCACCTCGGCCGGCATCAGGGCGTTGATCACGAACTGCGCCGGATCCTGGGACCAAAGAACGATATCCACGCGCTCACCCGCGAGCTCCTGCGTGACGGCCTGAACGCGGGAGCCGCGCATGCCGACACAGGTCCCGATCGGGTCGATGCGCTGATCGTTGGACTTCACCGCGATCTTCGCGCGGGATCCAGGATCACGGGCCGCCGCCTTGATCTCGAGGAGCCCTTCTTCGATCTCCGGGACCTCGAGTTCGAACAACTTGACGAGGAACTCCGGCGCGATACGGGAAAGGATGAGCTGGGGTCCGCGCGCGCCGCGATCGATCTTGAGCAGGTAAGCCCGGACACGGTCGCCGACCCGAAGGTTCTCCTTGGGAATCATCTGTTCACGCGGCAGGACCGCTTCGAGACGACCGGATTCGATGATGGCGTTGCCGCGTTCCATGCGCTTGATAGCGCCGGTGATCAGGTGTTCCTTGCGTTCAAGGAAGTCGTTGAGAATCTGCTCCCGCTCGGCATCGCGAATCTTCTGCAGGATCACCTGTTTGGCGGTCTGCGCGCCGATCCGACCGAACTCGACCGCTTCGAGCGGCTCTTCGACGAAATCACCGAGCTTCAGGTGCGGCTGATCATTCTGCACCTCTTCGATCAGCATGTGGATGCCGGAATCGGTGAACTCCTCCTCGGGCACCAGCAACCAGCGCCGGAAGGCGGAATAGTCGCCCGACTCACGGTCGATCTCGACGCGCACGTCGGACTCTTCCTTGAAGCGCTTCTTGGTTGCGGAGGCAAGCGCGACTTCGAGCGCACCGAACACCGTGTCCTTGTCGACGTTCTTTTCCCTGGCCAGCGCGTCCACCAGCAACAGTATCTCTCTGCTCATCCGAATCTCCCGTTCAAAGCGCCGGCACCAGGCGGGCCTTGTCGATATCGCCGAGACTCAACGACATCATCGTGCCGTCGACCTCCAATTCCAACCGGTCGTTCTCCAGACCACGAAGAACGCCAGTGAAACGCTTCCTGCCGTTGAGCGGAACACGTAGTTCGATCGCTGCTTTGGCGCCCAGAAACCGCTCGAAATCCTGTGGAGTCCGCAGCGGCCTGTCCAGGCCCGGCGAAGACACCTCCAACCGATCGTAGTCAACGGCTTCGACCTCGAACACGCGTCCGAGCAAATGGCTCATGGCGGCGCAATCGTCGACCGTGATGCCATCCGCCTTGTCCATGAACACCCTCAGCACACGTGGCCGCCCCGCCATCTCGAGCGCAACCAATTCGTAGCCTTGCTGTGACAGGGTTGTTCGAACGAGGTTTTCTAGGTCCATCGAAGTCTGGCTGAAATAAAAAATGGGCCGCAGCCCATTACATGTAACAAAACGAAAATGATATCAAATCAATGCCATAAAAGGAATTAACAACCGTGCCACTTGCTGCTGTTTCGCGCGGGTGTGAAGCGACCTCGCCCCGGCTTCTTGCGGTTGGAACTACATCCGCGATGGGAGCTTGGCGATCGTCGCTCGCACGAGCCACGACCTGGAACCGCGCATGCGGCAACGTCGTGATGCTGCTTCTTGAATGTCGGCGACGACGAAACCCCGCATCCTGTGAGGATGCGGGGTGTTATCGCTGGAGGGGGAGCCTTGCGGTGACCTACTTTCGCACGGGTTGCCGCACTATC
>JANXYG010000015.1 GCA_025350245.1 Betaproteobacteria bacterium
GGGTGGCGATCGGGGTGGTACTTGGCGCACAGCGAGCGCCAGGCCGCGCGAATCACTTCCGGCGGGGCGTCGCGAGCCACCTTGAGGTTGTCGTAGTGCGAATAGAACTTGCGCATGGTCGTGCGGGCGGGGCCGGATCACCGTCATTCTCGCCCGGAAGCGGCGATTCTGGAACTGCATCTCTGATGCAGGAAGCGGGCCCCGGGTCGTCTCCGGGGGTGTTGGGGAATCTGCTGCTGCTGCGGCAGACGTGCGTGCGTGCGGCGAACTTACCATGCGCGCCTGGGCTTCTTCCGGTCCGGCGTCCGGCCGGGCGCGAGCGAACGCACCACCTCGGCGGTGGCGCGCAGGCCGCTTTCGACCGCGCCATTGAGGAAACCCTGCCATTCGAGCGAGGTGTGCTCGCCGGCGAAGAAGCAGTTGCCTTCGGGCTCGGGCTCGATGCCGTGGATCGTGGTCATGTAGCCCGGCGGATAGTAGCTGTAGGAGCCACGCGACCAGGGATCGCGGTCCCACACGTCGACGATCACGCGCCCGTTCCAGCGCGCGGTCATGCCGCGCCACACGGGTTCGATGTCGCGCAACGCCGCGCCCGCCGCTTCCTGCGTCGGCATCGAGCCCACGGCGGCAGCAACATTGCCGCCCGACCAGAAATTGAGCACGCCGGCCTTGCCTGGCTGCGCCCGCGATACCTCCCAGGAGCTGTGAAAACTGCCCTCGACCCGCACTTCGCCATTGCACTCGCGGTCGCGCCAGAGCCGCTCGCCGAATTGCAGCTGGAGCTTGCTGCTGCGCCCCATCGGCAGCTCGCGGATCGCGCGCAACTTGAGCGGCCGGAAGCCGGCACCCGACAGATCCACCGCCCGCAGCAACGTGAAGGGCAGCGCCAGGATCACCCGGTCGAACTCGGCCGACGCCGTGCTGCCATTGCGGTCGGTGAGTACGCGATAGCGTCCGCCGCCGATGCGCTCGAGCCGGGTCAGGCGGGTGCCCATGGCGATGTTCCCGACCAGGGTATCCGCCAACCGGGCCACGATCTGGTCGTTGCCGCCGCGAACGTGGTAGCGCTGGTCGGAATCCGCATAGGTTGCGAAATTGTCTTGCGCCGATTCCCTCAGGGTGATGACGAGGTTGATGGCCGACAGCCGGTCGGTCTCGACGGCGAATTCCTCCACGTAGGCATGGTTCAGGACGCGCCCGAGCTTCGACCGGCGTCCCCCCGGAACATGCCGGTCGATCCAGTCGGCAACGCTCATCGCGTCCAGTTGCTTCGCGGTCTGGTTCGAGCCGGCGTATCCGTAGTGGTCGCCCAACGCCTTGGCTTGCGCCTGCACCAGCGGATAGACCGGTTGAAAGTCGCGCGTCGCGTCGGCCTCGGTGTACTCGGCGCCATCGAGCCACGTGATCGAATGACCTGCCCCGCCTTCCGCCGCGAGCACGTCGTCGAGTTCCAGGCCGAGTTCCTTCACCAGTCCGATGATGGCGGTGTGCGGAGCGTCGATGAACTCGCCGCCGCGCTCGGCGATCTGGCCCTCTGCGAATGCCTTGCGTTCCGAGAAGCAGCGCCCGCCGAGGCGATCGGAGCCTTCGTACAGCGTGATCTCGACGCCGGCCTTGCGCAGTGCATGCGCCGCCGTGAGCCCGGCGAGACCGCCCCCGACGATGGCGACGCGCATGTTTGTCATGGGCGCCGTATCAGCCGCGAACCCGGCCAGTGGTGATGCGCCCGCCAGCACTGCACCGCCGAGCGCCGTGCCTTGCGCCATGAAGACCCGGCGCGCGTGATCGGGTGCGACAGCAGCCGGCGTGGATTGGTGCAGCCGGCCGATGGCGCGTTGCAGGCGTCGCAGGAGCGGAGAGCGGGACATGGGGAAATTCCTGGGGAGCGGGAGACAGCTTGGGTGCCCCGACATTCAAACCGAAGCGTGCCGAGTACGCAAACCCCGACGCACCGCAGGGTCGCGCACCGCGCGTGCCAGACCGGCGAGGGTCGTGTTTGGGGGGGCGGCAAGTCGCTGCCCGGATCAAGCGCAATGCTATCCTCCGGCCGGCTCGAAAAGCGAGCTGCAACTTTGCGAAACCGGAGGCCGTCCATGATCAGCGATTCATTGTTCTCGGTGGCAGGGCAGGTGGTGCTGGCGGTGGGCGCCAGTCGCGGTATCGGCGAGGCGCTCGCGGGTGGTTTCGCCGAGCGCGGTGCCACCGTGATCATTGCCGGTCGCGACCCGGCCACGCTCGAAGCCACGCGCGCCGCCATCACGCGCGACGTGCCGGTCGAGGCGGTCGCGTGCGATGTCGCCAAGGGCGCCGATGTCATGCGCCTGGTGGCCGACGTGATCGAGCGCCATGGCCGCATCGATACGCTGCTCAACGTGGCCGGCATCAACGTGCGCAAGCGCGTGGAGAGCTACACCGAAGAAGAGTTCGACCGCATCCTCGGCATCAACCTGCGCGGACATTTTCTGGTGGCGCAGGCGGTCGGCCGCCGCATGCTCGAGCGCGGGGCCGGTTCGATCATCAACATCGATTCGCTCAACACCTACGCGCCGCTGAAGGGCGTCACGCCCTATGCCATGAGCAAGGGTGGCGTGAACATGATGACGCGCGGCATGGCCAACGAGTGGGGCGGACGCGGGGTGCGCGTGAACGCCATCGCCCCCGGGTTTTTTCCCACGGCGCTGTCGAAGAAGCTGTGGCAGATCCCGAAGATGCAGGACTGGGTGAAGCAAGTGACGCCGATGCAGCGCCTGGGCGACGTGGAGGAACTGGTTGGCACCGCCATCTTCCTCGCGTCGAAAGCGAGCGCCTTCATGACCGGCCAGATACTGCGCGTCGACGGCGGCATCACCGCCGGCATCCACTGGCCGATCGACCTCGAGTAACAGAGCTTCCTCCTGCCATGTCACGGAGAACGCCATGAAGATTCCGATGGGAAACTGGGTGAGCGCAGCGGTATTGGGTGCGTCGATCCTGGCGTGGAGCGGCGCGGCGGCGGCGCAGTCCGACGCTGCAATTCCGGAGGCGACGATGCCCCGTCGCCGTGCCATCCTTCGACGACCGTGGCTCGTGCGCGCTGCGCTCGTTGATCGCGTGCGCCTTGCGGTCGGTCGAGGGCATGCCCGAATAGGCGGGCGCCGTATGCAGCGCCCGCGGCGAGGGCGAGCCGCAGTCCGGACAAGGCTGCGGCTCGCGGTACTCCGCCAGCCGGCGCATGGCGCTGAAGCCGCCACACGCCGTGCATTCGTATTCGTACATCGGCATGGCGGCGCCTCCTACTTGTCCTGCGACAGCGGCATGTCGATGCCCGGTGTCACCATCTTCTTCGGGCCCTCGGTGCTCGGATTGATGTCGAAGTCGAAGATGCCGGTGGGCAGCCACAGCGTGGCGCAGGCATTCGGGATGTCGACCACGCCACTGATGTGCCCCTGGACCGGCGTGGTACCGAGGATCGAATAGGCCTGCGCGCCCGAGTAGCCGAACTTCTTCATGTACTCGATGGCGTTGAGGCACGCCTGGCGGTAGGCCACCTGCACGTCGAGGTAGTGCTGCTGGCCCTGCTCGTCGACCGAGATGCCTTCGAAGATGAGGTAGTCGTTGTACTGCGGGGTGATCGGGCTCGGTTTGAAGATCGGGTTCTTGATACCGTATTTCGCCATGCCACCCTTGATCACATTGACCCGCATGTGCACCCAGCCGGCCATCTCGATGGCGCCGCAGAACGTGATCTCGCCGTCGCCCTGGCTGAAGTGCAGGTCGCCGAGCGACAGGCCGCCGCCTTTGACGTACACCGGGAAGAAGATCTTGGAGCCGCGCGACAGATCCTTGATGTCGCAGTTGCCGCCGTGTTCGCGCGGCGGCACCGTGCGTGCGCCCTCGGCCGCGACCTTGGTTGCGGCGTCGCCCTTGGCCTTGCCCACATGAGCGGTCTTGGGAAAAGGCGGGTTCGCGAGCGGCGGCACGCGCGTTGGATTGGTGGCGATGAAATCGATTTCCCGCTTGTTCCAGATGTCGAGCATCTTCTGGTCGGGCAGGCAGCCGATCAGGCCGGGGTGGATCAGGCCGGCGAAGCTCACGTTCGGAATGTGCCGCGAATGCGTGAACATGCCGCTGATGTCCCAGATCGATTTCTGCGCCAGCGGAAAGTGGTCGGTCAGGAAGCCGCCGCCGTTCTTCTTGGAGAAGAACCCGTTGAAGCCCCACAGGCTGTCCGGCAGCGCGCCGATGTCGAGCAGATCCACCACCAGCAGGTCGCCGGGTTCCACGCCTTCGACCCCGATCGGGCCGCTCAGGAAGTGGACGGTCGACAGGTCGACATCGCGGACGTCGTCGGCCGAGTCGTTGTTCTTGATGTAGCCACCGGTCCAGTCGAAGGTCTCGACCACGAAGTCGTCGCCCGGCTTGACCCAGGCCGCCATTGGAATGTCCGGATGCCAGCGGTTGTGGATCAATTCGTTGTCGTAGGGCGACCCGTCGAGGTCGATCTTGATGAGGGTGTCCGGCATGGCAGCTCTCTCCTGTTATTGAACGGTACGGCCAGAAAAACGGGGTGCGAGGACCAAGGGGATCAATCCCCGCGCCCCGGTACGACGCGATGGGCTATACAGCGAGGTAGCGCGCGATCTTGGCGGCGTCGACCTGGTCGCGGGTCTCCTCGTGGATGAAGCGACCCTTGTCGATCACGAAGAAGCGATCGGCGATCTCCAGGGTGAACGACAGCACCTGCTCGGACACGACGATGGTGATGTCCTTGAGCTTGCGGATGTCGGCAGGGCAAAGCCGCGTCGGCTGGCTTGCCGTCTCGATGTGGTGGTGCAAGACCTGACCCTTGTGCTACGTTTCGACGATCCCGTTCGCTCCGGAGGTGTTTTTCATGCGTCGCCTTGCATCGCGGTTCGCCGTCACCCTGGTTTTCCTGGGCCTGGCCATTGCACCCTCACGCGAGGCGCTCGCGGCCGGCTCCGTCGAGATGCAGGTGGAGCACCTCGTCCGACAGGCAATGGCCGAATACAACTCGGCCATGGAAACCGGCGACAGCGCGAGCTTCGTCAAGTACTTCGCGTCGAATGCGACGCGCGAATCGCCGTTTGCGCGACACGCGGGACGAGCCGAACTCTCGCGCTATTTCGAAGCCGAGTTCAAGACCTACAAGGCCAGCTACCAGGTGAAGAAGATGTTCGTGCAGGGCAATTCGGCAGCCGTCGTGTTCACCTGGGATGCGGCGGACCGCAAGAGCGGCGACGCGCTGAGCATCGAGATGGTCGGCCTTTACGAGGTGGGGTCGAGTGGCCAGTTCAGCTCGGCGATCTACTACTTCGACTCGGCGAAGGCCCGCACCCTCACCGATCTGGGCAAGTAAAACGATGAGAGAAGGTATGACCGCTACTGGAAGCCCTTTGGTGATCGTGCTGCTCGCGGCAGTCTTCGGGGTCGGCGGTGGGCTTTTTGCTGCCCCCGCCGGCGCCGCTGAAGACGCCTTCGTCTGCATGGAAGAGACGCAAGAGAAATGCGATCAAGAGAATCGAAACATGACGCTGTTCATCGAGGGCCGCGACGCCTTCGACCGCGGCCGCGAGATCGGCGACTTGACCGAAGCGCGCCGAATTGCCCGTGAGCTGATCGATCGCCAGGATGTGCAGCACGGCAAGGCGCTGATGAAATTCATCTACGTGCAGGTGAGCCTTGGTGTGCACAAGAACCTGGTAGATGCGTATCGCTGGATCGATGCCGATGTTGCTGCCGGTCAGTCCTACAAACGTCTGGACCTCAAATGGGTTCAGGAGAAACTGGCCGAGAAGATGACGCCTGAACAACTCGCCGAAGCGAAGCGGTAAAAACAAGACGAGCGCCGAGCGAGGTGCACGGCGCTCGGAATCGGACTTCCCGAGTGGGATCTTCCGGCGATGCGCGCTACTTCAGGCGCAGCTCCACCTTGATGTACTTCGCGAGTACGTCCAGGGTTTCGTCGTCGATCAGACCCTTGAAGGGCGGCATGCCCTTGCCGGCGCGCCCGTTGGCAATCGTCTGCCCGACTTCCTGCGCCGTCAACTTCGTGACCCGAAGGTCGGCACCATAGCCCCCTTCATTCTGACCCCCACGACCGTCGCCCATGTGGCAGGTGATGCAGCCGAACTTCTCGAACGCTGCGCGGCCGCCGGCCCGCGGTACGATGATTTCGGGGCGATCACCGGTTTCCGTTTCTGCCGATGCCGGCTGCGGCTGGAGTGACAGCGCACCCACGCCGCAAAATCCCGCACCCACCAGAATCATTGTCGTTTTTCGAAAGCCGTTCATTTACATCCACCTCGCGAATTGAAGCCGAACCCGACGGCCGAGTCCTGGAGATCATTCTTCGGGGTTTCGAAAGGCACAGGGCCGGTCTCACACCGGCCCTGTGCACGTCATGCGCCGCTCAGTGAGCGCCGGGCCGCCCCAAGCGAACTGGTCTCCTGGGGGTGGGCGTCATCTCAGTCGTCGACCGCGAACACGTACAGCATGTTGCTGGGGACCTGCGCCTTCAGTTCCGGCGTGGAGCTGACAAACCACTGGGGCCAGGCACCGCCGAGACCGACTTCGATGGCGATGTACTGCTTGCCATCTGCCATGTAGCTCATGGGCGGAGCGTTGATGGCCGAACCGGTTTCGAATTTCCACAGTTCGTCGAGGGTTTCAGCGTCCAGCGCCACCACCTGACCTTCGGCGTAGCCGGCAAACACCAACCCGCCTGCGGTAGACAGCAGTCCCCCAAGTTGCGGGTGCTTGGTGGTGTGCTTCTTCACGACCTTGCCCGTGACCACGTCGATCGCGGTGATCGAGCCCCAGATGCGACCGCATTCCGGATCCTCGTAGGTCGAGAACGGCGCGCCGCCCAGGAAAAGCTGGCGGTGCTTGAACTCGCCCGCGACGGCGACTTCGGCGAATGCCTTGTTGCAGCCATCGATCGTCGGGATGTAGTACCGGTTGGTCTGCGGGCTGTACGAGGTGGGCGGCCAGTTCTTGCCTCCCATGTGGCCCGGCTTGAGCACGCCTTCCACAGTGCCACGACCCTTGGTCGCGGTACCGCGGGCTGCGGCCGTACCCGGCATGTAGGTCTGCACGTCCTTCTTCGGATCATAGGACTTGGGCTTGCACTTGGCGTCCAGGCCGCCCGACCAGTTCAGCTCCGCCACGAACTGCGTGCACCACAGCGGCTCACCGGTCTTGCGATCCAGGGCATAGGCATAGCCGTTGCGGTTGGCATGCAGCGTCGCGCGCACGAACTTGCCGTTGATCTGGGTATCGACGAAGGTGTTCTCCGCGACCGAGTCATAGTCGTACGGATCGTTAGGCGTGTGCTGGAAGCCCCACTTGATCTTGCCGGTGTCAGCATCCAGCGCGATGGTGGAGTCGGTCCACAGGTTGTCGCCGGGCCGGTAGGCGTTGTCCCAGTCCGGACCCGGGTTCGCCGTGCCCCACACGATGAGGTTCAGTTCCGGATCGTACGAACCAGTGACCCAGGTGGTGCCGCCGCCAGTCTTCCAGGCGTTGTTCTTGTCCTTCCAAGTTTCGGAGCCAGGCTCTCCGGGGGCGGGAATCGTGTAGGTCCGCCAGCGGCGCTTGCCGGTCTTCATGTCGAGGGCCTCGAGCCAGCCGCGCACGCCGTATTCCGCGCCCGCCATGCCGGTGACGACCATGTCCTTCACGATCAGCGGGGCGCTCGTGATGACTTCGCTCTTGCCCGGATCGGCGACCTGCACTTCCCAGATCTTGGTGCCATCGGTCTTGTTCAGTGCGACGATGCGCCCGTCGATGACGGGTGAGATCACCATGTTGCCCGCCAGCACGGCACCGCGGTTGTTGATGCCGCAGCAGGCCACCGTGGTCGCGTAGTCGGGATCGGGTGCCGGGTTGTATTGCCAGACCATCCTGGGTACGCCGCCGCGCGTGTCCAGCTTGGTCACGACGCCCCAGCCGGTGGTGATGTACAGGAAGCCGTCCTCGGCGATCGGCGTGCCTTCCAGGCCGGCGAAAGGCCATTTGATGATGTCCTTGCCGCCGCCCTGCGTGCCGCCCATGGCCCAGGTGAACGCGACTCTCAATTTCTTGACGTTCTTGACGTTGATCTGGTCCAGACCCGAGAAGCGGTGCGCTTCCAGGTTGCCGTGGTGATTAAGCCAGTTACCCGGTTCACGCTCGCTGTTGATCAGCCGATCGGGTGTGACGTCGGCCGCGAACGATGCGACCGAGAACACCGCAGCGGCCAGGGTGGTCCCCACGGCTGCGATGGATATGCACTTTGCCATTTTCATATTCCCTCCCTTCGACGATTGAAATGCCGAGACGGCGGTTGCCTTTGCAGCGTTGATACGGCCACGCTGCCGCCAAAAAAGCTCGCCAGGGTCGAGTGTAATGTCATTCCATGCCATTGCAATAGCCGGGAGCAGACCGCCGTCGAGGTGGCATCGGAGCAACGTTGTATGGTGCGACGCGACAGGACAAGCCCATTTTCAGCCCCGTTCCGGCCAGCGCCCGACAGGGGGATCGCGCGACGACTATCGTGTCGCGAAGGCCGCTAGGCAGGCTGCGCCAGCGTCGGCGCCGTGTCTTCGAGCGTGAGCCGCCGCATGTCGCGCTGGTACCGGCGGTCGTCGAACGGGCGTGCCCGGTGCATGGTGCAGCGGTTGTCCCAGATCACCAGATCGTGCAGGCGCCATGTATGGCTGTATACGAATTCGCGCTGCGTCGCGTGCTCCGTGAGATCGCGGATCAGGCACAGCCCCTCGGGCCGTTGCCAGCCGTGCACGGTGCCGATATGCGCCGACAGATAGATGCTGCGGCGTCCGGAGCCGGCGTGACGCCGCACCAGTCGCTGCGGTACCGGCGCGAAGGTCTCTCGCTCCTGCTCGGTGAACTCGTCGAACCCCAGCAGGCCACGTGAGTAGATCAGCGAGTGATCGCAGACCATCGGTTCGATCAGTTTCTGCGTGGCCTCGGGCAGGGCGTCCCACGCGGCGCGCATGTCGGCGAACTCGGTGTTGCCACCCTCGGGCGGGATGACGCGCGCGTGCAGCATCGAATGCTTCGCCGGCGTTGCCTTGAAACTGCTGTCGCTGTGCCAGAGGTGGTTGCCGAGGTTGAACATCCGGCGCCGGTCGTCGGTGCGCATGATCGAATCGTCGGTATCGAGATTGGAGATGTCGATCATCTCGGCGTGCTTGAGCCGATGCAAGTGGCCATCGATCACGCCGCGCGTCGTTTCGAGCGGGCCCATGGCTTTCGCGAACGCCATTTGCTGGTCATCGTCGAGGCGCTGGTCGCGCACCACGAGTACGGAGAAGCGGTCCATGGCGTCGTCGATCTGGCGCACCAGTGCCGCATCGGGCGGCGTGCGCAGGTCGACGCCGGTCATTTCCGCGGCGAAGAGCGGGTGCAATGGTGTGATGGTGATCAAGTGTGACTCTCCGAAGGTCTGGCGGTCGCGATCCTGGTCGTCGCGACTCGCCGAAACAAAAATCGTAAGGGCCGATGCCGCGTGCGTCAACCTCGGGTGGCTGTCTCGAATGGTCGCATCATCGCCGTCACGGCATGAACGAGCGCGTTTCCGGCTCCTCGTGGACCGGGCAAACGGCTACAGTCACTGCCATCCATCATCCATCATCCATCATCCATCATCCATCATTCAGAAGCGGTCGGAGAGTCCATTCCATGAATCGTGCCTTGCGTTGCATCAATTGTTTCCTCGCGCTGTTCGCGGTTGTTGTCGCGTCCGCGGCCGCGGCCGATACCATCAAGATCGCCCACATCGATCCGCTGAGCGGGCCGTTCGCGCTGATCGGCGAGAGTGCGAGCCGGATGATCCAGGCCTCGATCGACGAGGTCAACGCGAAGGGCGGCGTGCTCGGCGGCAGCCGGTTCGAACTGGTCAACTTCGACAGCAAGGGCAGTCCGCAGGATGCGGTCCTGATCCTCAAGCAGATCATCGATGCCGACATCCGCTTCGTCTCGATCTATTCCGGCTCGCACATCGCGCATGCGCTGATCGAATCGATCAACAAGCACAACGGCCGCAACCCGGAACAGGCGGTGCTGCTGCTCAACATCGGCGCGCAGGACCCGTCGCTCACCAACGAGAAGTGCAGCTTCTGGCACTTCCGCTGGGAGGCGCATACCGACATGCGGGTCAAGGCGCTCACCGACTTCATCGCGCGGCAGAAGGGCGTGCCCAAGGTGTACCTGATCAATCAGGACTACTCCTTTGGCCAGGCGATCAGCCGCGCCGCGAAGGAGATGCTCGCGGCGAAGCGCCCGGACATCAAAATCGTGGGCGACGACCTGCATCCGCTGGGCAAGGTGAAGGATTTCGGCACCTATGTGGCCAAGATCAAGGCCTCGGGCGCCGATGTGGTGCTCACCGGCAACTGGGGGCCCGACCTGTCGCTGCTGATCAAGGCGGGCCGGGAGACCGGGCTCGATGTCGTCTACTACACGCTCAATTCCCACAACGCCGGGATGGCCGCGGCCATCGGCAAGTCCGGCGCGGACCAGATCCGTCAGGTCTTCACCTGGCACGCGAACATCGCCGACAACAAGCTGGAGCGGTTCGCCAACGACTACCGCAAGCGCTTCAACGACGATCTCTGGCTCAACCTGCCGAAACTGCAGATCGACATGCTGGCGAAGGCCATCAACAGCGCGCAATCCACCGATCCGGTCAAGGTCGCGAAGGCATTGCACGGCATGAGGTTCCAGGGCGAGACCGGTGAAGCCTGGATGCGCCCTGACGATCACCAGTTGATCGTGGCCCAGTACATCGCCACCTTCACCAAGGCGGGCGGCGCGGTGAAGTACGACGCCGAGGGCACCGGCTACGGCTGGAAGACGGATGTGCGCATCGAAGGCAAGAACAACGCGTTGCCCACGACCTGCAAGATGGAGATACCGAAGTAGTCGAACACGAGCGCGTCACGCCTTCGCAACGCCCTACCCCGGCCCCGGGGACTGCACGATGATCACGGAGAATCCAGCATGAAACATCTGGTCCTGCCGGTCCTGTTCGGTGCTGCTATCACCCTTGCAGCGGAAGCCGTCGCGGTCGAACCCGACTCGCCGCCGCCCTGGGCCTATGCCGTCAATCCGCCGGGCACGAAACCGGCTCCCGATGACGGCACGCCGCTGCGAGTGCCCGGCAGCGCGACGAGCTTCACGTTGACCCAGCTTCGCAACCTGTTCAGCGTGCCCGACTGGCATCCCGACGATCATCCGGCGATGCCGAACAGCGTTGCGCGCGGATCGCGGCCGGGGGTGTTTCCGTGCGGCTTCTGCCATCTGCCCAACGGCCTCGGGCGCCCGGAGAACGCCAGTCTGGCAGGGCTGCCGGCCGAATACATCGTGCGGCAGGTCGCCGCATTCAAGAGCGGCGAGCGCAAGAGCGCCGAGCCCCGATCGCTGCCGATCAACCTCATGGTCAGCGTAGCCAAAGGCACGACCGACGAGGAGGTGCGGACCGCCGCCGAATACTTTGCCGCCTTGCCGATGCGTCAATGGATCCGCGTGGTCGAGACCGGCACGGTGCCACGGACGCATGTCGCCGGCTGGATGCTGGTGGCGTCCGAACCGGCGGCGACCGAGCCCATCGGCCAGCGCATCATCGAGATGCCCGAAGACCTTGAGCGCACCGAGCGGCGCGATTCGGCGTCCGGGTTCGTCGCCTATGTGCCCAGCGGCAGCGTCGCGCGCGGCGAGGCCCTGGTCACGACCGGCGATGCGGGCAGGACCACGCCATGCGGTGTCTGCCACGGCGCCGAGCTGCGCGGCCTGGGCCCGGTGCCGTCGCTGGCGGGGCGCTCGCCGAGCTACATCGTGCGGCAGCTCCACGATATGCGGCGCGGCTTGCGGCAGGGTGCGTGGTCCGATCTGATGAAGGCGGTGGTGGCGCCGCTCACCGACCAGGATATCGTCGCCATCGCGGCATACACCGCGTCGCGGGCGCCTTGATTGGCGCGCTGGCAGTTGCGGCATGGCGGCACCATCGGCCCGCTTGTGGTTGAAAGCGCGCCCCTGCTCCTGACCGGTGACGTCGGGTGCACAGATGCGGGCCTACAATCGACCGGTACGTCCTTCGCGCAACCACAGGGAGCAACCATGAGCCTCATCGACCAAGCCAAGCAAGCCGCCCGAACTGCATTCGACAAGACCAAGGAAGCCGCCGACGCTGCAGCCCACGCCGTGGAAGAAGCCGCGGGCAAGGCTGGCGCCCTTCTTCAGGAGGCAGGCACCTCGATCGCGCAGGGTGCGAGCACCGCGGCCGATCAGGCGAAAGTGCTTGCAGGCGAAGCGGCCGATGCCACGGCCTCCGCCGGCGCTTCCTTGAAGCAAGGTGCCCAGGGCACGCTGAACAAGGTCACGGCCGCCGGGGCCGGTGCGGTCGCGGGTGCCAGCGAGATCGCCGGCAAGGCGGCCAGTGCGGTCGTCAGCGGGGCCGAAAAGATGACCGGTATCGACCTCAACAAGGATGGAAAGATCGGCTGACCCGCGTCGGAAGCCGGCTGCCTTGCCGCAGCCGTCACGCCCGCCTCGGCAGCGTGAGCCCCACATCATTCGACGCCTTCCGTTGGACGACCATCGCTGGCGGTTTGCTCAACACCGCGCCACCGGCACGATCTCGGTCGCCAATGTGCCGGCGCCCGGAACGGTCGCGTTGATGGTGGCGGGTCTGCTCGGCGTCGGCGCGGTTGCTGGAGGTGCGGTCTAGGTGGGCCGTTCGGTGAGAGGTGGCGGCTTCCGGAGATAGTGGAGGGGCTTTACTCCTGGTCACAGCCGACCGCTATCTGCCTGAACGGCGCGTGTTCTTCGAGTTCGTTCACATACGACTCGATGCCGCGCGACTCCCGTGCCAGGAACTTCTGTACCGCCTGTTCGAAGTCGGCGTCGCCGATCCAGTGCGCCGACCAGGTGGCCACCGGCATCAGGCCGCGCGCGAGCTTGTGTTCACCCTGCGCGCCGCCTTCGAAGCGGCCGATGCCGCGGGCGATGCAGAACTCGATGGCCTGGTAATAGCAGGTCTCGAAGTGCAGGCCGGAGACGAACCCCATGGTGCCCCAGTAGCGGCCCCAAAGCGCTGCCTGCGAAAACACATCGAGCGATGCGCAGAACGGCCGGCCGTCGCGGCTGCCGATCACCAGCAGCAGGTTGTCCGGCATCGCGGCGCCGATGCGCAGGAAGAAGTCGAGATTGAGATACGGCGTGGAGTGGTGCTGGCGATAGGTGTTGTCGTAGCACGCCACGAAAAACCGCCAGTCGGCCTCGCCGATCTCGCGCCCCACCTTCCATTCGAAGGTCACGCCGGCCTCGCGCACCTTGCGCCGCTCCTGCTTCACCTTCTTGCGCTTGTCGTGGCTCATGCGCGCGAGGAACTCGTCGAAGCTGGCGAAGCCCTCGTTGATCCAGTGGAACTGCACGGTCTGGCGCAGCAGCAGGCCTTCGGCCCGCATCTCTTCCACCTGGATATCGTCGGGAAACAGGCAGTGGAAGGTGGCCACGCCGGCCTCGCGGGCGAACTGCAGCGCCCCGCGCAACAGCACGGCGCGCCGTTCAGGCGTTGTGGCAAGCAGTCGCGGACCGGTCACCGGCGTGAACGGCACGGCGCTCAGCAGCTTCGGGTAGTAGCGCCGGCCGGCCCGTTGCCAGGCGTCGGCCCAGGCCCAGTCGAACACGTATTCGCCGTACGAGTGCGCCTTGAGGTAGAGCGGCAGCGCGCCCACCAGTTCGTCGTGCTCGCGCAGCAGCAGGTATTGCGGGGTCCACCCGGCATCGGGCGACGCCGAGCCGCTCTCGTGCAACGCGTGCAGGAAGGCATGCGACAACAATGGTTGGCCGGCGGTGAGGCGATCCCAGTCGTCGGGGGCAACGGCGGCTAGCGACTCGGTTACGTCGAGGGTGACTTCGGCAGGCATGGGTGGAGCGGACAGCGGCGGTCGGAGGGGCGAAGCGTGACGGAGAAGCCAACGGCCCCAATGGTATATTGCAACGCATGAAAATCGCGATCGCCCAGATCAACTGCACCCTCGGCGACATCGCAGGCAACGCCGCCAGAATCCTCGACGCCAGCCATCGCGCGCTCGCGTCGGGCGCCGACATCGTGATCACGCCGGAGCTGTCCTTGTGCGGCTATCCGCCCGAGGACCTGCTGCTGCGCGACGACTTCGTGGCCGCCTGCGACACCGCGCTGCGCGAGCTTGCCGCGCGCATCCGCAACATCGTGGTCGTGGTGGGCCATCCGCGCGGCAGACGGGGGCATCTTCACAACGCCGCCTCGGTGCTGCGCGACGGTCGCATCGTGGCCACCTACGCCAAGCGCGATCTGCCCAATTACACCGTGTTCGACGAGGAGCGCTATTTCGAACCCGGCTACGACCCGTGCGTATTCGACGTGGCCGGCGTGCGTGTCGGCATCAACATCTGCGAGGACGTGTGGGGGCCGCAGGGGCCTCGCACCGCACGACCGACCGGGGCTGCCGGCACCGACGATCCGGTCGCGGCGCCCGGCACCCAGGCCGACGCGCCGCGTTGCGCCCGCGAGGCCGGGGCCGAGGTGCTGCTGGTGCTCAACGCCTCGCCGTACCACGTCGACAAGCTGAGCACCCGCTACGACATCGTCGGCACCCGCGCCCGCGAAACCGGCATGCCGATCGTGTTTTGCAACCTCGTCGGCGGCCAGGACGAGCTGGTGTTCGACGGCGCCTCGTTCGTGGTCGATGCCGCCGGCACCGTCACCCACCAGCTCGTCGCCTTCGAGGAAGCGCTCGCGGTGGTCGAGATCGTCGATGGCCGTCCGGTCGGTGGCGAGATCGTGCCGCAGCAGTCGCTCGAAGCCAACGTCTACCGCGCCCTTTGCATGGGCGTGCGCGACTATGTCGGCAAGAATGGCTTTCCCGGCACCTTGCTCGGACTGTCGGGCGGCATCGATTCGGCGCTGGTGGTCTGCATCGCCGCCGATGCGCTCGGCCCTGAGCGCGTGCGTGCAGTGATGATGCCGTCGCAGTACACGGCCGACATGAGCCTGGACGATGCGGAACTGCTGGCGGCCAATCTCGGCGTGCGCTACACCGTGCTGCCGATCAAGCCGGTGTTCGACCGCTATCTCGAGACACTGGCCGACGAGTTCGCCGGCCGCGACAGCGACACCACCGAGGAAAACCTGCAATCGCGCATCCGCGGCACCTTGCTTATGGCGCTGTCGAACAAGTACGGCGCTATCGTGCTCACCACCGGCAACAAGAGCGAGATGGCCACGGGTTACGCCACCCTTTACGGCGACATGGCCGGTGGCTTCGCCGTGCTCAAGGACATCAGCAAGACCCTGGTCTACCGCCTGTGCCGCTACCGCAACGCGCTTGGCAGCGTCATTCCCGAGCGCATCATCACCCGGCCGCCGTCGGCCGAACTCAAGCCCGGCCAGGTCGACCAGGACAGCCTGCCGCCGTACGAGGTGCTGGATGCGATCATGGAGATCTACGTCGAGCGCGACGTCGGTCCGGTGGAGATCATGCGGCTCGGTTTTGCCCGGGCGGATGTCGAACGCGTGGTCAGGCTGCTCACGCTCAGCGAATACAAGCGGCGCCAGTCGCCGGTCGGGGTTCGCATCACCCCGCGCGGCTTCGGCAAGGACTGGCGGTACCCCATCACCAATCGCTATCGGGACAAGTTCTAGGCGGTTCTGGCGGGCTCCTGTGCGCCGCCGGCGCGTCATGTTGCAGCGCACGGGCCTATACTCCGGCAGTAGCTCCACTCTTTGAACGCGAGGCCCACATGAAGAAGATCGAAGCCGTCATCAAGCCGTTCAAGCTCGACGAGGTGCGTGAGGCGCTGTCCGAAATCGGTGTCACCGGGCTGACGGTCACCGAAGTCAAGGGCTTCGGCCGCCAGAAGGGCCACACCGAGCTCTATCGCGGTTCGGAATATGTGGTCGACTTCCTGCCCAAGGTGAAGCTTGAGGTGGTGGTCAAGGACGAACTCCTCGACACCGCGATCGACGCCATCATCAAGGCGGCGCGCACTGGCAAGATCGGCGACGGCAAGATCTTCGTGTTTCCGGTTACCCAGGTCATCCGCATCCGCACCGGCGAAACCGACGAGGCGGCCGTCTGATCACTCGCGAGGCACGCATGCAACCGCTCTCCCAGTTTACCCGCCTGCGCCAGATCGGCCAGAGTCTCTGGCTCGACAACCTGTCGCGCGACATGCTCCGGGCCGGCGACCTGAAACGGCTCGCCGATGCCGGCGAGATCACCGGCATCACCACCAACCCCAGCATCTTCCGCAACGCCATCGTCAGCGGGGTGGCCTATGCCGACGAGCTCTCGCGATTGCGCCAGTCCGAATCCGACCCCGAACGGCGTTACGAGCGCCTGGCCATCGCCGATGTCCAGGCCGCGTGCGACATCCTGCGGCCGGTGTTCGACGCCACCCGCGGTGACGACGGTTTTGTCAGTCTCGAAGTGTC
Source organism: Betaproteobacteria bacterium (assembly GCA_025350245.1). GTDB lineage: Bacteria > Pseudomonadota > Gammaproteobacteria > Burkholderiales. The sequence continues at coordinate 16,478 of JANXYG010000015.1, forward strand.
GCCACGCCTGGCGCACGACGCCGCCGGCACCTTCGCCGCGGCAAATCGCTTGCATGCCGAGGTCGCGCGCGACAATGTGCTCATCAAGATTCCCGGTACGCCGGCCGGCGTCACAGCTTTCGCCGACTGTATCGCCATCGGCATCAGCGTCAACGTGACCTTGCTGTTCTCCCTGGCGCAGATGATGCGCATTTTCGAAGCCTATCAGTCCGGTCTCGAGCGGCGGCGCGCCGCCGGCGGCGACGTCCGGCGCATCAAGGCGGTGGCGAGCTTCTTCATGAGCCGGATCGACTCGCTGGTCGACCAGCGCCTCGACTCTGTCGGCACGCCCGAGGCGCTCGCGCTGCGCGGCAAGGCGGCGGTCGCTATCGGCAAGCTGGCGTATGCGCGCTACCAGGATTTTTTCGCCACCTCGCAATGGCGAGCGCTCGCGGACGCTGGCGCTCGACCGCAATATCTGCTCTGGGCCAGCACCAGCGCCAAGAATGCTGCCTATCCCGACCTGCTCTACGTCGAACCGCTGATCGGTCCGCAGACGATCAACACGCTGCCCGACGCAACGCTCAATGCCTTCCGCGATCACGGCAAGGTGGCGGTCACCATCGGCGACGGACTGGCCGATGCGCAGGTGAGCTTCGACGGGCTCGAACGGCTCGGTATTGGCCACGAGGCCGTCGGGGATCAATTACAGTCCGAAGGCGTCAAGCTTTTCGGCGACGCCTACACGGCACTGCTGGCGGCGGTGGCGTAGGGCGCCGTCCGAGCCTGGAGTTTGCACGGTGGGTTCGAGCACCGTTTCGCCGCTGCCATCAATCATTTCTGATGCGCGATAAGGTTCAGCCACTGCGCTTCCAGATCTATACAGTGATCACAGGGCTGGCCTACCACAGCGCAGTTCCGCAATGGACGCGCTGGTTTCCCTCATCCCCGGCCCTTCTCCCGGAGGGAGAAGGGAGCAGGAGACTTCTCTCTCCGCTGGGAGCAGGAGACATCCCTCTCCCTCCGGGACCGAGGGTGAGGGACGCTGAGCAATGGCGCCAATCAAGAACAAAGTTGACGGCGCTCTACCGGTCCTGCGGCGACGGCAATAGCGACGACATTCGAATGACAGCCCTTTGACGGGAGGCCATCTTCATGGGTA
>JANXYG010000054.1 GCA_025350245.1 Betaproteobacteria bacterium
GCCCACCCCCAGCCTTCGCTGCGCTACGGCTTCCCCCTCGAAGGGGGCGCAGCGTCCTCGGGGGACCCTGTGGGCGCTGCCCCTTCGCTTCGCAGGATTCCTTCGCTCGGCAATGCGAGACTTGGCGAGATCAGGTAGCCCGCAGTTCGATCCCTTCGGCGGTAAGCGCAGCGCGCAGCGCCTGCGCCAGCGCGACCGCGCCGGGGGTGTCGCCGTGCACGCAGATGGTGTGCGCAACGACCGGCACGGTGACGCCGTCGATGGATTCGACGGTGCCATCACGCACCATCCGCAGTGCCCGGACCACGACGACATCGACATCGTGAATCACCGCGCCGGGTGTTGCCCGCGACGCGAGCGAGCCGTCTGATCGGTAGGCACGGTCGGCAAACACTTCATTGATGGCGCGCAGGCCGGCGCTTTCCGCCTTGCGCACGAGTTCGCTGCCGGCCAGGCCGACCAGATGCAGAGCCGGATCGAAATCGCGCACGGCGCGGGCGATCGCGCGCGCCAGGCCCGGGTCGGCGGCGGCCCTGTTGTAGAGCGCGCCATGCGGCTTGACATGGTGCAGCCTGGCGCCGATGGCGTGCGCGAACCCGGACAGCGCGCCGATCTGGTACAGCACCATCTGGTAGGCCTCATCGGCGGTGATCGCCAGGTCGCGTCGGCCGAACCCCTGCAGGTCGGGCAGGCCCGGATGCGCGCCGATCGCGACGCCGCGCTCGGCGGCGAGCCGCACGGTGCGCGCCATGATGGCCGGATCGCCGGCGTGAAAACCGCAGGCGATGTTGGCGGAGGTGACGATGTCGAGCAACGCCGCGTCGTCGCCGAGGCGGTAGAGGCTCAGGCCTTCGCCGAGATCGCAATTGAGGTCAACGGCGGCAGCGGTCATGCGAGCCTCGCGAGCAGCGCTTCGTGGATCTTGGTGAGTTCACGCTCGCGCGACAGCAGCAGCCGGTAGCTGTCGGCGAGCGAAATCAGCTCGAATCGCAGCCGGTCGCGCGGGCCCAGTTGCGCCATCAGCGTGAGATCGGCACTGGCCACGACGGCGATCACCGGATAACCCCCGGTGGTCTGGCGATCGGCCATCAGCACGATGGGCTGGCCGCCATGCGGCACCTGGATCGCGCCCATCGGCACCGCCTCGGACGCCACCGCGCCGCTCTTGCGGGCTTCGATCGCGAACCCGTCGAGACGAAAGCCCATGCGGTCGGAATCGGGAGACACCCGATACTCGGCACCGGCGAGCTGTTCGCGCGCCGCCACCGAAAACGCCTGCCAGTGGCGGCCGGGCACCACGCGAATCGTCTGCGGTGCCTCGACCCCCAGCGCGTTGACGCGCGTGACCGACCAGTTCGGATAGCTGATGCCATGCTGCGCTCGCGCGAGCAGGCGCACCCAGCGGGCGGTATGGGCTTCTTCGATGGAGCGCAGCGGCAGCGAGTCGCCCTTGCGTAGCGCGCGTCCGCGAATGCCGCCGTAGCCGCCGCGCAGCGCCGTCGAGCGGCTGTCCATGGTGACGGCGATGTCGAAGCCCGCAGCCACGGCAAGGTAGGCCCGGGCCCCGAGCGCGGCACGTCCGAACTCGATGCGCGCGCCGGCAGGGATCCGCACCGGGCGCCACTGCGGCAGGCGCTCCCCGTCGACGCGCCCGCCCATGTCGGCGCCGCACACCGCGATCACGACATCGGTCTGAACCAGCAATGTCGGGCCGCTGATGGTGAGCTCGAGCGATGCCTCGTCGGCCTCGTTGCCGACCAGCCAGTTGGCGACTCGATGCGACACCTCGTCCATCACGCCATTGACCGGCACGCCCAGGTGCTGGCGCCCGAAGCGCCCGAGATCCTGCAGGCTGGTGAGCAGACCGGGGCGTTCGACCACCAGGCTCATGCCTGGCTCCTCACGCCGGTGCCGCCTTCATGGCATCGAACTCGCGCGCCGTGATGGCGACGAAACGCACTTCGTCGCCCGGCGCCAGCAGGGCACGCGCATCGGCATCGATGCGGAACAGGATGAGCGGCGTGCGCGCGATGAGGTTCCAGCCTCCGGGGGTTTCGAAAGGATAGACGCCGGTCTGCTCGCCACCGATGCCCACCGTGCCGGCCGGGATGCGCTTGCGCGGCACGTCGCGCCGCGGCGCCGCGAGTTTTCGGTCGAGGCCGCCGAGGTAGGCGAAGCCGGGCATGAAGCCGAGCATCTGCACCTCGTAGCGGGCGCCGCTGTGCAAGCGGATCACGTCGTCGACGCCGATGCCGGCGCGCGCAGCGATCTCGGCGAGGTCTTCACCATGCTCGCCGCCGTAGCAGACCGGAATCTCGATCTGTCGCGATCGGGCCTTGGGCGCGGCGGGCGCTTTCAGACAAGCCTGCAATACCGCATGCGTGATCGCCTGCATCGGATCGGGGGTGTCGTGATGCGCGGCCACGACCAGCGGATCGAAGTGCACGGCAAGCGATGCCTGTGCGGGCACGACATCGAGCACACCGGTCAGCGGGCGCGCCAGCAGGTACTCGGCGGCGGCACGGACCCTGGCAGCGACCAGCGCACCCGGCTGGCGCGCGAACTCGACCACCAGGGTCCGGTCGCCCGCCGGAAAGCATTGCGGTGCCGATGCCGATGTCACGAACCAGCACCCGGCTGCGCCATGATCGGCGCGACGTAGCGCGGTTCGGATGTCGCGCGCCTCGGTCTGCCACCGCTTTCGGCCAGGCAGGCGGACCGGCGCTGAACCGCGAGCGCCTGCGCTTCCTCCATCGGATTCATCGTGCTTCTCCCATCAGCGTATTGTTCGTGATGATAGCGGCAGACGCCGCTTATAATCATTTTCTGACCGGGAGATTCACACGATATGGACAGGCGGATTCGGGCACTGCTTTCGACCTTGGTGTTGGCGTTCGCGGCACTGGCGCTGGAAGCGCGGGCGCAGGTGCTCGCACCGGCGCGCCCGGAGGAGGTCGGGCTCTCGTCCGCTCGCCTCCAGGTGCTCGCCGAAGCCATGAAACGCTGGGTGGATTCTCACGACACGCCGGGCGCCACGGTCCTGGTCGCGCGGCGCGGCCGGCTGGCGTTTGCCTACACCACGGGGCTGCGCGATGCCGCATCCGGCGATCCGCTCGCGGCCGATTCGATCTTCCGCCTCTACTCGATGACCAAGCCGATCGTGAGCGTGGCCGCGATGACGCTGGTCGAAGACGGTCGGCTGGCACTGAACGAACCGATCGCGAAGTACCTGCCCGAGTTCAAGGACATGAAGGTCGCGACCGAGACCTTCGATCCGGTGAGCGGCGCGCAGATCTTCACGACCGCGCCGGCCAAGCGCCCGATCACCGTCCACGATCTCCTGCGCCATACCGCCGGCCTGACCTACGGCGAACCGCTCTCGCAGCGCACGCAGGTGCAGAAGCTCTACAAGGATGCCGGCATCTGGTCGCAGAAATGGGTGCTGGCCGATTTCACGCGCGCGCTCGCGAAGGTGCCGCTCTCGTTCGAACCGGGCACGCAGTGGGAGTACGGGCATTCCACCGATGTCCTGGGCCGCGTGGTCGAGGTCGCGTCCGGCAAGACGCTCGACCAGTACGTGGCCGAGCGCATCCTCCAGCCGCTCGGCATGGCCGACACCGGCTTCCAGATCCCGGCCGCGAAGGTCGGCAGACTGGCCCAGCCGCAGCCGGATCCAGTCACCAAGGTGACCCCCGACCTGATCGATTTCACCCAGCGTCAGACATTCTTCGCCGGCGGCCACGGCATGGTCGGCACCGCCGCCGACTACCTGCGCTTCGCCCAGATGCTGCTCGACGGCGGCACCCTCGACGGCAAACGCATCCTCGGCCCGCGCACCGTCGGCTTCATGGCATCGAACCACGTGCACGCGGGCATTTCCACCGCCACCGGATTCCTGCCCGGTCCCGGTTACGGTTTCGGCCTGGGCTTCGCGGTTCGGACCAATGCCGGCATGAGCGCCTGGAACGGCAGCGTCGGTGATTTCTACTGGGGCGGCTACGCCGGCACCTACTTCTGGATCGATCCCAAGGAGCAACTCGCGGTCGTGTTCATGACCACCGAACCCACCCGGCGCGCGCAGTACCGGATGGCGGTGCGCGATGCGGTGTATCAGTCGATCCTCGAATAGCCGCGCGCTGCGGCGCCGGCTGGCGATGCTCGCGATGCTCGCGATGCTCGTGGTTGCCGGCCGCGCTGCGGCCGGCGTCGAGGACGACGGATCGGCGGTGCTGCTGGTGGCGAAGCCCGACATGCGCGACCCCGGTTTCGCGCAAACCGTCGTTCTGGTGACCTTTCCCCAGGATGCCGGACCGATGGGCGTCATCCTGAACCGGCCGGCCGGCATTGCCATCGGCGATCTCCTGGCCGAGCGGACCGACGTGCGCCCGCGGCGCGATCCGGTCCATTTCGGTGGCCCGCTCGAACCGGACGGTCTGCTGTTCGTGTTCCATGCCCCGCTGCATCCGGTCAAGGCACTGCCGATCCTGGACGATCTTTACCTGTCTGGCGATGGCACGATCTTCGACGCCCTCATGGCGGCGACGGGCAACGCGGTGAATCAGCGCTTCTATGTCGGGCATTCGGGTTGGGATGAAGGCCAGCTCGACGCGGAGATCGCGAGCGGCGCGTGGTTCGTGCTGCCGGCCGATCCGGCCGTGATCTTCGACATGGCTCCCGAGCACATGTGGGAAACCCTGGTGGCCCGGGCGCAGCTACCGAGCACGAACCTGTACCAGCCGCGCCACGTGGCCCGGATCACGCCTTGAGGTCGGCGGGCAGGCACGGGCCGGCATCACCGAATCCGCCACGCCTGTTCAGCAGGCTCGCCTCGACCCTGATGGCCGGCGCCGCGGCCTTGGGCGCCATGGTCGCGAGCGGTGCCGTGGCGCCGCTCGAACCCGGCGCCACGGCCGACACGACGAACTTCCAGACCACGGAGACCGGTACCCAGGCGTACTCGATGCCCGTGGCGACCCTCGATGCGATCCAGTCGGCACTGTTCGCGAAGGGCCGCGACGGCATGCACCAGCTTTGGGTGGTGGCGCCGTCGATGCTCGGGCTCTGGGGGCGCGGCCCGACCTCGAATGCCGAGATGTGCGCCGACTGCCACGACAACAATGGTCGCGGCGCGGTGCCGGAAACGCCGGATGACGCACTGTCGTCGATGCTGGTGCGGCTGTCGGTCACGGGCGCAGATGCTCATGGCGGGCCCCTGCCGCATCCGGATTACGGCGGCCAGTTGCAGCATCAGGGGATCCTCGGCCAGGTGCCGGCCGAAGGCGAAGCGGTGGTGGTGTGGAAGTCATCGACCGTGGCGCTCGCCGATGGCACCCGCGTCGACCTGCGCGCACCGGACTTGCGCTTCCGCCGGCTGGCCTTCGGTCCGATCGGCCCGGATACGCTGCTGTCGTTGCGCCTGGCCCCGGCGCTGGTGGGCCTGGGCCTGCTCGAAGCGGTGCCCGAGGAGACCATTGCGGCCCTGGCCGACCGCGATCCGGGCGACGGCATCCACGGCACCATGAATCGGGTGTGGGATATCGACGCGCAGCGGCGCGTGCTCGGCCGTTTCGGCCTCAAGGCCAACCAGCCGACCCTGCGGCAGCAGATCGCGGCGGCGTTCCACGAAGATCTCGGGGTCAACTCGGAACTGTTCCCGTACGAGAACTGCCCACCGGTGCAGAAAGCCTGCCGCCGGTTCCCCCCCGGCGGCAGGCCGGAGCTCACCCCCGATCGTCTCGACGCGCTCACGTTCTACATGCATGCGCGGGCGGTGCCGCAACGACGCGACAGCGCCGATGCCGAGGTGGTGCGTGGCGAGCGGCTGTTCACGCAGATCAATTGCGCGGCGTGCCATGTGCCGACCCTGCGCACCGGCGCCGGTGCGGCGGCGCCGCAACTCGCCAACCAGGTGATCCACCCCTACACCGATCTGCTGCTGCACGACATGGGCGCAGGGCTCGCCGACGGGCGCCCCGACTTCGCGGCCGGCCCGCGTGACTGGCGCACCCCCTCCCTCTGGGGAATGGGGCTGGCGCGATCCGTCAACGGCAACGGTTTTCTGCTGCACGACGGACGCGCGCGCAACGCCGAGGAAGCGGTGCTCTGGCATGGCGGCGAGGCCACCCCGGCACGCGATCGGTATGCGGCGCTCGATGCCCCGGCCCGCGCCGCCCTGCTCCGCTTCCTCGATTCGCTCTGATGCTCCTGCCACCGCGGCCGGTCTTCTGCGCCGTGACCGTGCTGCGGATGCCGCTCAGCCTGCGCGGGCGCACCCCGAACGACGACGGGCGCCGGGGCATCCGGCCGACCATCTCCTACGGTGTCGGCCAGGACCTCGTCACCGGCAACCGAGAAAGCGCTCTGGCATGCCCTGCGAACCGAAGCGCCGGAACTGCACTACCAGCCCCAGATCGAGCGGTCCGGGCATCGCATCATCGGCGTCGAGGCACTGGTGCGCGGGAACGATCCGGACCGCGGGTTGATTCCGCCCGGCCGCTGACCGCTTCCGCGCTCGCCGACCTGCTGCGGGCGAGCGACGGGGCGCCGGCGGGGAACGTGGCCGGACTGCCGCAGTAAGGGCGGCGGCCGACAGTGCCCGCAGCCTCGCCCCCGCAACCCGGATCGGCATCGTGCTGAACCTCCTGTCGTGGAACGTGCAGTGGTGCCGCGGCATCGACGGCCGCGTCGACCCCGCCCGCATCGCCCGGACAGCGCGCGACATCGCCGACTTCGATGTGCTTTGTCTGCAGGAAGTCGCCATCGGCTTCCGCCGCCTGCCCGGCAGCGCCGGCGAAGATCAGTTCGCCGCGCTGGCAGCGGCGCTGCCTGATCACTGCGGGTACTTCGGCCCGGCGACCGACCTCGATGACGGTGGCGGCGGCCGCCGCCAGTTCGGCAATGCGATCTTCACGCGCCTGCCGGTGCACCAGGTATTCCGCCATCTGCTGCCGTGGCCACCCGACCCCGCCACGCCGTCGATGCAACGGCTCGCGCTTGAACTCGTGATCGAGACCAGCGGCGGCCCGCTGCGGGTGGTCACCACCCATCTCGAGTACTACTCGCCAAGCATCCGGATGGCGCAGGTGCACGCGCTGCGGGCGCTGCACTCGCAGGCATGCGGTCACGCCGCGCGGCCGCGGCCGGGCGGTGTGCCGGGCGAACCGTTCGATGTCAGCCCGAGTCCGGCCAACACCGTGATCTGTGGCGACTTCAACTTCGTACCGCACGGCACCGACTACACGGCGATGACAGCGCCCTTCGACGACGCCACCGCCCCGCTGCACGATGCGTGGGCCGAGTGCCACCCGGGTCGGGAGCACCCGCCCACCGTCGGCGTACATGAAGACCGGTTCCCGCGGGAATGCTGGGACTTCGCGTTCGTCAGCCGCGGTCTGGTCCCGCATCTGGGTCAGGTCAGGATCATCGGCGACACCGATGCATCGGATCATCAGCCGCTGGCGCTTGCCCTGCGCGGTGATCCCGGACCAGTACCGGCGATACTGACGGACCGTGAGCCCGATACCGACCGGGCGCGCCCCGTGTCCTGCCCTCGATGACTTTGCCTGCCGTCGCTACCAACTCCCGCCTGCCCGCCGTACGCCTCGACCATGCCGGCATACGCCACGTGGATCAACGGGCACTGCTCGCCCTTGCCTTGCCGCTGATGCTGAACAGCACCATCCAGCTCGCGCTCAACCTGACCGACACGTGGTTCATCGGCCGCCTGTCGGTGGATGCGTTGGCCGCGGTGGGCGCCGTCAACTTTCTCGCGCTGGTCTTCATCCTCGCGCTCGGTGGCGTCGGCATCGGCGTCCAGACGCTGGTGGCGCAGGCGTGGGGCGCCGGATCCAGCCTGCACGCGTCGCGCTACGCCTGGCTCGGGCTCTGGGCTTCGCTGATCACGGCGCCCTTGTTCGTCCTGCTGGCCTGTGCCGCGCATCCGCTGCTCTCGCCCTTCGATCTTGCCCCCGCGCTCGAGGACCTGGCCGCCGACTACTGGTATCCACGCCTGCTCGGGGCCCCGCTCGCGGTGGCGCTGTGGGCCGTGACCGGGTTCTTCAACGGCATCGGCCGCACCCGCATCACCGTCATGGTCATGGCGATGGTCGCGTTGCTCAACGCGGCGCTGAATCAGGTCCTGATCTTCGGTCTCGGACTCGGCGTGGCCGGGTCGGCGTGGGCCACCACGATCTCGATGGCGGCCGGCACCGCATTCGCGATCGGGATGTTCCTGTCGCCGACGCAACGGCTGCGCTATCGCACGCACCTGACCTGGCGCGCGACCAGACGCGGGCTGAAACGGGTGTTCGCGCTCGGCATTCCGACCGGCGTGTTCCCCGCCGTCGACCTTGCCGCCATCTCGCTGTTCCAGCTCATGCAGGTACGGCTCGGGCCGGTGCCGGGCGCCGCGACGCAGATCGTGATGATGCTCACCTCGATCGCTTATATGCCCGCAATCGGCATCGCGCTTGCCGGGACCACTCTGGTGGGACAGTCGATCGGCGCTGGCGACAAGCCATGGGCGGAGCGTCTCGGCAACCGGGTGATCTTCCTGGTCATGGGATACATGGGAACGATCGGCATCGCGATCGCGCTCGGCGGACACCGGCTCATCCCGCTGTTCATCGATGCGGCACAACCGGATGCGAAGGCGGTGATCGCGATGGGGCTGTCGCTCATCTGGATCGCGGGCGCCTACCAGTTGTTCGATGCCGTGAATCTCGCCTGCGCGTTCTGTCTGCGGGGTGCCGGTGATGTGCGGGTGCCGACCCTGTATCTGATGGTGCTGGCATGGGCGGGCTTCGTGCCGCTGGCCCACATGCTCTCGTTCGATCGCGGTGACGGCTGGGTGTCATTTCTTCCGCAGTTCGGCTGGGGTGCCACCGGCGGCTGGCTTGCCGCACTCATCTACATCGTTGCGCTCGGAACCATGATGGGAATGCGATGGCGTTCACGGGCGTGGCAGCGCGTGATACTGACGTAGTACGTCACGAGTCTGACCATTTGCGCACATGGCACCGCGTTTGCGAAGGGTACTGTGCAAGCCCGAACCAGCAGCACACACCACCGCATCGAGGGGTCAAATGGAAATCCAAATGGTCGTCAAGGATCGCTCCCGCATCGCCCAGGCCGGACTGGCGCGCCCGATACAGAACGAACGTGATTACCGTGAAGCCAAGGCACTGCTCGGACGCACCATGCGAGCGGCGCGCAGCACCGAAGCCGCACTGCGCGCCGAAGCGCTGCTCAGGGAAATCGTCGACTACGAAATCCGCGTCGATGCCGCCGACGACGAGGCGGGTCATCCCGGTCTCGGTCTGGATGACTACGAAGGCCCCCCGCGCCGCTGGGTCGATCCCGTAGGCGACTGACCTCCATACGATGGTGTGTGCGATTCTCTGTCGCTGATGCGACATCCGGATCAACTCGAATAAAGCGCCCTCGCCGGCGCTTTTTTCATGGGGGCGCCCCGATCGGGGCAATGACGCCGACGAGATTTGCGGAAGGCTACTCCGCGCTCAACGTGAGCAGCCACACGATGAGATCGCCCTTTTCCAGGGCGCTGCAGGGCCGCTTCAGCAGCATCCGGCAGTTCACGTCGAAGTAGCGTTCGGTCTTGTCGAAGTCGCGGAAACGTTCCGGATTCGCCGCCGGGGCGAATGGTTGAATGTGACGTTTCTTGGCGTGCTCGGGATCGGGATGTTCGGTCTCGTTGATGACGTGGCAAGCCCGGCACAGCACCTCCGCGCGGTGAGCGCGAATCGGCAGACGCGGATCATCGAGGTGACAGGAGGCGCAGGAGACCGCGCCGACCCCCGGCAGGACATGCTTGTCGAAATAGAAATCATGCCCGCGCGCCGCGGAAAATCCGGTGAACGCGGGGTCATCCTGCCCGGCCACCGCGGCATAGCGTTCGACCAATTGCGGCGGGTTGTCGCCGCGCGCCGACAGCGCGACGAGGCTCGCCAGCAACAGCAGGGCTCGGCCGATCACGACGGATACCGGCGGACCAGATCGGCGACCTGCTCCGCCGTCAGCAGCCGCAGCTTGTCACCGCGCAACATCAGAAACAGCTTGGCGGTCTCTTCGAGCTCCTCGATCGCGTAGACCGCACTGTCGATATCGGTGGCGGCCACCACCGGGCCATGATTGGCCAGCAGGATCGCGTGATGATCGGCGGCGACGGACCGCACCGCATCGGCGAGTTCGATATCGCCCGGCGCGTAGTACGGCAGCAACTTGAGCCGGCCGATACGCATCACGTAGTAGGCGGTGATCGGCGGCAGCGGCTGCTCCGGATCGATCCCGTCCAGCACCGAGACCGCCACCGCGTGGCTCGAATGCAGATGCACGACTGCGCCGCTCGTCGGCCGCTCGCGGTACATGGCCAGATGGAGAAAGGATTCCTTGGAGGGCTGGTCGCCTGACACCACCCGTCCCTGCGGATCGAGCTTGGTCACGCGCTCGGGGTCGAGTCGCCCCAGGCAGGAGTTGGTCGGGGTCAGCAGAAAACCGTCGTCGAGCCGCGCCGACAGATTGCCCGAGGATCCGGGCGTCAGACCACGGTCGTAGAGCGATGCACCGAGTTCGGCGAACCGGTCACGCAGGCGGGTTTCATCGGACATGGCGATATCTCCCTCTGGCTCAGCCGTAGCAGTCGAAAGCCTTCAGGAAGAAATCGGTCGAACCGAAGTTTCCGGACTTCAGCGCGAGGGCCAGTCGCGGTTCGCCGAGGCTGGCCGTCCAGGGAACGCCAGGATCGATCTCGGCGCCGATCTGGAGCCCCTCGACACCAAGCGCCCCGACAACGGCACCCGAGGTCTCGCCACCGGCCACGACGATGCGTCGGGCACCGTGGACCACCAGACCCTGGGCGATGCGCGACAGCACCCCTTCGACCAGCGCCCCCGCCTGCTCGCGCCCGAGACGGGACTGGACCGCGGCGACCGATTCGGGCGCCGCGGTCGAGAAGAACAGGATCGGCCGCGACCCGAGCCGGGAGCGAGCCCAGTCGAGCGCGGCGGCGACAACCTCGTCGATCGACGTGATCTGCAAGGGATCGATGACAAAGGCTTCATGGGTTCGCCGGAAGTCGGCCACTTGCGCCTGGGTCGCCGTGGAGCAACTGCCCGACAGGACGACTGCCGGACCGGTGATCGACGGCATCGCCGACCCGCGCCCGGCCTCGAGCAAGCCGGCCCGCGCGAAGTTGCGCGGCAGGCCCATCGCCATGCCCGACCCGCCGGTCACCAGCGGCAGATCGGCACAGGCTTCGCCCAGCACCAGCAGGTCGTCGTCGCCGATGGCGTCGAGAATGGCATGGCGCACACCGCTTCGCGCGAGCTCGTCGAACGCCGCCCGCACCGCCGCCGCGCCCCGCGCCACGGTGGCGTGCGCGACCAGACCCACGCGATTCGGGGTCTGGCGCTGGAGCACGTGCACCAGCGAAGGGTCGGTCATGGGCGTGAGCGGGTGATGCCGCATTCCCGATTCGGACAGCAGGCAATCGCCAACGAAGAGATAACCTTGATAGACCGTGCGCTTGTTGGTAGGAAATGCCGGGTTGGCTACCGTGAAACCGGTGCCCAGGGCATCGCACAGCGCATCGGCCACCGGACCGATGTTACCGGCGTCGGTCGAATCGAAGGTGGAGCAATACTTGAAATAGATCTGGCGCGCCCCTGCGCTTCGCAACCAGCCGAGTGCCGAGAGCGACATCGCGACCGCCTCGCGAGCGGGGTTGCTGCGCGACTTGAGGGCGACGATGACGGCGTCGGCATCGGGCACCGCCAGGTCCGCGCGTGGCACGCCCAGCAGTTGCACCGTGCGCATGCCAGCCTTGACCAGCGTGTTGGCGAGGTCGGTGGCGCCGGTGAAGTCATCGGCGATGCACCCCAGCAGGACGGTCATGGCAGCGAGCACCACGACGTGGGTTCAGCTACGGGAGCGACCGTGCCCGGCGATCGAGGCATATCCGGGAGCAGGCTATCGTCGCATGCGGTCATATCGCTTTTCCTCTCGGCGTGCGGATGTTGGTATCGTTCGATCATAACAATCAGCGAGCCGCCATGATTCCGTTTTCCGAAGTTCTCCAGTCGCTGCCAGACTGCGCCGATATCGACAGCATCGAATTGCGGGATGGCGGCGGTATCACCGTCGGCTTCATCGAGAACAAGCCCGGGCAGTCAGGCTCGGTGCGCGTGTACCGGACGCTGCTCGACCGGCATGACGGCCGCATCGATCGCGCCGCCGCCGTCGCGGGCCTCGCCCTGTATGCCGAACACACCGACGATGCACGCCGTCAACCGGGAAGACATCCGAACATCGACCGGCTGCTGGCGGTCGCGGCGGGCGCGGAAGGTTTCGGCGCGTTCATTCGCCGCAGGCCAGGGTAGCGATCGGATGCGGCGTCATGCGGGCGCGAATTCGAATGCCGGGGCCGCGCCCACGCTCCGGAACCGGTGGCGATCGAACCTCGCGTGCACGGCGCGATCCGGTCACCGATCGACACGGCGTTCGGCGCCAGGTCTCGCAGCCAACAGGAGTCGCAATGGATGAGGTGGTGATTCGATCGCTGGCGAAATGGCCGAACGTCCCGGCGGTGTTCGGCTGGCTCGGTCTGGATCGTCGCGGTAACTGGTCGATCAAGGGCGACCGTATCGCCAACCCGCTCATGATCGGCTTCATCGGGCGCAACTACGCGGCCGACCTGGAAGGCCGCTGGTTCTTCCAGAACGGCCCGCAACGCGTCTATGTCACCCTCGAATACACGCCCTACATCTACTCGGCGGAAGTCGTGCGCAAGATGCCGGTACTCACCACGCATACCGAGGTGACGGCGACCCAGGTCCGTGAAGTCATGCTCGACGACCGCGGCGGAATCGTGGTGCGAACCGAACTTGGCGTCGGCGAGGTGCGGGGTGCGGATCTGGCCGCCATCGTCGCATCGCTGGTCGGCACCACCGGCGAACCGCTGGAGGACGCGGACGTCGAGCGGTTGCTGGCCGGCGATCACGAGAAGCGGGTGTTTCTCGACTATGCCAACCGCCGCGTTCCGATCGGGACGGCGCGCGCTGCGGATCTCGCGAAACGCTTTGCGTTCGACCCCGACCCCCACCCCCCGAACGGCGCACCCGACTGTTAAACAGAGACGTCCACCCCCAGGCTGCGCTGCGCTTCGCCTTCCCCCTCCAGGGGGCGCAGCGTCCTCGGGGGACCCTGTGGGGAGGTGACGTCCACCCCCAGGCTGCGCTGCGCTTCGCCTTCCCCCTCGAGGGGGCGCCCCGTCCTCGGGGGACCCTGTGGGCGGGGCCCCGTCGCTTCCGATGTTCCCTTCGTTCAGCGCCTTCTGGCCGCTGGCTACCTGTGGTGCTGACATATACTCCGGTTCAAACCGTTTACAGGTCGGACACGC
>JANXYG010000083.1 GCA_025350245.1 Betaproteobacteria bacterium
CACGCCGACATGCACCCGGGCAACATCCTCGTCGACCCTCGGGGCTACTACATCGCGCTGGACTTCGGGATCATGGGCACGCTCACGGATCGGGACAAGAAGTACCTGGCGCAGAATTTTTTAGCATTCTTTCGTCGGGACTACCGGCGGGTCGCCCAGGCCCACCTGGACGCCGGGTGGGTCGCTGCGGACACCCGGGTGGAGGAGTTCGAGACAGCTATCCGCGCGGTGTGCGAGCCGGTTTTCGACCGCCCGCTGCGCGAGATCTCCTTCGGGCGCGTGCTGCTTCGCCTGTTCCAAACCTCGCGGCGCTTCAACGTGGAGATCCAGCCCCAGCTGGTTCTGCTGCAGAAGACGCTCCTGAACATCGAGGGCCTGGGACGCGAACTCGATCCGGAACTCGACCTCTGGAAGACCGCCAAGCCCTACCTGGAGCGATGGATGTCCGAGCAGGTGGGGTGGCGCGCCCTGTGGCGGCAGGTGGAGGAGGAGGCACCCCAGTGGGGCACCCTGCTGCCGCAGTTGCCCCGCCTGGTGCACCGTGCCCTCGCGGAGCAGGGCAGCGCAGACGCGGGGCGGCGCCTCGCGTTGCTCGAGCGCCAGGCTAACGCCGGGCGCTGGCGACACGGGGCCCTGCTCGCGGGGCTCCTCGCCCTATGGCTGGTGGAGCTCTGGCGCGGCTGGCCGCGCGGCTGAGCGCTGGGGTACGGGCGCAGATTTCCCGAGGGAGGGGGGGATTCGGCAGGCCTGATTTGCTAAACTGGTGCCTTTCTGCTCGCCGGTAGTGGTCCATGGCGTTATTAGAGATTCGCGGCGTGAGCCGCCGCTTCGGCGACTTCCTTGCGGTTGACGATGTAAGCCTCAGCATCGAGGCTGGGGAGTTCTTTTGCCTGCTCGGCCCCTCGGGCAGCGGCAAGACGACGCTGCTGCGTATGGTGGCTGGCTTCGATGCGCCCGATGGTGGGGCCATCCTGCTCGATGGGCGCGACGTGGCTGGAATCCCGCCCGAGAAGCGCGACGTGCACACGGTGTTTCAGAGCTACGCGCTGTTTCCCCACATGACCGTGGCGCAGAACATCGCTTTCCCGCTCACCATGGCAGGCGTCGGGGCAGAGGCGTCGCGCCGACGGGTGGAGGAGGCCCTGGACGGCGTGTCCCTCGGCGGCATGAGCGGGCGCTACCCCAGCGAGCTCTCCGGTGGCCAGCGCCAGCGCGTTGCGGTGGCGCGCGCCCTAGTGGACCGGCCGAAGCTATTGCTCCTGGACGAACCGCTGGCGGCCCTGGACGCGAAACTCAAGGAGCGGATGCAACTCGAGCTCATCACCTTGCAGAAGGAGGTGGGGATCACCTTCGTCTACGTCACCCACGACCAGCAGGAGGCACTGGCGCTCTCCCACCGCATCGCGGTGATGAACCGAGGGCGCGTGGAGCAAATGGACGAGCCGTCACGCCTCTACGGCTCCCCCCGCAATCGCTTCGTGGCGGATTTCATCGGTACCTGCAACCTTCTCGAGGGGGAGGTGGCGGCCCATTCGCGCGACGCCCTTGAGCTGCGCTTGGACGGCATCGGGACGGTCCGGTCATCGCCCGTTGAGGGGCAAGTCGAGCGGCTCGTCCCGGGTGTGCGCGGCGTTCTCGCCCTGCGTCCGGAGAAGGTTGCCATCAGCCGCGAGGCGCCGCTACCGGGCCACAACCGGACGACGGGCAAGGTCTTCGACTTCCTGTACCTGGGTGACGTGACCATCTACGTGGTCGAACTGGATAGCGGGGTGCGCGTGGAAGCCATGCTGCCCAACTCTGCGCCCGGGCGTGCCAAGTTCTTCGAAGCAGGTGATTCCGTGCACGTCGGCTGGCTGCCCGAGGCCGGTGTGTTTCTTACCGATTAGCTGCCATGAGCGCGGCCTGGCGTGCAAGCCTTCAGCGATTCCTCATCACCGGCCCGCCGCTCGTGTACCTGCTGCTGTTCTTCGGCATCCCCACGCTCATCATGGTGTTGGCCTCCCTGCGTCTGCCCGGCGAGTTTGGCGGGCTGGCCCCGCTGTGGGAGACCGGGCCGTCGGGCACGGAGCTCAACCTTTCCCTGGAGAGTTACGGCCGTTTCTTCTCCGATTCCCTTTATGCCTGGCTGTTTTTCAAGTCCTTCCTCTACGCGCTGGTGACGGCGGTCGCTTGCCTGCTGCTGGCCTATCCGCTGGCTTTGCTGATCGCGCGCTCACCGGGAAAGCGCCGCGACCTCTTGGTGCTGTTGGTGATCCTGCCCTTTTGGAGTAATTTCCTCATCCGCGTGTACGCCTGGATGATCATATTGGGGCCGGAGTCCGTCCTCACACGTACCCTCAACGCGCTACTGGCGGGGCTGGGCATCGCGCCGGTGGAACTGCTTTTCACGCCCTTCGCCGTGCTCGTCGGACTGGTCTACGTCCACCTGCCCTTCATGGTCCTGCCGTTGTTTGCGAACTTGGAGAAGCATGACCCGGCCTTGCTCGACGCCGCCCAGGATCTGGGCGCGCGAAGCTGGCAACGGTTCTGGCGGGTCACGTTTCCCCTGTCGCTTCCCGGCGTGTTGGCCGGCGCGGCGCTGGTGTTCATCCCGGCGCTCGGCATTTTTGCCATTCCCGACATCCTCGGCGGTACCGACAGCATCCTGATCGGTAACGTCATCAAGCAGCAGTTTCTCGACGCCCGCGACTGGCCGTTCGGCAGCGTCCTGTCGATGGTCCTGACCGCGCTGGCCGTCGCCTTCGCCGCCGCCGCGGCGTGGGTCGCGTCGCGACAGCGGCTCTGATGACGACCCCCCCAAGCTTCCTTCGGTCGCTACCCCCCACGGGGGACCAGCACCTTTGGGAGCGGCCCGGCAGGTGCCAATGAAGCGCGGATCGTGGCTGCTGTGGGGTTCGGCTTTGCTGGTTTACGGCTTTCTGTATCTGCCGCTCGCCATTGTCGTGGTCTACTCGTTCAACGACTCTCGGCTCAATGCCGAGTGGGTCGGCTTCACCTGGCATTGGTACGACGTGCTGTTCCACGACGAGCAGATGCTTGAGGCCGCCGGCAATTCGTTGATCATCGGGCTGGTGGCGAGCGCGGTGTCGACACTGCTCGGTACCGCCGCGGGATATGCGCTGTATCGCTTCAAATCGCGCGTGCTTGCCATCCTCGTGTTGAGCCCGATTGCCATTCCCGAGATCCTGATGGGCGTGAGCCTGCTCATCTTCTTCGTGATGCTCAACCTCACCCTGGGCCTGGTGTCGATCATCCTGTCGCATGTGGCTTTCTGCATCGGCTTCGTCGCCATCGTCGTCCGCTCGCGCCTGGCCGGCATGGACGACAGCCTGATCGAAGCCGCGCGCGATCTCGGGGCCACCCCCTGGAAGGCTTTCCGGCTCGTGACCCTGCCGCTGATCATGCCGGGCATCATCGCCGGTGCATTGATGGCATTCACGCTGTCGATCGACGATTTCGTCATCACGTTCTTCACCGCAGGCGTCGATTCGACCACGCTGCCGTTGCAGATCTATTCGATGATCAAGATCGCGGTGACACCGGAGGTCAACGCCATCTCCACCTTGCTGATGCTGCTGACCCTGTTCCTGATCGTGGGCGCTTCCAAGCTCGCACCAGGCGCTCTGCGCGCTGCCTGAACCCACACCACGCCATTCCACTCCCGCCAGAGAGGTTCCATGATGAACAAGCTGCTGCTCGTACTTGCCCTGTTGATCAGCTTGCCCGCCGCCGCCAAAGACGACGTGCTGCATCTGTACAACTGGAACAACTACATGTCCGACGAAACCATCAAGCGTTTCGAGACTTTCTGCAAATGCAAGGTGAAGCAGACCTACTACTCGGACAACGACGAGTTGCTGGCCAAGTTGCAGGCGGGCGCGAAGGGGTATGACGTGCTGGTCCCGACCATGAGCGCCGTCGAGGCGCTGATCAAGCGCAATGCGCTGCTGCCGCTGGATCACGCGCAACTGCCCAATCTCAAGAACGTGATGCCGGTCTACGCCAATACGCCATTCGACCCGGACAACAAGTTCTCGGTGCCGTACGCGATGTCGATCACGCTGCTCGGCTACAACGACCAGAAGCTCAAGGAGCTGGGCGTGGCAGTCGATTCATGGGCCACGTTGTTCGACCCGGCCATCCTGGCGAAGATCAAGGGCAAGGTGACCGTGCTCGACAGCCAGCGTGAGCTGATTGCGGCCGCACTCAAGTACCAGGGCTATTCGGTCAACGAGACCGACGAGGCGAAACTCAAAGAGGCCAGGGACATCATCCTCAAGGCCAAGCCCTACTGGGCCGCATTCAATGCGTCGAGCTACATCAAGGAGCTGACGGTGGGCAACATCTGGCTGGCCCATGGCTACTCCAACGACATGTTCCAGGCCAACACCGATGCCCATGCCGCCAAGCGACCGTTCAGCATCGTGCCCGCGCTGCCGAAGGAGGGCGCGGTGCTGGCGCTCGATGCGATGGTGATCCACAAGAGCGCACCGCGCCCCGACCTGGCCCACAAGTTCCTCAACTTCATGCTCGATGGCAAGAACGCCGCCGATCTCACCAACATGATCGGCTCGGGCAACCCGAATGCGGATGCCTTGCGATACATCAAGCCCGAGATCAAGGCCATCAAGGCGGTGTTTCCCGACACCGAGACGGCAAGGAAGCTGGAGATGATCAAGGACCTGAACAGCAAGCAGCTGCGGTACGTGACCCGCATGTGGACCGAGATCAAGCTGAGGTGACGTCCACCCCCAGGCTGCGCTGCGCGGAGTTGACGTCCACCCCCAGGCTACGCTTCGCTCCGCCTTCCCCCTCCAGGGGGCACCCCGTTCCTCGGGGGACCCTGCGGACGGAGCCCTTCGCTTGCGAGGTCCCTTCGTTCAGCGCCCCCAGGGCTGCGCTGCGCCTTTTTCCCGAAGGGGGGCTCGACCGAAGGAAGTTTGCGGGCGTCACCTCATTTCGCGAAGCAGGCGCAGCAATCGCGGGATCTCCGCCCCCGGCATCGCGTTAATGCCGGCAGCGGCCGCCCGCCCGCCGCCGCCGAACTCGCGCGCGATGGCGTGGGCGCCCGAAGCATGCCGATGTGACGCCCGCAGGCTGACGGTGAAACCACCGACAGCCGGTACCAGTACAGCATGCAGACCGTCAGGACCCGCCAGCGCCAGATGATTGGCCAGTGTCCCGCCGACGCGGCGGCTCCACGGCATATCGGGAAGGACTATTGCGGTCGCGGTCGGTATCTCGAGAATCGGTGCAATCGCCAGCGCCAGCGCCAGATCCTGGGTGCGCATCTGCTCCAGACGCGGGAAGCTGTCGTCTTCAGCCGCGAAACGCAGCGGATCGGCGTAGGGCTGCATCCGTCGGCGCAGCGCCGCCGGATGGAACATGAGATCCTCGACGCGCTCGCCATAGGCGTTGTAGTTGAGACATTTCCCGAGGCTGCGCAGCACCGCGATCGCGGCGGCATCGAGGTGGAGCGAGGCCGCCGCAGCCTCCGCGCTGCGGGTCAGATTGTCGCCGAACGCGCCCACGATCGCCCACGCGCGATAGCGGCCACCGAGGTGCCGGTCGACGATCAGGCTGGTGCAGATGCCCGGCGCAAAGTCGACGTAACCGTGGAAGTTAGGGTCGGCCGGCAGGGCACCGCCATGATGGTGATCGAACCAGGTAATGCTGGCGCCCGCGGACAGTGCCCGCTCCAGCCCGGGTTCATTGGCGCCGACCGAGATGTCGAGCACGGTGATCGTGTCGCCCGCAACCGGGTCGATGGTCGCCAGCAGGCTGGTGTCGCGTTTGGTGCCGGTGACCAGCCTGGCATCGCGGGGATCCGCGAGGCGCAGTTGCTGCAGGCCGCAGAGTCCGTCGGCGTCCCCGTTGAAGATGTCATAGAATCCCAACGCGCATTACCCCCTCTTCGCCCGCCACCGCGCTGTTCTCCTCCCGGAATGGCATCGACCACGCGCTTCGCCCGACCCTCCGCGTTCATCCGCTTCGCCACCCTAGCTTACGGGTCGATCGTGGCGTTCGCCAGTCTGTATCCGCTCAACATCTGGCGCAGTCCCGGCACGGCGCTCATGTGGAGCCGCCTCGCCGAGTGGCCTCGTTACTACACCTGGTCGGATGTGTTCCTCAACATCGTGGCCTATGCGCCGCTCGGGCTGCTGTTCACGGTGGCGCTGCGAGTTCGTCTTGCGCCTATCCCTGCGGCAACAGCGGCGATGCTTCTTGCCGCACTCATGAGCGTAGGCCTGGAGCTGCTGCAATCCTGGGTGCCGGTACGGGTCCCCTCGGCGCTCGACGTTTTCTGCAATGCGGTCGGTGGATTGCTCGGGGCCTGGCTCGCTCTGGTAGCGGGCGAAACCTGGCTGCTCGACGGTCCGCTTGCCCGGTGGCGCCATCGCCGCCTGCTTCCGGGCGCCCGCACCGACGCGGCGCTCACGGTGCTGGGGCTGTGGTTGTTCGCGCAACTCGGCGCCACCCTGTGGCTCTTCGGCGGCGGTGATCTGCGGGGCATCGTGACGCTACCCGGCACGGTCGTGAACTACTCTCCCGCCGGGCGCGCGATCTTTGAAGGCTGCGTCACGGCACTGTCGCTGCTGTCGGTCGCCGCGATCATCGGCAGCACGACCAGCGAGCGCGCCGCCGTGCTGCTCGCGGGCGTGATCGCGTTCGCGCTGTTGCTCAAGAGTTTCACCGGGTGGTGGCTGCATGACCCGGGGCATCCCCTGCTATGGGTGCGACCCGGTGCCGCGCTCGGACTGGGCGTCGGCGGCGCGCTCTCCCTGCCGCTGCTGCGGGCACGCGCGCCGGTACGAGCCTCGATCGGGCTCGCCTGCCTGGTGGCAAGTGTTGCACTGCTGAACGCCGTACCGGACAGCGCCTATCTGACCGAGGGCATGCGCACGTGGCGACATGGCCACTATTGGAGCTTCAAGGGCACGACCGCGCTGGTCGCGCTGACCTGGCCACTGCTCGCGGCGTTGTTTCTGGTCGTCGCGTGCCATTCCACTGCAAGGACACAACCGTCATGAACGAGACGCCTGCCACCGACTCCATCGATATCTTGCGAGAGGCGCTGCGCCATTTCGCCGCCGCCCGCCGCTGGGAATCGTTCCACACACCCAAGAATCTCGTCATGGCGCTGAGCGTGGAAGCCGCCGAACTGGTGGAGCAGTTCCAGTGGCTGACACCCGAGGAGTCATCGAACCCGACACCGGATCGTCGGGACGCGATCGCCGACGAGATCGCCGACGTTCTGCTTTACCTCGTCCGCATCGCCGACGTTCTCGACATCGACCCGCTCGAGGCCGCCCGCGCAAAAATGGTCAAGAACGCGCGCAAATATCCGCCGCTGTCGGCGCCCTGATTCCTATAATCCGGGTTATACGCAGGGTACGATCACCATGAGCCATTTTCAGCACCACGTCTTCTTCTGCTGCAATCAGCGCGAAGACCCGACGCGCGCTTCCTGCAACAACCACGGCGCGAGCGATCTGCGCGACTACGCCAAGGGCAAGGTCAAGGCGCTTGGCCTGTCAGGGGAGGGGCGGGTTCGCATCAACATGGCCGGTTGCCTCGATCGTTGCGAAGAAGGGCCGGTGATCGTCGTCTATCCCGAAGCGGTCTGGTACACCTACGTCGACCGGTCCGACATCGACGAGATCATCGCTGAGCATCTGGTGCACGGGCGCGTGGTCGAGCGTCTGCGCATTTGAAGCCCGGCGTCGCCGATCGGGTGCTGATCGACGGGCCGGCCGGCCGGCTCGAGGCGGCCGTCGCCCGACCGAGCCAGCCGCTACGCGGCCTCGCCGTCATCGCCCATCCGCACCCCCTGTTCGGTGGCACCATGGACAACAAGGTGGTGCAGACCCTGGCCCGCGCCTTTCTCGCGCTCGATCATGTCGTCTGGCGGGTGAACTTCCGCGGCGTTGGTGCCAGCGATGGCGCCTATGACGAAGGTCGTGGCGAGATCGACGATTTCATCGCGCTGATCGAATACGCCCGTGCACAGACCCCGGCGCTGCCCCTGGCGATCGCGGGGTTTTCATTCGGCGGTTACGTCGCGGCGCAGTGTGCGGCCGCATTGCAGCCGCAACGCCTCGTCCTGGTCGCCCCCGCGGTGGGCCGTTTTGCGGTGCCGGCCGTACCCGCGCACACGCTGGTCGTGCACGGTGAAGAAGACGACGTGGTGCCGCTTCGCGAGGTGCTCGACTGGGCCCGGCCGGCCAAGCTGCCGATCGTTGTCGTTCCTGGTGCCGGCCACTTCTTTCATGGCGACCTGATGCTGCTCCAGCAACTGGTGCTGAACGCTCGCGTCGCCCGGGAATGAGCCGGTGGCTCGCCAGTCCGAAGGACGTCTCGCTCCCGCCCCGGGGCGCGATCGCCATCTCGACAGCCGATCGTTGAGTGCAATCCTCGACATTCGCGATCTGCGAAAGTCATTCGGTGAAACCGAGGTCGTTCGCGGTATTTCCCTGCAACTCGAGCGTGGGCAATGCTACGGCCTGCTCGGCCCCAACGGGGCCGGCAAGACCACGACGCTGCGGCTGTGTCTCGGACTCACCGATCCCGACGGGGGCACCATCCGACTGGCGGGACTGCCGGTGCCGCAGGCGGCGCGCGAGGCCCGCATGCGACTCGGTGTCGTGCCCCAGATCGACAATCTCGATCCCGACTTCACCGTTACCGAGAATCTCCTGGTCTACGGACGCTATTTCGGGCTGCGCGATGCCACCATCCGCGACCGGATACCGGGCCTGCTCGAGTTTGCCGGCCTGTCGCACAAGTCGGACGCCCGCATCCCGACCTTGTCGGGCGGCATGAAGCGCCGCCTGTCGCTGGCGCGCGCGCTGGTGAACGATCCCGATATTGTGTTCCTCGATGAGCCAACCACCGGTCTCGATCCGCAGGCGCGCCACCTGATCTGGGAGCGCCTCAAGCAACTGGTCGCGCAAGGCAAGACCATCCTGCTCACCACGCACTTCATGGACGAGGCCGAGCGCCTTTGCGATCGCCTGTCCATCATGGACCAGGGAAGAATCGTCGCTTCCGGCACCCCACGCGAGTTGATCGCCGCCCACATCGAACCCGACGTGATCGAGGTGTTCGGCGACGGCGCCTCGGATTGGGGGGAGACCGTCGGTCGTGCACTCTCGCAGCGCTTCGAGCGGACCGGCGAAACCGTGTTCTGCTATTCCACCAACGTCCAGCCGCTGCTGGCGAGTCTCGACCAGCGACGCGAACTGCGTGTCCTGCATCGTGCCGCCAATCTGGAAGACGTATTCCTCAAACTCACCGGGCGCGATCTGCGTGACTGATCCCGCGTTCTTGCCGAAGTGAACATTCCACGCCGCAAGGACTTTCGGGCGCCACGCATCTCGTGGCGTTTCCTGCATGTGTGGCGCCGCAACTTCCTGGTCTGGCGCAAGCTGGCGGTGCCGGCGATGCTGGGAAATCTCGCCGATCCGATGCTCTACATGCTCGGCCTGGGATTCGGGCTGGGCAGCCTTCTGCCCCAGGTGAACGGCACGTCTTACATCACTTTTCTCGCTGCCGGGACGGTCGCCTACAGCACAATGAACAGTGCTACCTTCGAGGCGCTCTACTCGGCGTTCTCGCGCATGCAGATCCAGCGCACGTGGGACGCGATCCTCAATGCGCCCCTGAATCTCGACGACATCGTCCTCGCCGAGGCGGTATGGGCGGGGTCGAAGAGCTTCCTGTCGGGGACCGCGATCCTGATCATCATCTGGGTGTTGGGCCTGTCGCACTCCCTGCTCACCCTATGGATAATCCCGATATCGCTGCTGGTCGGCCTCACGTTCGCGGCCATGGCGCTGGTGATGAATGCGATCTCGCCGAACTACGATTTCTTCCTCTACTATTTCACGCTGGTGGTGACGCCGATGACCCTCCTGTGCGGCGTGTTCTTTCCGGTCGAGCAACTGCCGGCGGCGTTGCGGGTGGTTGCCGGGGTGCTGCCGCTGTTTCATGCCATCGCACTGGTGCGGCCGCTGGTGAGTGGCGTCGTCCCGGCATCACCGGCATTGCATGTGGCGGTCCTGATCGCCTACGGCGCGTTCGGGTTCTACGTTGCACTGGTGCTCACGCGCCGCCGGCTTCTGGTGTGACGTGACACCCCTCCCCCGAAGCAGTCCCTGTTCGCCACCCTGCACCCGGAATCGGCAACCGTGGGTCGATATCGCCGACGTTGACGGAGCCAGATCATGTCCATCTACCTGCTTACGCTGAAGGCATTGCACGTCATCTTCATGGTCACGTGGTTCGCCGGATTGTTCTACCTGCCACGGCTGTACGTCTACCATGCGGCCAGCAGCGACGAGATCAGTCTCGAACGCTTCAAGGTCATGGAGCGCAAGTTGTTCTGGGGCATCATGACCCCCAGCGCGGTGTTGGCGCTGACGTTCGGCATCACGTTGTGGTTGTACTACAACTACTACGGTGGCTGGCTCCATGCCAAGATCACGCTCACCGCACTGTTGGTGCTCTATCACCTCTGGTGCGGCAAGCTCATGATCGATTTCAAGCACGGACGCAACCGGCATTCGCACGTCTGGTATCGATGGTTCAACGAATTTCCGGTGCTGGTCCTGTTCGCGAACGTGTTTCTTGCGATCGTCAAGCCGTTCTGAACAGGACGTCCCCCCCAGGCTCCGCCTTCCCCCCGAGGGGGCACCCCATTCCTCGGGGGACCCTGCGGATGGGGGCCCTTCGCTTCTGAAGTCGCTTTGTTCAGCGCCTCGAGTTCCGCTGCGCTGCGCCTTCCCCCCGAGGGGGCACCCCATTCCTCGGGGGACCCTGCGGATGGGGGCCCTTCGCTTCTGAAGTCGCTTTGTTCAGCGCCTCGAGTTCCGCTGCGCTGCGCCTTCCCCCCGAGGGGGCGCCCCATTCCTCGG
>JANXYG010000019.1 GCA_025350245.1 Betaproteobacteria bacterium
GCAAAGCAGCGGCGCCGCCCTGCCCTATCAGGTATACCTGATGCTGCCCTACGTGCTGTCGATCCTCGCGCTCGCGCTGGTGGCCCGCAAGGCCAGCTATCCGCAGGCGCTCATGAAGCCCTATCGCAAGGGCGAAAGGTAGCCGTCCATGCTCGATCTGCTCATCACCCATGCCAACCTGCCCGACGGCCGCGCCGATGTCGACATCGCCATCCGCGACGGGCGCATCGTCGAGGTCGCGCCGCGCATCACCGGCCCCGCGCACGCGACCATCGACGCCGCCGGCCAACTGGTGACGCCACCGTTCGTCGACGCGCATTTCCACATGGACGCGACGCTCTCCTACGGATTGCCGCGCGTGAACCAGAGCGGCACGCTGCTCGAAGGGATCGCGCTGTGGGGCGAACTGAAGCCCCAGCTCACCGCCGACGCGCTGGTGCAACGCGCGCTCACCTATTGCGATTGGGCCGTGGCCAAGGGCCTGCTGGCGATCCGCACGCATGTCGACATCTGCGATCCGCGACTGCTCGCGGTCGAAGCGCTGCTGGATGTGAAGCGCCGCGTCGCCGGCTACCTCGACCTGCAACTGGTGGCCTTTCCGCAGGATGGCGCGTTGCGCTCATCCGGTGCCATGGAAAATCTGCGCCGCGCGCTCGACCTGGGTGTTGACGTGGTCGGCGGCATCCCGCACTTCGAGCGCACCATGGCCGACGGCGCGCGCAGCGTGCAATTGCTGTGCGAACTCGCCGCCGAACGCGGCCTGCGGGTGGACATGCACTGCGACGAAACCGACGACCCGCTGTCGCGCCACATCGAGACGCTCGCGTTCCACGCGCAGCGACTGGGTATGCAAGGCCGCGTCACCGGCTCGCACCTCACGTCGATGCATTCCATGGACAACTACTATGTCTCGAAACTGATCCCGCTCATCGCCGAGGCCGGCGTGAACGCCGTGGCCAACCCGCTGATCAACATCACCATCCAGGGCCGACACGACACCTACCCCAAGCGCCGTGGCATGACGCGAGTGCCGGAGTTGCTTGCCGCCGGCGTGCCAGTGGCCTTCGGCCACGACTGCGTGATGGACCCGTGGTACAGCCTGGGCTCGGGCGACATGCTGGAGGTGGCACACATGGGCCTGCACGTGGCACAGATGACCAGCCAGGCCGGCATGCGGGCGTGCTTCGACGCCGTGACGACAACGCCCGCCGCGATGCTCGGTCTGGAGGGTTACGGCATCGCGGCCGGCTGCCAGGCGGATGTGGTACTGCTGCAGGCGCGCGATCCGGTCGAGGCGATCCGGCTGCGGGCGACACGGCTGGCGGTGATCCGGCGAGGCAAGGTGATCGCGCGGACGGCGGCGGCGACGGCAGTGCTGGATTTGCCGGGGCGGGTGGGGGAGACGAGCTTTAGGATCTAGAGACAGCGATACAGGTTCGGCCCAGCGAGACTCCATAAAAGGTGCGGGAGCAAAGCTCTGCGACAGGCTGAGCCGGGGGGGGATATCCGCACGAAGGAACGCGAATCGTGATCCGAACGACGAACACAAGCCCTGAGTTCGACCTCTTCATCAGCTACGTCCGGCGAGATGTCCGGGTCATCCTGGACGGCACTGTTGTGGACGTGGTAGCTCAGTTGAAGACCGGCCTCGAACGCCACCGGCGACCAGCCGCGGTAGCAGGCACGAACCGCACTTTTCGAGTTTGCACGGACATCGACGACTTCGCGCTCGACGGCACGTTCGACCTGGTCATGCGCGACAGGATCAGTCGCTCTCGCGCCCTTCTCCTGGTTTGCACGCTTGGGGTTACGACCAGCCGATACGTCCAACGCGAGCTCCAGATCCACGCCGAAGTCGAATCATGCGACGGACCGGTTGCGGCTGTACTTTCCGCCAGCCCGTCAGCCGTGGCGCCCGACTACTTTCATGGCGATGAAGTCGCCGCCGACCTCGCACCTGCGAGCGGCATAACACACAAGCAGTGGAAGTCGGCCATTGCCAGGGAAAGTCACAAGATTGTTGCGCGTGTCTGGGGTCTCCCACTGCGAGAAGTGTTTGATCGATTCGAAGCGGACCGACGATCTGTCCGGCGACGAATCGTTGTCGCCACCACCTCCGTCGCAGTTGCAATTGCCGCGTTGGTGATCGGCCTGGCCGCTGACGTGGGGTTTCACCGGGTGGCAACATTGCCGCTTTCCGACAAGCTCGTTGCGCCCGCCGGGGTAGCCTTCGCTGATGCCGATCACACGCCCGTAGTGGTGTCCAGCAAGACCGCTTTGCTCTGGTCCCACGGCATCGATCGATTGCCAGAGTCACGCGAACTCCCGTTCTTTGCCCTTCATGCTCTGGGCGCCGGTCCCGACGAACTGGCGATTGCGGGCTTGCGCGACGTTGCACGCCTTGCTCTACCGTCGCTGGCGGTCGTGCAGAGGTGGCACGATGAGCGGCAACTCGCCGGTATCACTGCTTCGACCAGCCACCTTGCGGTCTCGACGAAGAACGGCGCGCTTGCCTTGATCGGACGGGACGGCTCCGCCACGGTGGGGCCGCGCCCGGCTTCCACTACCGGGCGTCGCTTTCCGGCCTTCAGGGAGAAAGGTCGTTTCCGATATGGCGACACACTGGCTCTCGGGAGTGACCGCTACATCGCCAGCGCAACCCCGGACGGCCACCTTGCAGTGCTCGACCGAACGCGCAACGCATTCATCGAGGCCCCCATGCCGCAGTTTCCGCTGTCCCCGCCGATTGACACGGTGATCGACCCAGTGCTCTACGAAACCGAGAATACCCGACCTATCGGCGCGATCGTGTTCTTGCCCGACGGCGATCTAATGTTCGGCGAAGGTGCGGGGTTGCGACGAGTCGATGTCGTTTCCGGCCAGATCACGATGCTTCAGCACTGCTCCATCGAGCTCGTACGCCAACTCGTGCCACTGCCGGACGGGCGTCGCATCATTGCGCTCACCTCATCGACACTGGAACTGCTCCGTTTCGCTTCGGATGATCCTAAGCGCCTCGATTGCCTCCAGCGCACTACCCTGGCGCCGAAATCCTCCCCGCGCGCAGCCTTGTCTCCCGATGGATCGACGCTGCTGGTGGCGTTCTTC
Organism: Betaproteobacteria bacterium; assembly: GCA_025350245.1. Taxonomy (GTDB): domain Bacteria; phylum Pseudomonadota; class Gammaproteobacteria; order Burkholderiales. The sequence continues at coordinate 3,109 of JANXYG010000019.1, forward strand.
GACGGCGAACCCGAATTGTGGCGACGCACGTTTCGTCTGTTCGGCATCGACTTTCCGCTGCCATAGAGCAACGCCCCTCCTCGCCAGGAACCCGCTGGGTCGCGCAGGCCAACGATATACTTGTCTCCACGAAGAAGACCTGAGGCGTTGGAACATGAAACTGCGCGAACTGCTCGACCGGTGGAGCCTCGCCGGACTCAAGATCAAGGCTGGCTTCCTGGAAGCCGAGTTCGAGCCGAAAGATCGCGACCGGGATGCCGCCTGGGCCATGTACGTGGAACTGCTCACGCGGGTCACGACGCAGGCGCTGCCTGCCGATCATGGCGACGAAGCCACGGCGCTGGAGTCCATCTACAAGCTTTTCGGCTTGACGCGCGAAATCCTGCGCGAGACCGGGGGCCGGCACGGTGGTGAGTTCGCCAAGATCGCCATCGTCATCCTGAACCAGAAAGTTCGTCCGTTCACCGCCTATTGGCACAAGGCATCGCGCGCAAACGCGTTCGATGACCCTGCGCAGTGCCAGCGGTTTCGTACCGAACTGGCGACTCTCCAGCAAGTGCTCATCCAGTATGCCGGTCTGCTCGCCGATCTTGCAGGGGTAGAGGATCTGACTCAACTCGAACAACCGTAATGGCGCTGGCGCCATCGCCTGTGCCGGTCGTCATCTTCATCAGCTACGCCGCCGACGATCCGCAATGGCCATCCGCCAGCGTGGCTGCACTGGCGAACAAGCTTCGCGAAGCCGGGGCCGAAGTTCTTCTCGACCAATGGGAAGTCACCCGGCGAGGGCGGCGACTGTCCGATCGGGAGTGGCGTGATTGGGTGCGCGGCGGGCTGGACAGCGCCCATCATGTGGTATGCCTGTGCTCGACACGCTATGACCAGCTTTGGCTGCCCGGAACCGCCAATGAGCCGCGGGGGCGCGGTGTCGCGTTCGAAAGCTTCGAACTGGCGCAGCAACTCTACGACAGCAAACAACTCAATGACGGCCGCGTCTTTCTGTTTCACGCCGAGGCCGCGGCGGCACCGCGAGACCTTCAAGGCCGATGCCCGCCGTACTTCGCTCCGTACGACGAAGCGCTCCTGATCGACCATTTGTGCCACCGCAATGCCGCGTCCGACCACGATGCCTGCACTCGGCGCCTGAGGGCCATACTGGAGGACGAGAAGACCGCGCTGTACGTTCCTCTGGCCGGACAGCAACAGCAACCCGCTCGCAACCCCGTCAAGCTGCCTCAATCGGTGATGGCGCACTTGCAGGACCTCCAGCGCTTTGCCGCGAAGACGAGCACCGAGCATCCCGACGTCCTCGATGCCGTGAAACCCGATACGCGCGCTCTGCTGCTCGGCCAACCCGGCGCCGGCAAGACCTTTGCGCTGCTCAAGGTGTTGGAACACGATCTCGACGATGGGCGCATTCCGGTCTGGATCAAGCTCAATCATTGGCTCGACGGCGATCTGCCATTCGGCGATTTCGTGGCGCGCGAAGCACCGGACCTCGGCACCGCCTGGGCCGACGTGTTGACCGGAGAGAAGCGCGGCCATCTCCTGCTCGACGGCCTGAACGAGCTGCCGGCACAATTCGCAACCAAACAGCGCGAGCAGATCGCCGCCTGGCTCCAAGCCCATCCTCGCTGCGGCGTGCTGGTATCGTGCCGGGAAGAAGACCTGCCCGGCGGCGAGTTCGAATTCGTCGCGGAGCGATTGGTGGTCAAGCCGCTGCGTGCGCAACAGATCCGACAGTTCGTCGATCGCTACTACGAGGCATCGGACGCTGGCGACACCGACGATCTGTTCTGGCGCCTGGTCGGCGATGACGCCTTGCGCCGGCACTGGGCATCCCGACCAGCGGCGACGCCCGACGCGGCGATCGACGCCTTCATCGAGGCAGAAGACCGTGGCGCACCGTGGTTGGCCGCCCCTGATCGCGACGCCTGGCGTGCGGCGTGTCGTGATCCGGGCCGGCCCTACCCACTGGCGACCAATCCCTACCTGCTGCTGATGCTGCTGGGGGTCTGGGCGCTGGACCGCGCCATGCCGATCCGGCAGCGCGTGGATCTGTTCGAAGCCTTCACCCTTGCACGGGTGCGGGACGAAATCGCCAAACGCCACGCAACGCTGAAAGACACTGCCGTCCAGGACTGGCTCGCCGGGATTGCCGCCAGGATGCAGGCTTTGGCCGACACAGAAGCCGGGGCGGCGGATGCCAGCACGGTTTCCCTGCCGTGGAGCAGCCTCGACGACACGGACCTCCGCCACGCGCCGGTCGCGCTCGGTGCCGGGTTGCTTCGTCGCGAAGGTTCGCAACTGCGCTTTCGTCACCAGCTCCTGCAGGAGTTCTATGTCGCCCGGTATCTGAATGCGTCGCTTGGCTCGGGTGAATCCACGCTGCTCGCTGCCACGTGGGGCAAAGATGTTCCGTTGTGGGAAAGAAGCGGATGGAAACAACCCTTCTTGTTGCTCGCAGAGTATCAACACACGGCGATCCCTGACTTGCTGCGAACCCTGGTGCGCGTTCAGCCTGAGGTGGCCGGCGCGGTGTGGGAGCAAGCCCGCGCCCGCTCGCCGGGTCTTCTCTCCGATTCCCTGGCAGAAGAACTCGGCGACGAACTGTCGGCGAAGATGCTCCCGGCAACCCCGAGTGCCGATTTCCCGAAACGCGAAGCCGCATTCGGCCGCGGGCTTGGGCTGATGTTGCTGCCAGACGGGAGGCCGCTGGATCGGCGCCCGGGTGTATGGGGTTGGCATGACCGCGGCGCTCGGCGAACTCATGTGGACATCGACTGGGTACCCATTGCCGCCGGCAAGTTCGTCTATCAGGGCGCGCCGGAGACGATTGGCGCCTTCTCGATCAGCCGCTATCCGATCACGGTCAGCCAGTTCCGCGCCTTCGCCGACGACCCGTTGGGGTTCGCGGACGACCGGTGGTGGGAAAACGCGCCGACAGAATCCCGTGAGGCTTGGCACCCCCGTTTTGCTTTCGGCAACCATCCGGCGACGGATGTGGACTGGTGGCAGGCGGGCGCGTTCTGCCGCTGGCTGAGCGAATTGCTCGGCCAGCCAATCGCCTTGCCGACCGAGCGGCAGTGGGAACGTGCCGCCGCCGGCGGCGGTGCAAAGGCTCGCGAGTATCCCTGGCGCGGTGGATGGAAAGACCGCCGCGCGAACGCCGACGGCGAGATCGGCCAGACCAGTGCGGTCGGCATGTTCCCGGATGGCGCCAGCGACAAGGAAGGCGTGCATGACCTCGCCGGCAACGTCTGGGAATGGACCAGCAACCGCTTCGACGATGACGGTGCCGCCGACGAAGGAGACGATACAGGCCCGCGGGCGGTTCGCGGCGGGTCCTGGGGCGACGGTGCGGGCGGCTGCCGCGCCACCTACCGCGACAGGTACCCCCCAGACTTTCGCTACCACGTCCTGGGCTTTCGTGTGGTGTGCTGCCCCATCAAGGAGTCCTGACCCCTGGTGGTGCGCGTAGCGCGCCACCCGATTTTTTTGAGATACTGAGGTCGCGGCTTCGGCCGTGGGGTCTCCCGTTCGTACCCGCGGGCGGTTCGCGGCGGGTCCTGGAACAACGATACGGACAACTGCCGCGCCACCTACCGCAACAGGAACCACCCAGACAATCGCAACAACAACCTGGGCTTTCGTGTGGTGTGCTGCCACATCCCCTGGTGCACGGCCGGTGTCCACCGGCTCGGCGGAAATGCGGGCGAACCACGGTTCGCCCGTCGAGCCCGTGTGCTCTGGAATGGTGCGGGAAGGTCCCGTCTCGGCCTGTCGTCGAGGCGCATATCGAATCGGGCCGCGCTTCGAGCCTTGCTCCGGCGCGGCCTTCTTTTATTCCGCACCGGGCATCGCCAACGGCATCGTTGTACCCTTTGTTTCGCGATTCGCCGCCAGGCTGCGGCGCCAGCCGCCGATCAGGCGCCCGAGTTCATCGGTCAAGCCGCTGACATGTTCGTACTGCCCGTTGTTCAGCCAACTCCAGCGCCATGCCAGCTGGAGATACTGGCGCAACTGATCGAGCCCGATGTCGGCCTCGAGTAGCGCACGCGCCCGGTCCGCCGCTGCGAGATGGCGCGCGGCCACCAGTCGGTCGTGGATCAGCAGTACGAGATCAGCCATGTGTTTGGTCAACGTATGCCGGTGCTCGCGCGGAAACTTCGCCATCTGCGGCACCAGCCACTGAAGCAGGTCGCGGGCGCGCGTGTGCACCACCAGCGAGTCGCCGGGGCTTCTCGACGCGGAAGACGACTTCGACCTCTTCGTTGACTGGGACAACCTGGTTCGCTCCTACCAGCTTGCTGCAAGCGGAAAGCGCGGCGCGGCGCCTGTCGCCGCGTTCGAGTATGGCCTGGGTGAACATCTCCTGAAACTGCGCCGGGATCTTGTCGCCGGTACCTGGGCGCCAGGGCCCTACGTCCATTTCGCGATCCACGAACCGAAACGCCGCTGGATCAGTGCAGCACCGTTTGCCGATCGCGTCGTTCACCATGCATTGTGCCGCGTCATGGAGCCGGACTTCGAGACTGCATTCATCGCCGACAGCTTCGCGAACCGGATCGGCAAGGGCACCCATCGCGCGGTGGACCGATTCCAGCAGCTCGGCCGCGCCCGCACCTGGGTGCTACGGATGGATATCCGGCGATACTTTCCCAGCATCGACCATCGGATCCTGCTCGAGATCCTGGAACGGCGCACTCGAGACACGCGCGTATCGGAAGTCATCCGGCGGATTGTCGCAAGCGGCGCGGACATCCATTCCGCCGAGGCGGACATGACACTATTCCCCGGCGATGATCTGCTGGCCCTGGCCCGCCCGCGCGGCCTGCCCATCGGCAATCTCACCTCGCAGTTCTGGTCGAACTGCTATCTCGACGGGCTCGATCATTTCGTGAAGCGCTCGCTGCGCTGCGCGACCTACCTTCGATACGCCGATGATTTTGCCCTGTTCCACGACGACAAGGCGACCCTGTCTGCATGGCGCCAGGAGATCATCGAATTCCTCGCCACGCGACTGCGATTGCGAATTCATGAGAACGCGGCCCAGATCGCCTCGTGCAAGGCAGGCATACCGTGGCTCGGTTTTGTCGTGTATCCGGACCACCGCCGCGTCAAGGCACGCAAGGTGGTCGCGGCCACGCGCCGCCTCACGGCGCGCTACGACGCCTGGAGCAGAGGCGACATCACCTTCGCCGAATTCGATGCGACCGTCGGGGGCTGGATCAATCACGTGCGCTATGCCGACAGCTGGGGGCTGCGGGAACATGTGCTGTCGCGCTTTCCGCTGGAAGGCCGACACATCCGCAAAGCCGTGCCGAAATCCACGGCGCGGCGCGCTACGCGCGCCGCCAGGGGTCAGGAGCCTTGAATGGGGCAGCACACCACACGAAAGCCCAGGTTGAAGTTGCGATAGTCTGGGCGGAGCCAGTTGCGGACGGTGGCGCGGCAGTAGTCCGTACCGCTGGGCCAGGACCCGCCGCGAACCGCCCGCGGGCCTGCGCCATTCTCGACCGCGGTAACCGCTCGATCATGATCGAGTCGATCGGCATACTCGCTGGCGGTCCATTCCCAGACATTGCCCGACAAGTCCGCAATGCCCGGTTGCCCCGGCGTATCGCTTTCGGGAAAGACGCCGACCGGACTGGTCCGCCGCAGGTGCGCGGGATCGGCGTTGATCTGCAAGGATTCGGCGGGCAGTTCCCCCCAGGGCCAGGCACGTGCCTCAGCACCGCGGGCAGCCGCCTCCCATTCCGCCTCCACCGGCAGCCGTACCGCCTTACCACATTGGCTCGACAGCCACCGGCAATACGCGAGGGCTTCGAACTGGCTGACGCCCACCACAGGTTGCAACGGATGGTTGAATCGCGGGTTGTCCCATTCGCCCGGCAAGCGATGTCGTCGTGCACCGAACGAGCTCGTTAACGCTGCGTCTGCTTCCGGCTCGGTCCAGGTGGCGTAAGTCCGCAACGTTCCCTCGATGTAGGCTTTCGTTGCCCGCGGAAAAAGGCGCGCCACCGCGCTGTCAAAGTCTTCCCTCAGCGAAGCAATTCGCTCTCGCCATGCCTGGATCTCAGGGTCGTTGGTCCACTCGCCGCGCCACCAAAGCCCTGCCGTCTCCCCGACCCACCAGCGCTCATCCTCGTACCCACCCGCGTCGACGAAGCGGGCGAATTCTGCATTCGTCACCGGCGCCCAGGCGATGGCGAAAGGCTTCAACCTCACCTGGGTCAGTGGTTGCTCGTCGGGATCACCGTCGAGACTGCCGAGGGTGTACTCGCCATCTGCAACGTCGATCCAGTGTTTGTCGTCAGGAAGCAGATAGCGAACGTCGCCAGGGCCACGCCCTTCTCGATACCGTGGATCGCCAAGTGGCCCCAAGGCCTCGGCCGCTTCTATGCGCAAGCGCAGGTCGAAGGCCGGATCCCGGCTACGGACAACGAGTCTGCTCTGCAAGTCGGCAAGCAGTTTGCCTGGCAGATGCTTACAGACGGCCAGCGCCGCGCGCCCCGCCAGCGGCAGATTGACCGGCAGCAATGCCGCGATCCATCTGGCAGGTTCCGACGACAGTTGTACCGCCATCTTGACGGCCTCTTCCCAAGGCGACACCCCGGGCCCTGGCAGCGGGTCTTGAACGGCCAGCCCGCGCAGCACTTCTGCCATCGGGACCAGCGGCAGCGGGCTCAGCCCTGGCGGTAGGTCGTCGAACTTGCCGCGAATGCCACGGGCAGCAAAGAACTCCTGCCAGAGCTGATGTGAGTATCGGAACCGGCCGGAGAGTTCGACTTCGGCCAACCCAAGAGACTGGACGGCCCGCAGCCAGGCTGAACGTTCCGGCGGGCTGACGAGCCACAGCGCGACGCTATCCTCCGGCATGCTGACCTCGGTCCCCCGCCCCGCGCGGTGCATGTCTTCGGCCTGACGGTCGAGCCCGGGGATCAGCGTCCCCTCGCCGGGCAAGTCAAGAAGATGCTCCCGCCAGAAACGCTCGTCGTTGAGTTGCCTTCGCCCACGCTGCGTCAGGAGCCCGAGCGCATCGAGGTCACGCTTCACGAAAGCCCTTCGAAGCCGCTGCCACGCGAGTGCGCTGAGGAGTTCGGCCCGGCCCTTCGCGGGTCGCCCAAGCTCGGTGTGAACTTCGCACTGCGCCGCCAGATTGAACGGCAGTTCGCACAACGAGCGCAGCCCCGCATCGGCGTCGATGGAAGACCACAAGGTATTGGCCTCGCCGAGCTTTAGCGCGCAGTAGAGGCGCATCTGTTCGGGGGTCCACCGAGCCATGCGGATCTGCCGCACTGCCAGGTGTTCGGAACTCAACGACTCGGTGTACTCGAGAGAACGCACGCTGAACAGTGGCGCGGCGAATCGGTGGGCTTGCGCCGACGCCCAGCCCGCCAAGCACCCGACCGCAAGCCGATATGGATGGCCGCTCTCGGCCTTGAGCTCGTTCAAGCCATCGAGCAGAAAACGCAGCCGAAACCTCCGGCTCATATCAATCAAGCCCGGCAGGTCGGGGTAACGGTGACGCCACTGGTCATCGAACCATGTTTCGGGTGAGGGCGATGCGGTGTCTACATCCGCCAACCGCTGCCAGACGCAAAGTGTCGGCAATGGCACCCCTTCGGCGATCTCGAGCAAGCTTGCCCTGGCCCGAGTCAATTCGAAGTGCTGCAACACCGTGGACTTGCCGCACCCCGGGTCTCCGATCAGCATCCAGGCGCCCACGTCGCCATGCTCTGCCAACAGCTTCGCCAGCGAGTCATAGCGCCGGTCCACGACAAAGCGCTCGGCATCGCTGCCAGCGCCGTGGTCGATAAGCAGGTCCAGATTCACGAACTGGCAGTCGAGGTTCCCCTGGGCTCGACCCGACCAGTAGGCATAGCGCGACAGCAAATAACCTCGAACCCCGCGAATCGGGGCGGCGCGAACGCGGTCGATGAGCGCGTCATCGAGCGGCTCCTGATTTCTCAGCAGAATCTCCTGCAAGGCTTGTTGATCGACCGTGAGCCGCTCGTCATGGTCATGCGGTCCGGTTCTCGGCATTTTCACGCGGGTGGACGGCTGGTCTAGCCAAGCCTCCTTGAGCCACTCCTTGAGGCGCTTGCCGAATTTCTTCGGTAGATCGTCGAGCCCGTCGTAGTCGTTGATGCCGCGCAAGATGGAATGTCGATCGTCGCGGCATGCCTCGAAGAACTGGATCACTCTGCGGCGACTCGCGACACGGTCATCCCATTCTGCCGTTGTCCAGTGCTTGTCTTCCTGAAATGGCGTTGTGTCGCGGAAAACCCATACGTCCTTGACGTGCCCTTGCCTGGCAGCTTCAACACCGCGATGAAGCTCCCACTCCGTTCCCGTCCAGGGATCTCCATCGGGAGAACTCCCCCATGCTTCCTCGGGTAACGGCGACCCGAAGACATGGCGAAACAGACCCACCACGAGCTGGCACTGAGCAGGATCGCCCGCATACGTCACCACGTCGCCTTGAGGATTTCGCAAGAACGAACAGGGCACAGGTTTGCCGGGGTCGTCCCACCGCACCAGGTCCAACTTCAGCAAATCCCGATAGATGGGGTCGTTGTTGATGTCCTCGATAACCGTGTTGACCGCCTTCCTTGCGGGCGCCGTGTCACTGGGTGAAGCGAGAAATATTCGGACGATCTGAGGCATGGGAGCGGCGGTTCCAAACACTGCCAGAGGAGACTTCGATACAGCGGATGATGCCATTTCTGCAACGCTTCAACCGATGGACAAGCGAGGCAACCGACCGGAGGATCGGCGGATGGGGTACCGATCGATGGCGCCGATCGTGCGTCCGGCGAGCGGTCTCGCCGCTCACGGCATGGATGTCTGTGAGGTTCGACCGCAGCTGGTGTGCACGCTTTTCTCGGATGCCGGCCTCACCGCCACTGCGAAAATCCCAGGTATGGGCTGAACTTGCTGCGGATCCCTTCGATTGCGGCATGTGAGATCCAATCCCGGTGCTGGGCATGCTCGTTGACCAGTTCCGGCGGTACAACGTCGCCATTTTTCTCAGACAGCTGATCAATCGTGCCCAGTCGTGTCATCTTTTCCGCCAGCGTCTTCATGTACTCCTCGACCTCAGGGCCGAACAGAAAGGCCGCATGGGGATACAAATTCGTCAAGTATGCCGGTGGATAAGCGCGGCCTCCGCGAATCACGTCTGATGCTGCCCGCCACGTCGCTTCGAAAACGGCCAAGCGCTTTTCGAACAAATCCAGTTTCAGCTTCGCGCTTGCGATTTGTCGCTGCTCAGCCCCAATCCGAAATTGGCGCCAGGCGATGTAAGCCGCAATTGAGCCGAGGATGCCTGTCGGCACTACCTTCAGAATCTCGAGACCCCAGCACACCTCGCTGCACATAACCTCACCTCCCGGTGTAGTGACCGCAGTCAGCGCGCAAGTCAGCGGCCTCAGCTTAGGCCCAGCACCCGCCGCCACCCCTCCCACCCAAGCTTCTCCATCGTCTCGATATTGCGCTCATAGATGCGATTGGTATCGGGCATCGACGAAACCGCACGCTCCACACTGGCCTGCCGCAGCAGGTGAAGCATCGGATACGGCGAGCGGTTGGTGCAGTTCTCGATGGCGTCCGGCTCGGTGCCGCCGAACTGATAATCCGGATGGAAACTCGCGATCTGGATGACGTCGGTCAAAGCCAATTCGGCGAGTGCTTCGTCGGCGATATCGAGGAAGTCGTTGTAGTCGCCGAAGTCGCGCAGAACCTGCGGGTGGATCAGCAAGGTGGTCTCGGTCTTGGTTTCGTCGGCGGCAAGGAGCGACTCCAGTTCGCTCACCAGGTCGTGGCGCAAGGCGCGTTCATCGCGTGCGTCGCTGATCGCCCAACGGATGCGCCCGCCGGTATGCACGGCATTCGCGAACGGACACAGGTTGAGGCCGATCACGGCTTTCTCCAGCCAGCGCCGGGTCTCCTCGATGACCGGATCGGTCACCAGATCTTCGGTATCCATCATCGCGCCGCCTCAAAACGACCGTGGATGTTCCCGCCTCGTCTTGATCGGCGGCCGGCACCGTTCGGCTGACTGTCGATCCCCCTGCGGGGGCGCGGCGCAGGGCGGAGGAGGGCCCCCAGCGGGGATCCGACCCCGGAGTCGCGCATGGGGCCGACATCGCAGCCGCGCCCTTGGCCTGCTCTGCGGTCGCATCTCCGTGCACGGGGCCCCTGCTCCGCGCGACGCAGGCCCCTCGCCAAGTGCCTCACAGTGCCCTCAGAACCCCTCGCTCGCCGCCAGATATCGCCACTGCCCCTGCGGCAGATCGCCCAGCTTTACCTTGCCGATACGGATGCGCTTCAGGCCGGTCACATCAAGCCCGACCAACTCGCACATGCGGCGGATCTGCCGCTTGCGCCCCTCGCGTAGCACGAAGCGCAACTGATCCTGGTTGAGCCAGCCCACCTGCGCGCGACGCAGTTGCACGCCGTCGAGGTGCAGGCCGTGATTGAGCAACGCCATCCCACCGGGCTTGAGCTTGCCGGTCACGCGCACCAGATATTCCTTTTCGACATCGGAGTCATCGCCCACCAGTTGCCGCGCAACGCGGCCATCCTGCGTGAGCACGAGTATCCCGGTCGAGTCGATATCGAGCCGCCCGGCAGGCGCAAGGCCCATCAGGTCGGCGGGGCTGAAGCTCACCGGATGCTGATCCGATTTCCAGCGCGTCGCCGCCTTGATCAACGTCACGGCAGGTGTGTAGCCCTCCTCCGCTTGTGCCGAGACAAACCCGACAGGTTTGTTCAGGATGATGGTGACGCGGGCGCGCTGATGACTTTGCGCGGCGGGCGCCAGGGTGATTCGTTGGTTCGGAAAGATCCTGGTGCCCAGTTCGGTGATGGGCTGCCCGTCCACCAGCACCCAGCCGCGCTCGATATAGCTGTCGGCCTCACGCCGCGAGCACAGGCCCTGCGTCGACATGAGTTTCGAGATGCGGATTTTTTCCATCGGGGATCGTGATCTGACGTGGCGCGGGAACTACCGTACAGCTGGCCTCACGAGAGATCAGCCCGGCTGACCGACTATTTCCACACCTTCAACGGGCAATGGACCGCAGCATGCAGGAAGTCATTGTCAGTGGTCAGCAGGGTCAGATCATGACGTATGCAAAGTTGAGCCAGCAAGGCGTCGATCGTGCCAACCTGAACTCCAGCTCGACGACAGGTGTTGCGCAACTCGGCAGCATCGACATGATCCTGTCGATCCGGTCCGATGAAAGGCAGCGCGGCAAACCGCTCGATGATGTCCTCGCGCGCGCTAGGACCAGCAAAACCCTGAAGCAACTCCTGGAGAACGAGCCCGGTAGTCACGACGATCTCATCTCCTTCGAGCGCATCGCGCAATTCCTGGATTTGCGGGGCCGTGATTTTCCGATCGCGCCGGAAAGCGAGTGACCAGACACTGGTGTCAACGAGCAACGTCACCGGCGCGACCGTTCGGCCTTGTAGTCGAACGCCTTGTCCCACTCGAGCTTGCCCATCAGATCGATCAAACGCTTCTGTCCACGGCGCGCAATGAACTCCTTCAAAGCAAGCGTGACAGCAGCCTTCTTGGTTCGCTCGCCACTGACTTCGAGCGCTCGCTCGATCAGTTCCGGGTCCAGTGAAAGATTGGTGGCCATGTGTGTCTCCTTACACAAGACTCTACACAAGTGGTATTCGCGTCGCAACCGTCGTGTCGGTGCGTGTCGTGGCCAGGTCTCCGGCAGCGATGGCTACGTCAGTGTTTCAACCACATCGCCTCGCTCACCAGGCACATGCCGCCGAAGCGCTTCAGCAGCGGCTTCAGCTCCGCCATCAATGGCGCCACCATGGGTTCCTCGCACACCACCAGCACCGAGGCGTTGCCGAACTCTCCGGCAGCGCCGTCACCGCTCTGGAAGCCGCGGTCACCCATGCCACCGAGGCCGCGAAACACGGTGTAGCCGCCCACCTGATGACGATCCAGGAGCTCGGTCAGCTCACGCAGGAGCACTTCGGAGACGACGATCTCGATTCGCTTGACGGCTTCCATGGTCAGGCCCACAGGGCGCTCAGCACCGTGTAGTACAACGGAATGCCGAGCGCGATGTTGAACGGAAAGGTGATCACCAGCGACATGCCGAAGTACAAGCCGGGGTTCGCCTCCGGGATCGCATAGCGCAGCACCGCCGGCACCACGATATACGAGGCACTGGCGCCCAGCACCGAGAGCAGGAAGGCGTCCCCGAGACCCAGGCCGAACAGGCGCGAGAAGATTGCGGCGAGCGCTGCGTTGACCAGCGGCACCGTCAGCCCGAACGTTGTCAGGAACGCGCCGTGGGCGCGCAGATCGCGGGCCCGACGGGCGACCAGCAAGCCCATGTCGAGCAGGAAGAACGCCAGGATGCCCTTCTGGATCTGGCCGATGAACGGGTCGAGCATCTTCTTGCCGTCGACGCCGGTGATGAAGCCGATGAGCAGGCTCCCCAGGAGCAGCATCTGGGCACCATCGGTGAAGGCTTCGTGCAGTATCTTGCCGACCGACGTCGGCGCCGCAGGCGCGCCAGCCGTCTGTCCCGCGGCCTGGCTACGGACGATGTTGGCGAGCACCACCGCCATGATGATGGCAGGGGTCTCCATCAGCACCAGGGCCACCGCCATGTAGCCACCGAAGACCAATCCGTGGCGCTCGGCGAAACCGACCGCCGTGATGAACGTGACCGCGCTCACCGAGCCATAGGTAGCGGCGATCGCCGCGGCATCGAACGGACTCAGGCGCCGCCGCAGGATCAGGAAGCCGTAGGCCGGCACGATGAACGCCATGATCGTGGCGACGAGCATCGCGAGTCCCATC
>JANXYG010000099.1 GCA_025350245.1 Betaproteobacteria bacterium
CGGTGAAGTCGGGTGGATCGAGCACACGATGGGCAGCCAAGAGCAGTGGAAACGGCTGCCGCACGTTGAAAGTCTTGAGCGTGCCAGCGAAGGTCTTGTTCTCATTCGGCCAGTCCGACGCCTCAGGTGAGGAAAGTGCCAGATAGGTATCGAGGTCTTGCTCCATGTCACGCAGGAGACTGAACACCGCCTCCCGACTCCCTACCTGGCCTCGAATCGTCTTGAAAAGCTCTGCCTGCCGCGCGAAGGTACGCCGACTGTTCCAATGCACGCGCAAGAAATCGGGGAAGCTTTCGGCGCCAAGGCGACCGACCATCGCTTCCCATCGGTCCTCGAGGCTGCGCAGTTCGTGGTCGTTCGGACGATCGCGGTCAAGAACGGAGAACAGATAGTTCTTGAGCAGGTCGGTCGCCGACAGCCGAACGCCACGAGCGTTCAGCGTCTCGAACACCTTGTAGGCATTCAGTTCATCGGTCACCGTGATTACGGTGAAGAACAATCGATCGCTCATGTCCTCCACGAATTGAGCCAGGCGCATGCCTTCGCTCCCAGTGCTTTTCTTGAGCAGTTCCCCGATGTGCCGATCGAACCACTCGAAGGCCTTGCGCAGCAGATGTTCCGAAGCTCGAAAGCCGCGCACGGGCAAGTGCCCCAGCGGCGCGAGGTAATCCTGGTAGTAGCTGTTGTTGTTGCGATTCAGCGTCAGCTTGGGGCGCGATACCAGGGTGACCGGATCGAGATAACCCACATAGGTCTGCCGGATCTGGTCGATGCGTTGCTTGTTGGCATCGGCATCGTTACCCGCGTCGATCTGACGCTGCAGATTCTTGAGGATCGCCAGGACAATGATGCTGACGGTGGTCAACCGCTGCTGCCCATCGATGACATCGAAGGTCTTGTCGTCGGCAGACTGAAGCACCAGGTAGCCCAGGTAGTGCGCGGGCTCTCCGCCGGGCTGAAGTGTTCCGACCAGATCCAGCCACAGGTCTTCCCACTCCTCGTCGGTCCAACTGTAGTCACGCTGGAAGCGTGGAATGCGATACGTCAGCCCGTTGCCGATCAGCTTGCGGAAGGTGTTGTTCTCGGTCTTGAAGTTGGTCGCGGCCATGGCGTCATTTTTTCACGAATGGCGATTAGCCGCCGGCGCCAATTCGGGCGCAGCCGATTGAAGGCCAGGAACCCGGCCCGCAAGCCGGTCGGTCAGACGTTGAACCTGAAGTGCATCACGTCCCCGTCCTTGACGACGTACTCCTTGCCTTCGAGCCGCATCTTGCCGTGCTCCTTGGCGCCGTGTTCGCCCTTGAGCGCGACGTAGTCGTCGAACGCGATCACTTCGGCGCGGATGAAACCGTGCTCGAAATCGGTGTGGATCACGCCGGCCGCCTGCGGTGCCGTGTCGCCCTTGTGGATGGTCCACGCGCGCACTTCCTTGGGGCCGACGGTGAAGTAGGTCTGCAAGCCCAGCAGGTTGTAACCGACACGGATCAGGCGATCGAGCCCGGGCTCGGTCAGGCCCAGGTCGGCGAGGAACACCGCCTTGTCTTCATCGGAGAGTTCGGCGATCTGCGATTCCATCGACGCAGTGATGGCGACCACGGGTGCGCCTTCGGTCGCGGCATGCGCGCGCACGCGATCCAGCATCGGGTTGTTCTGGAACCCGCCTTCGGCCACGTTGGCAACGAACATGGAAGGTTTCATGGTGAGCAGGAACAGCGGCTTGACCACTGCCAGCTCTTCTTTCGACAGGTCGACCGTGCGCGCAGGCTTGGCCTGATCGAGCACGGGCAGCAGGCGCTCGAGCACGGCGACCAACCGCGCAGCCTCCTTGTCGCCACCGGTCTTGGCGATCTTGGCGTACTTCGCGTGCTGCTTTTCAACCGTGGCGAGATCGCACAACGCCAGCTCGGTGTTGATGACCTCGATGTCGGAAACCGGATCGACCTTGCCCGCCACGTGCACCACGTTGGAGTCTTCGAAACAGCGCACCACATGCGCGATCGCATCGGTCTCGCGGATGTTGGCGAGAAACTTGTTGCCGAGGCCCTCGCCTTTCGAGGCCCCCGCCACCAGACCGGCGATGTCGACGAACTCGACCACCGCCGGGATCACCTTCTGCGGATTGGCGATCGCCACCAGCTTCGCCAGCCGCGGATCGGGCACCTCGACGATGCCGACATTCGGTTCGATGGTGCAGAACGGATAGTTCTCGGCGGCGATGCCGGCCTTGGTGAGGGCGTTGAACAGCGTCGACTTGCCGACGTTGGGGAGACCGACGATTCCGCACTTGAGGGACATGGTGTCTGGATCCGTGTGGGATGGTGAATTGGCAGGATGGTAGCGGGCGCGTCAGGGCCCGCAGGGTTACCCGAGGGCCCTGGCCCCCTTCGAGGGGGCGGCGAAGCGCAAAGGAGCCTGGGGGTGGGTGTCACCTCAAACCTTGGTGTGCAGCTTGTGCATCGCTTCTTCAGTGCGGCCATCGGCCAGCATCGGCCAGATCCCGAGGCTACGATCGATGGCGTCGTCGATGGCCACCTGCTCTTCCTTGCGCGGGCGTTCGAGCACGTAATGGATGACCTGCGCGCGATCGCCCGGATGGCCGATGCCCAGGCGCAGACGCCAGAAATCCGGGCCGAGAGTGGCGATGATGTCCTTCAGCCCGTTGTGGCCGGCAGCACCGCCACCGCGCTTGAGTTTGGCGCCACCGGGTGGCAGATCGAGTTCGTCATGCACCACCAGAATCTGGTCCGGCGGCACGCGATAAAAATGCGCCAGCGCGGCTACCGCACGACCACTCACGTTCATGAAGGTGGCCGGCTCGAGCAGCCAGCACTCCTGGCCCGCGATGCGCGCAACCAGACCATGGAAGCGCGTTTCCATGCGCAAGGTC
>JANXYG010000020.1 GCA_025350245.1 Betaproteobacteria bacterium
CGATGCAGCTCTGGCTGAAGGCCGGCGCGAAAGACCTCGCGGGGCTGATCCAGGCGGAATGGGGTGCCGTCGAAGGGCCGCCCGAGCGCCTGACCGATGTTGTCCCCGAACTTGGCGATGTCTTGCGGGCCGATGTTCGCGAGGTGGCACGCTGCCAGCGCGCGACCCAGCTCCGCCTAAGGATCGCCGACGCCACACAGGCAGCCCCTTGCCTGATGTGGGACGGTGCGCTGCTCCTGGACGCTGGACAACTGGCGCCGCTACCACGGACGGAACGGCTGCGGCGGCTGCTCGCCGAGATCGCCGGGTCCGGCTGGCTCCACGGTACGCTTGCGGATGCCCTCCAGATCCTCGGCGATGTCGGCGTCGATGAACGACGTGCCCACGTGGCACAGGGAGCCACGCTGGCGGAACGTTTGCTGCGCGCGACGGGCAATCGGGTCGAACCGTTGCTCGATGCGCTTGGCAAGCCGCTGAACGTGATGGCCTTTGTCCGCGAATGCACGCCACAACAGATCTCCGAGCTTGTGCTCGCCCACGTCGGCCCGGCCGCGCTGCATGCTTTGCGTGAGACGTTGCAGGCGGAGGGTCTGCAGCCGCCGGCGAGCTGGAACACGTCAGCCTCACTCGCGTTCACATCGGCTATCGGATTTCCCCCCGAGTTCGCGTCGTCGGCCGAATCCCGGCGCGAGCCAGAAGAGTTGATCAGCGGCCCGATCGAACTGCCACCCCTGCACGACTTCCAGCAGGAGGTGTTCGAGGGCCTGCGTGCGCTGCTCGCCAGTGGCACCAAGCGGCGGCGTGCGGTCATCAGCCTGCCCACGGGCGGCGGCAAGACCCGCGTGACAGTCGAGGCCGCCGTGCGGCTCGTGCTCGTGCCGGAGGGCGCCATGCGCAGCGTTCTCTGGATCGCGCAGACCGACGAGTTGTGCGAGCAGGCGGTGCAGGCGTTTCGCCAAGTCTGGGTCAATCTCGGCGCTCAGCGCACGAACCTGCGCATCGCCAGACTGTGGGGTGACAACCGCAATCCGACGGGACGAGATCTGGACAAACCTGTTGTCGTTGTAGCTTCGATCCAGACGCTGAACAATCGGGTCGGCGCGGCGGATCTGGACTGGCTGCGCAGGCCTGGCCTGGTGGTCGTTGACGAGTGCCACCATGCCATCACGCCGAGCTACAGTGCGTTGCTGCGCTGGCTGGACGCGGAAGCTCCCCGGCCCGGCGCGGCAGCAAGGGATGAACCGGCCATCGTGGGTCTGAGCGCCACGCCATTCCGGACGGACGACGACGAGAGCCAACGCCTTGCCCGGCGGTTCGACAGCCGCTGGCTGCCGTCGGACCAGGAGGGGCTCTACAGGCGCCTGCTCTCGCAGGGAGTGCTCGCGCGAGCGCAGTATGAGTCGCTCGACTCGGGCGTGGGCCTGACCGACGACGAGCTGGCCGAGCTGGGGCAACTGCCGGAGATGTGGGAAGGGCTTGACTTCGAGAACCTGCTGGAAGCCATCAATCAGCGCCTCGCGGGCAACCGGCACCGCAATGAGCGACTGGTGGAGTGCATCAAGGGCAGCGCCGAGCGCTCCATCCTCTTCTTCACCAACTCCGTCGCCCATGCAGAGGAAATGGCCGCGCGCCTGAATCTCGCTGGCATCGGCGCCGCGGCCGTCAGCGGCAACACGCCGACCGTGGCCCGCCGTTACTTCCTCGACCGCTTTCAGGCCGGGCAGATTCGCGTGCTGTGCAATCACAGCGTGCTAACGACGGGCTTCGATGCGCCCAGGACCGACATGGTGCTGATCGCCCGCCAAGTCTTCAGCCCGGTGCGTTACATGCAGATGGCCGGTCGTGGGCTGCGTGGGGAGAAGAACGGCGGCACTGCATCGTGTCGGTTGGTCACTATGATCGACAATCTCGGCCGCTTCCAGGATCGGCATCCCTATCACTACTGTAGACAGTATTTCTCGTCGGTCGAACGACAGAACGCGGCGAGCGAGCCTCCCTCATGAAGATCCCGGCCTATCTGAAATACGAGCCAAGTGGTGTCGAGCGGCTTGGAGACGTTCCGGAGTATTCGGATGTGAACGTCTGAACCCGTCAGGTTGAATCAGTCGGATCGCCACTCGTATGTTCGCCAAGTGGTGCAGACTGAACGTTTCAGATACCTGCGCTCCGCAGCGAGCGATTGTCCACCACCGACTTCGAGGTGACATCCATGCAGACCGTCAAGCTCGGTACCGGAGATACCATCATTTCCGAGGGGGAAGACGGCAACACCGCCTTCCTCATCGTCTCGGGCTCGGTCGAGGTCAGCGTCGGTCGGGATGCGAACGCCAGGTCGGTCGCAACGCTGGGCGCGGGCGACGTGTTCGGCGAAATGTGTCTGATCGAGCCCGGCCCGCGATCCGCCACCGTCAAGGCGGTGACCGATGCCGAATGCGTCTCGACCTCCTACGACGAGTTCATCCCGTTGATGCAGAACGATCCGCAGCAGGCGATCTTCTACATGAGGAGCCTGGTCCGGAAGCTGCGCGAGATGAACAACCTGCTGTCGATCGCACCGGTCGAGATGCTTGGGCAGCGCATCCAGCAGAGCCTGCTCGTGATCCTCGCCGGCCTGGAGGGGCGTGACTCCCTCTCCGGCGCGGACCTGGAGGGGCTCGGGCATGAGCTGCGCATGTTGCTCGACATCGATCGCATCCAGATCGCCACCGAGGAGATCGGCAGCGCCGAACAGATCCTGCAATACATGCTGCGGCCGGATATCGAAGAGTGCCTGAACCTGTGGTTCGGCAAGTCCGAACAGACCGACCAGGACATCCTGAATCGGTTCGGCACGGCCGTGGCACTGGCATCCACCGGGCAGTACGACCACTGGGCCCTGAATGTCGAGCACCCGCGCCTGCTGGTGGCACTGGTGATCATGCTCGATCAGTTCCCCCGCAACATCTACCGTGATACGCCGCGGATGTATGCCTGTGACGCGCGCTGTCAGCGACTGGTGAAGCGGGGGCTGCGGGTGGGCGTGAGCGGACGCCTGAGCCCGATCGAGCGCATCTTCTTCTGCCTGGTGCTGACCCACTCCGAGGTGCTGGACGACCAGCTCCTGTGCATGGAGGAGTGGGAGCGGACGATGGAAGAGCTCGCGCCGGACGATCCGCTGAACGTCTTCCACGAGATCTTCCACCGGCACGTCGCGGTGATCAAGCGCTTCGGCCGGTTCCCCCACCGCAACAAGATCCTGCAGCGGGCGGACACCCAGGCCGAGGAAGAATTCCTGCACGACGGCTCGTTCCGCTTCGACCTGCCGTTGGTCCGGCGGCCGGACGGCACGTTCGCGTTCGCCGGCTCGGTGAAGAAGCGCACCGTGACGGTCCTCGGTCACGAGTACGAGACCCTGTTGCCGGACCTTGACGAGGTGGGGCACAGGGCGTTCGAGTTCAAATACCTCGGGCCGGATGCCGTCTTCACCAGGACCCAGGAGCAACTGCAGAAGCAGGGTTACATCCGCATCGGTGACAGTGTTCCCGATTTCACCGCCGAGACCAGCATGGGCCCGATCGACTTCCACGAGTTCATCGGTGACTCATGGTGCGTGTTCTTCTCGCATCCGGCCGACTTCACGCCGGTGTGCACCACCGAGTTCGGGATCACGGCCAAGCTCCGGCACGAGTGGAGCGCGCGCGACACCAAGGTCATCGGTCTGAGCGTCGACAGCGCCGACGACCACGAGCGCTGGATCGCGGACATCAACGAGACCCAGCATACGGAGGTGAACTTCCCGATCATCGCGGACAAGGATCGCCGCGTGTCGATGCTGTTCGGCATGCTCGACCCCACCACGTTCCGCCACGGGTCCGGCCTGGGCGAGACCATGACGGTGCGCAGCGTGTTCTTCATCTCGCCATCGAAGCGGGTCGAGCTGATCCTCTCGTACCCGGCCTACGTCGGCCGCAACTTCGATGAGATCCTGCGCATTCTCGACGCCCTGCAGCTCTCGGCGAAGTATCGCGTGGCCACGCCGGCGAACTGGCGGCCGGGAGATGACACGATGGTCCTGCCCTTCATCTCGGACGAGGAGGCGGAGCGCATGTTCGCCGACCAGGGCGGCGTTCGCAAGGTGCGCTCCTACCTGCGCTTCGTGCGTGACCCGTCGGTGCGTTGTCTTTGAGCTGCACCGCGGCCAAGCCCCCGATGCCTTGTATCGATCTAGCTAGCTAGATATACTCCGACCGTCAGCCTATCGACGGGAATCCCCTATGACATCCATTGCATTGTTCGAGGCCAAGAACCGGCTGTCGGAGTTGATCGACCGCGTGCAGGCGGGCGAGGAATTCGTCATCACGCGTCGTGGCAAGGTGGTCGCGCGCCTCGCGTTGCCGGACGCCGGCGATGCAGGGCAGCGCGCCAGTGACGCTGTTGCCAGTCTGCGGGCCAGTCGAGAGGGCGTGAGTCTGGGTCGCCTGAAGAGTCGTGATCTTATTGCCGAAGGTCGCCGCTGATGCCGGGTATTGTCGTCGATGCATCGGTCAGCGCAGCCTGGTTCTTGCCCGATGAATCCACGCCATTCACCGAAGCCGCTTTGCAAGCCACCGCTGACGGCGACGTCTGGGTGCCGGCCCTGTGGCTGCTCGAAATCGGGAACCTCATGCTGAACGCGCAGCGGCGCAAGCGCATCAACGAGCCCAAGCGGTGTGAGTTGGTCGCCGCCGCGTCTGCGCTACGCTTGCGCATAGACCGCGAACCGGTTGCCATGGACACCCTCGATGCGCTGGCCTCGCGACACGGCCTGACAACGTACGACGCGGTCTATCTCGAGCTCGCTTTGCGGCGTGCACTACCCCTGGCAACGCTCGACAAGGTCTTGCTGGCGGCGATGGTGGCAACAGGCGTTACCCGACCGAGGCTTGTGGATTGATTCAC
Source organism: Betaproteobacteria bacterium (assembly GCA_025350245.1). GTDB lineage: Bacteria > Pseudomonadota > Gammaproteobacteria > Burkholderiales. Next base: position 4,918 of record JANXYG010000020.1, read on the forward strand.
GAGGTCGAGGGGAAGAGCGCTATTCGATCGCCCCCCGCCGCAGACTCACGATCATCACCCCCGTTAGCACCAGCGCCGACCCCACGACCTGCAGCCACCCCAGCGGCTCGCCGAGGAAGATCGCGCCCAGCAGCAGCGTTACCACGGGTCCGATCGATCCCACCAGCGCGGCGCGGTTGGCGCCGATGCGGCGCAGGCCTTCCGACATGAACACCGCTGGCAGCACAGTGGCGAAGATGGCCATTGTCAGCGACAGGCCGTAGACCGGCATCGGCAGAGCCAACGCCGCGAGCGGATGGGTGGCCGCAAACTGCCCGATGGCCACCACCGAGGCGATCAGCATCGTCCAGGCCGTGAAGCGCACGGCGCCGAAGCGATGGATGACGCGGCTGGAGCCGATCAGATAGAAGCTGTAGACCACGGCGCTGGCGAACACCAGCCCGCCGCCGAGCGCGAGATCACTGTGTGCGCCGGTGGCTCGGATCTGTTCCACGAACACCAGCCCGATACCGGCGTACGAGAGGCCGAGTGCGAGCACGTGATGGCGGCGGATACGCTCGCGCAGCAGCCATGCCGAGAGCAGCACCACCAGGGTCGGATACAGGAACAGCACCAGTCGTTCGAGGCCGGCGGTGATGTATTGCAGACCGAGGAAATCGAGCCAGCTTGCCAGGTAGTAGCCGGTGAACCCGAGCACGCCGAGGTGCAGCCAGTCGCGTCGCGTGGTTTGCGTGGGCGGACTCGAACGGCCCTGCCAGATGGCCAGCGCGACGAAGAACGGCGCCGAGAACAGCATCCGCAGCGCCAGCAGCGTGGTCGCATCGACGCCGTATCCGTAGGCCACCTTGATCAGCACCGCCTTGATGGAGAAGCCGACCGCGGCGAGGAAGACGAGCACGATGCCGACGGCGGTCGCGCGGGCAGCGGTAGCGGTCGCCGTCATCGATGGTTTCGAGACACCGGACACGGCTGAGGCAGGCGTGGTCGTTGCCACGCGGCGCCCGCTCCGCGGCTCACGGGCGCCACTCGACGGTGCCCGCGATCAGCGCCGTCGGCGCGTCGTGACGGCGCCACCGAGAATCGAGCCGAGCACGCCGCGCACGATCTCGCGGCCCACGCCGGACCCGATCGACCGCGCCGCGCTCTTGACCGCGGCGTCGAGCACGCCAGTGGTGTGGCCGCCGCGCGGGCCGGTCTTGCCGAACAGGAGCTCGCTTAAGCCCCCGAACAGGCCGCCGCCGCCGGTGTCCGCCGCCGGTGCGTCCGCGCCGGGCGCCGTTCCGGCCGGGGCCGCCTGGCGTTCGCGCAGTTTCTCGTAGGCCGATTCGCGATCCACCGCTTTCTCATACTGACCGTAGATCACCGAGGCCTTGATGGTCGCGGCGCGCTCGTCGGTGGTGGCGGGGCCGATACGGCTCGACGGTGGGTACACGAAGGCGCGCTCCACGATTTCGGGCCGGCCCTTCTCGTCGAGGAATGACACCAGCGCCTCGCCGACGCCGAGTTCGGTGATGACTTTCTCGGTGTCGAGTTTCGGGTTGGCGCGCAGGGTCGTGGCCGCCGTCTTCACCGCCTTCTGGTCGCGCGGCGTGAAGGCGCGCAACGCATGCTGCACGCGATTGCCGAGCTGGCCGAGCACGGTGTCGGGCACATCGAGCGGATTCTGCGTGACGAAGTAGACGCCCACGCCTTTCGAGCGGATCAGGCGCACCACCTGCTCGATCTTTTCCAGCAGTGCCGCCGGGGCATCGTTGAACAGCAGATGCGCCTCGTCGAAGAAGAACACGAGCTTCGGCTTCTCGACATCGCCGACTTCGGGCATACGCTCGAACAGTTCCGACAGCAGCCACAGCAGGAAGGTGGCGTAGACCTTGGGCGCGTTGATCAGCTGGTCGGCCGCGAGCACGTTGATCATGCCGCGCCCCTTGCTGTCGGTCTGCATCAGGTCATCGAGATCGAGGGCGGGCTCGCCGAACAACTGGTCGCCGCCCTGCTGTTCGATCTCCAGCAACCCGCGCTGGATGGTGCCGATCGACGCGGCCGAGATGTTGCCGTAGCTGGTGGTGAATTCCTTCGCGTTCTCGCCCGCGTACTGGATGATCGCCCGCAGGTCCTTCAGGTCGAGCAGCAGCAGGCCGTTGTCGTCGGCGATCTTGAAGGTCAGGCTGAGCACGCCCTGCTGGGTGTCGTTGAGGTTGAGCAGCCGCCCGAGCAGCAGCGGCCCCATTTCGGAGATGGTGGCGCGCACCGGATGCCCGGACACTCCCCAGACATCCCAGAACGTCACCGGAAATGCGCTGAAGCCCGGATCGCCCATGCCGAGCTGGTCCGCGCGTTCCTTCAGCTTCGGGCTCCAGGCGCCGGCCTGCGACAGTCCGGCGAGGTCGCCTTTGACGTCGGCCATGAACACCGGCACGCCGATGGCGCTGAATTGCTCGGCCAGGCGTTGCAGGGTCACGGTCTTGCCGGTGCCGGTGGCGCCGGTGATCAGTCCGTGGCGGTTGGCCAGGCCCGGTAACAGGAAAAGGTCGCGCTCGGATTTGGCGACGAGCATCGGTGCGGGCATGGCAACCTCCGGAGGCGCGATGATAAGATTCTGAAAAGTATATCAATCGTGCCCTTTCGGGCAGGTCGTTGCGGCATCGCACCGCCTATTCACGGAATCCAGAGGCAGTCATGGCAGGACACAGCAAGTGGGCCAACATCAAGCACAAGAAGGCCGCCACCGATGCCAAGCGCGGCAAGATTTTCACCCGGCTCATCAAGGAAATCACGGTCGCCGCGCGGCTCGGTGGCAGTGACGCCAGCATCAATCCGCGGTTGCGCCTGGCCATCGACAAGGCCCGCGACCAGAACATGCCCAAAGACACCATCGAGAACGCCAGCAAGCGTGGCTCCGGACAGCTCGAAGGCGTCAGCTACGAAGAAATCCGCTACGAGGGTTACGGCATCGGCGGCAGCGCCATCATCGTCGACTGCATGACCGACAACCGCACCCGCACGGTGGCGGAGGTGCGGCATGCGTTCTCCAAGTACGGCGGCAGTTTCGGTACCGATGGTTCGGTTTCCTTCCTGTTCCGCCACTGCGGGCAGCTGATCCTCGAGCCCGGCGCCAGCGAAGACAAGGTCATGGAGGTCGCGCTCGACGCCGGCGCCGACGACATCGTCACCAACGATGACGGGTCGATCGAGGTGATCACCGCACCCACCAATGCTTTCATCACGGTGAAGGATGCCCTCGGCAAATCCGGCCTCGAACCCGCCTATGCCGAGATCACCATGAAGCCGCTGGCCGAAGTTGTGCTCACCGGCGACGACGCGGCGAAGATGCAGAAGCTGCTCGACGTGCTCGAAAATCTCGACGACGTGCAGGAAGTCTTCACCACCGCCCTCATCGACGAGGCGGCCTGAGAGGCCGGCCGGTCGGCGCCATGCGCATTCTCGGCATCGACCCGGGGTTACGCATCACTGGTTTCGGCGTGCTCGAAAAGCAGGGCCAGAAGCTGGTCTATATCACCAGCGGCTGCATCCGCACCGATGATGCCCTCGGGCTGCCGATGCGACTCAAGACCATCCTCGATGGCATCCACGAAGTCATCGACGGTTCGGCGCCGGAACAGGTCGCGGTCGAGAAGGTATTCGTCAACGTCAATCCGCAGTCCACGCTGTTGCTCGGCCAGGCGCGTGGCGCCGCCATCTGCGCTGCCGTGTTGCGCAGTCTGCCGGTGAGCGAGTACACCGCACTGCAGGTGAAGCAGGCGGTGGTCGGTAACGGTCACGCCGCCAAGGAACAAGTGCAGGAAATGGTGAAGCGGCTGCTCGGGCTGCCGGGCGTGCCTTCCACCGACGCCGCCGACGCGCTGGCCTGCGCCATCTGCCATGCCCATGCCGGGCTCGGGTTGGGCACGCTTGCGACGGCAGGCATGCGCATGCGCGGCGGGAGGCTGGTTTGATCTCGCGGTTGCACGGCATCCTCATCGAGAAGCAGCCGCCCACCGTGGTGATCGACGTTCAGGGTGTCGGCTACGACGTTGACGTGCCCATGAGCACGTTCTACGGGTTGCCCGCAACCGGGCAGCCGGTGACCCTGTTCACGCATCTGGTGGTGCGCGAAGACGCGCACCTGCTGTTCGGTTTCGCCACCGACGACGAGCGCCGCCTGTTCCGGCAACTGGTGCGCATCACCGGCATCGGCGCCCGCACCGCGCTCTCGTTGCTGTCGGGCATGTCGGTCGACGATCTCTACGCGGCCGTGACCTTGCAGGACAGCGCCCGGCTGATCAAGGTGCCGGGGATCGGCAAGAAGACCGCCGAACGCCTGCTGCTGGAACTCAAAGACAAGCTGGCGCTCGTGCCTGGATCGGTCAACGTCGCCGCTTCCGGCGCGTCGGGTGACGCGCTCAATGCGCTCCTGTCGCTCGGCTACAACGACCGCGAGGCACGGGCGGCACTGGCGAAACTCGAGCCCGGCATGGTGGTGCAGGACGCCATCCGGCAGGCGTTGCGGCTGCTTTCCAAGGTCTGACCGATGGCGTGGTGCGCGCCCCGGCGGGCGGTTTCCCCGAGGCCGCCGTTTACCCCGCCGACACGGGCGTTGCGTCTATAATCCGGGCACTTTCACAGGGTCCGATGGCTTCGATGCCCGCGCCCGTCTTCCCCGGTGTCATTGCAATGCCCCACCGTTTCTTCTTTCGCCTCCTGTTCGCGTTGCTGGCCGCAGCCTGCCTGTCGATGCCGGTGTGCGCCGCCAACGCCGAGTCGGGCAAAGCCGCCGAGTTGCTCGCCCTGCACGACTGGAAAACCTCGGTTGCTATCGGCAACCGCTACCTGGTCCAGGAAAGCCTGGTCGCCGTCCGCGCCGAACTCGCCCGCATCGGGCGCGACTACCAGCTGGGGCCCGCCTGGAAGCGCGGTAATCCGCAATGGGACGAAGCCGAAGCGGCGATGCTGCCACCGGCGCTTGCCGTGGTGCGGCAGGACTGGGCCGATCTCGCGTGGCTGTCGGCGCCGTGGACCGAGATGATCGACACCAGCTTCAAGCCCGGCGACATCGCCCCCCTGATCGCGCATTTCCGCACCGACGTCGGCGCCAAGCAGGCCATGCTGATCGCCCATTCGGTGGCGTTTCACGTGAGCGGTGCGCTGACCATGTCGGGGCGCTTTCTCCAGGACTATCCCGGTACCGCGCAGGTGCAGAAAGACCTCACCTACATCTGGGACGACGAAGATCGGTCGTCGCGTTTCTCGATCGCGGCGACCGAAAACATCGAGGGCCAGCGGTTTGCCCTCTCCGCGCTCGGCGTGCGCTACCAGAAAACGTTGATGATCAAGCTGACCGGGATCATCAACGCCCGCCTGTACCAGGTGGCGTCGCGCCTGCCGGGTGAGGCGGTTGCCAACGCGCGTCTCGCTGACCCGGCGGTTGCGGCTTTCGCCGCCGCGAAGCCCCGGTAGCGTCGGCCAGGTGCCCGCCTGCGGATGATCGAAACCGACCGGCTGATCGCACCGGCAGCGCAAGGCGTTCAGGAAGAGGCGCTCGAGCGGGCACTGCGCCCGAAACAGCTCGAGGAATACGTCGGCCAGGAGAAGATCCGCGGCCAGCTGTCGATCTTCATCGAGGCGGCGCGCCAGCGCAAGGAAGCGCTCGATCACGTGCTGCTGTTCGGGCCACCCGGCCTGGGCAAGACCACCCTGGCGCACATCATCGCGCGCGAGATGGGGGTCAATCTGCGCCAGACCTCGGGTCCGGTGCTGGAGCGGGCGGGTGATCTGGCGGCGCTGCTCACCAACCTCGAGCCCAACGACGTGCTGTTCATCGACGAGATCCACCGGCTGTCGCCGGTCGTCGAGGAAGTGCTGTACCCGGCGCTGGAAGATTTTCAGATCGACATCATGATCGGCGAGGGGCCGTCGGCGCGCTCGGTCAAGCTCGACCTGCCACCATTCACGCTGGTCGGCGCAACCACCCGCGCCGGCATGCTCACCAATCCCCTGCGCGACCGCTTCGGCATTGTGTCGCGACTCGAGTTCTACACCCCTGAGGAGCTCACCCGCATCGTCAAGCGTTCCGCCCGCCTGCTCGAGGTGGAAATTGCGGCCGAGGGCGCGTTCGAGATCGCCTCGCGTTCGCGCGGCACCCCGCGCATCGCCAACCGTTTGCTGCGCCGGGTGCGCGACTACGCGCAGGTCAAAGCCCAGGGGGCGATCACCCGGCCGGTGGCCGACGCGGCGCTCGACATGCTCGACGTCGACGCCCTCGGTTTCGACGTGATGGACCGCAAGCTGCTGCTGGCCGTGCTCGAGAAGTTCGGCGGCGGTCCGGTCGGGGTCGACAATCTGGCGGCTGCCATCGGCGAAGAGCGTGACACGATCGAGGACGTGCTCGAACCGTTCCTGATCCAGCAGGGGTTCCTGCAGCGCACGCCGCGCGGGCGGATCGCGACCCTGAGCGCGTACCGGCATTTCGGCATCGCGCAGCCCGCGACCGGACCAACCCCCGACATGTGGACCAGCCCGTGACCGTGCCGGCGGGTGTCCGCGCCTTTTCCATGCCGGTTCGCGTCTACTTCCAGGACACCGACGCCGGCGGCATCGTGTATCACGGCGGGTATCTGAATTTCTTCGAGCGCGTGCGCATGGAGTGGTTGCGCGCGGCCGGTACCGACTGGAGCACCGGAACCGTGAGCGCATGAACCCGAGAGACCTGTCTTTCCTGCATCTGATCGCCAACGCCAGTCTGGTGGTGCAACTGGTGATGCTGGTGCTGCTGTCGATGTCGTTCGTGTCGTGGTGGTTCATCTTCCACAAGTGGTTCGTGATTCGCGCCGCCAAGCAACAGACCGAGGATTTCGAGCAGCGCTTCCATACCGAGCAGGGTCATGGCGAGATATCGGCGGGCAAGCGCCGGTCTGAAGACGGCGGCAGCCTGGAGAAGATCTGCATCGCCGGGCTCAAGGAGTTTCAGCGCCTGCGCGGCCAGCGCGGCCAGGACACCGCGGTGGTGCTCGACGGCACCCGGCGCGCGATGCGCGCGACGTTCCAGCGTGAAATGGACGATCTCGAATCGCATCTCAATTTCCTCGCGAGCGTGGGTTCGGTCAGCCCCTATATCGGCCTGCTGGGCACCGTGTGGGGCATCATGAATTCGTTCCGGGGTCTGGCTAACGTCAGCCAGGCCACCTTGCAGAACGTCGCCCCCGGGATTGCCGAGGCGTTGATCGCCACCGCGATCGGCCTGTTCGCCGCGATTCCCGCGGTGCTCGCCTACAACGCCTACGTGCGCGACGTCGATCGCCTCGCCTCGCGCTTCGAAAGCTTCATGGAGGAGTTCTCCAACATCCTCCAGCGCCAGCCTCCTCTGTGACGTCCATCCCAGCCTGCGCGGCGCTACGGCTTCCCCCCAGGGGGCGCAGCGTCCTCGGGGAGCCCTGTGGGCGCTGCCCCTTCGCTTGCGATGACTAGCACGAGGCGCGCGCGATCCCGGCCGATGAGCCAGATCAACGTCGTGCCCTACATCGACGTGATGCTGGTGTTGCTGGTGATTTTCATGGTGACCGCACCGATGATCAACACCGGTGTCGTCGATCTGCCGTCGGTCGGCAAGTCGTCGGCTGTGCCATCCCTGCCGGTGGAGATCATCGTGTCCGACGACCGGCGCGTGGTGCAGCTCAAGGACGGCACCACGGCATCGGCCAGGGCCGTGAATATCGACCAGCTCGCGCAGCGGGTGCACGAGCTGCAGACGCAGACCCCTGGGCGCGCGGTGGTGATCGCCGCGAGCCCGAGCGTGAACTACGGCAGGGTGATGGAGGTGATGGACCTGCTGCAGCGTGCCGACATCGAGAAGATCGGCTTGCTGACCAGGCCGAGGTCGAACTGATGGCAACGGCGAGCCGCCCGGACTACCTGTTGTCCGGGCTGCTTGCCGCGGCGGTGCATGTCGGCCTGTTCCTGTTTCTGGTGGTGGGCTTCACCTGGAATCGGAAGCCGCCCGAACCGGTAGACGTCACACTGTGGCGTGACACCGCGCCGGTCGCGGTTCGGCCCGCGCCGACGCCCGTGCTGCCCAGGGTCGTGGAGCCGCCCGCGCCGCCACCGGTCGAGACGCCTCCTGTGACACTGCCGCCACCGGTGCCGTCAAAGGTGGTGTCCGCACCGGAACCCAAGCCCAAGCCGAAGCCCAAGCCGAAGCCCGAACCGAAGGTCGAACCCAAGCGCGAGCCTAAGCCGGCCGATATTTCGCTCGAGCAGAAGCAGCGCGAGCGGGAGCAACAGAAACTCCGCCGGGAGGCGCTGGTGGAGGAAGCACGGAAGCTGGCCGAGCAACGGCAGATCGAACGGGTGAAGCGCGAAGACGCGATGCGACAGGCAGCGGAACAGAAGCGTATCGACGACGAACGCAAGCGACAGGACGACGCGCGTCGCCTGGAAGAGACGAAGCGCCGGACCGAGGAGGAGCGCCAGGTGCGCGAGGTGGCTGCCGTCAGGGCGCGCGCCGATGCCGAAGCGGTCACCGCCAAGGCACGTGCGGATGCCGAAGTGAGTCGTGCGGCGCAGGCGGCGGCGAAGGCTGCCGCTGAAGAGAAGGCCAAGCTGGCCGCCGCGATCAAGCGCATTCGCGACGCGGTGCACGACAAGGTGGTGATCCCGCCGGGGGTCAACGGCAATCCGCAGGCGGAGTTCGATGTCAGGCTGCTGGAGAGCGGCGCGATCGCCACGGTGCAGTTGACGAAAACGAGCGGCGCCACCGCCTATGATGCGGCGGTCGAGCGCGCCATCAACGCCGCGGCGCCATTCAACATTGCCGACTACCGCGACCTGATGTCGAAACTGCGTGACCTACATCTCGTCTTCCGCCCCCGCGACTGAGGGGAGGGCGACGTCCACCCCCAGGCTTCGCTGCGCTTCGCCTTCCCCCTCAGAAGGGGGCGCAGCATCCTCAGGGGAATTCTGCGGTGCTGCGGTTCTGCTTCCCGAGCGCGCTGCGTTCGCCACCGCACGGGGCCAACGGGCGTCATCTACTTATAATCCGCTTCCATGACCGACTCCAACCGTCTATCCCGTCGTCGCGCGCTACAGGCGCTCGCCTTCAGCGGTGCCATGGCAGCGTTGCCACTGGCCCGCGCCGCCCTCACCATCGAGATCGTCGGCGGCAGCGGGCGCGAGATTCCCATCACCATCCTGCCCTTCGCCAACCAGGAGCGGCAGCGCGAGAAGATGAGCGAGATCGTGCTCGCGGATCTGCTGCGCAGCGGCCTGTTCCGCGACCAGACCGCCGGCTGGATGCCGCGCTATCCGTCCGAGCCGGAAGACATCGACTGGCGCAATTTCCGCAATCGCGGCATCGACAATCTGGTCATCGGCAACATCGTCGAGCGCTCCGACGGCAAGCTCGCGGTGCGCTTCCGCCTCATGGAGGTGGGCAAGGAATCGCAGCGCACCGGCTTCAGCTACACCATCGCCGCCACGCAACTGCGCTCGATCGCGCATCACATCGCCGATACCATCTACGAGGCGCTCACCAACGAACCCGGCGTGTTCGCCACCCGGATCTGCTATGTGGTCAAGACCGGCGACCGGTTCGAATTGCAGGTCGCCGATTCCGACGGCGGCAATGCCGATTTCATTCTCGCCAATCGCGAGCCGATCATCTCGCCCGCCTGGTCACCGGACGGGGGCCGGATCGCCTACGTGTCGTTCGAGAAGCGCAAGTCCGCCATCTACGTGCATTCCCTGGCCGATGGCTCGCGCCAGGTGCTCGCCAACTTCGACGGGTCGAACAGCGCGCCGTGCTGGTCGCCGGACGGACAGCGGCTCGCCATCACGCTCTCGCGTGACGGCGTGGCGCAGATCTACACCATTGCCGCCGACGGAACCGACGTGGTGCGCATCACCAACAGCGGGTCGATCGACACCGAGGCCTCCTGGTCACCCGATGGCCGCAGCATCCTCTACACCTCGGATCGCGGCGCGAGCCCGCAGATCTATCGTATGTCGGCCAGGGGCGGGCCGTCGGAGCGCATGACCTTCGAGGGCAACTACAACGTCACGCCGCGCTGGAGTCCGGATGGCCGCAGCTTCTGCTTCATCCAGCGCAACGGCGGCCGCTACAACGTCGCGATCCAGGAGATCGGCAGCCGCGACGCGCAGTTGCTCACCGATGGCCGGATCGACTCGTCACCCACGTTCTCGCCCAACGGGCGCATGATTCTTTATGCCTCCGAACACAATCGGCGTGGCATCCTCGCGGCGGTGTCGCGCGATGGTCGGATCAAGCAGCGTCTTTCCGAGTCGTCGGGCAGTGTTCGGGAGCCCGCGTGGGGTCCCTTGTCGAAGTCACGCTGAATCTCGAAGTCACGAAGGAGCTCACACCATGAAAGTTCGCATTTGCCTGGCCGTGCTGGCGCTGACCCTGGCGGGTTGCGCCGGGCAGGACGTCAAGGAACAGAGCAAGGCCGCGGTCGAACAGCGCGATCTGCTCGAGTCGCAACGCAAGGCGGAAGACCAGACCAGGCGCGCGCAGGTTGCTCGCGAGCAGGAGGAGCTGAGCCGCCAGATGGACGAAGCCAAGCGGCGCAAGGCTGCCGAACAGCAGGAACCCCAGGTCAAGCCGCTTACCGGCGGCGGCATGAGTGAGCGTGCCTTGTCCGATCCGATGACGGCGCTGAAAGACCCGGCAAGCCCGGTGTTCAAGCGCAGCATCTACTACAACTACGACCAGTTCGACATCACCGAGGAATATCGCGGTCTGATCGACGTGCACGCCCAGTTCCTCAACGCCAACAAGTCGCTCAAGGTACGCGTCGAGGGCAACTGCGACGAGCGCGGCTCGACCGAATACAACCTCGCGCTCGGGCAGCGGCGTGCCGATGCGGTCAAGCGTGCGCTGGCGGTGCTCGGCGTCGCACCCAATCGCGTCGAGGCGGTCAGCTTTGGTGAGGAGAAACCCAAGGCCACCGGGCAGGACGACGATTCCTATGCCGAGAACCGGCGCAGCGACATCGTGTATTCCGGCGCACAGTGATCTCGCCGCGACCGGAATTCGCGTGTCGATGTCGCGCCTACCCGCAGTAGCGCTTGCCGTTGCCCTGGCGCTGGTCATCGGCAGTGAGCCGGTGCGCGCGCAGGCGCGGCCGGCACCGAGCGAGAATCGGGCGTTGCTCGACATGCTCAGCCAGATCGAGGCGCTGAGCCGGCAGATGCGCGAGTTGCGCGGCGAGATCGAGGAAACCGCCAACAAGGCCGAGGTCCTGAGCGACCGCATGCAGAAGGGCGAAAAGCGCCAGAGCGATCTGTACAACGACACCGACGGCCGGCTGCGTCGGTTCGAACAGCAGGTCAAGGACGACGCCGATGCCCGCCGCAAGGCGATCGCCCAGATCGCAGAGATCGACGCGCGCGTGAAGAAACTCGAGGTGGCCGTTGTGGCAGCCGTCACGGCGGCGCCATTGAGTGAGGTCGATGCCCGCATCAAGAAACTCGAAACCGCGATCGGCTCGATAGTGACGCTCGCCCAGATGGGCGAACTCGATCTGCGCCTGAAAAAGCTCGAGACCGCCGTTGCCGCCGCGGCGGCGATGCCGGCGCCGGTGGTCCCGGTCGCCCCCGCGGCGCCGCCGATCCGCGAACAGCCGCCCGCGCCGGCCGCCGTGCCGCCAACACCGGCACCCTTGCCCGCACCCGCACCCGCACCCGCACCCGCACCACCGGCACCACCCGCAAGCACGCCGAACGCCGCCGATCCCGACACTGTCAGGCGGGTGTACGAGCAGGCGTTGGCGCGCCAGCGCGCGGGCGATTCCACCGGCGCCGTGCAGGAGTTCCGCAGTTTCCTCAAGCTCTACCCGCGGCACGAGCTGGCGCCCAATGCGCAATACTGGCTGGGTGAAGCTTATTTTCGTCTTGCCGACTACCCCAACGCCATCGCCGCCCAGCAGAAGCTGCTCGTGACCTATCCCGATCACCTGAAGGCGCCGGATGCCATGCTCATCCTCGGTAATGCGCTCAACGCGCAGGGCGAGTCGTCGTCGGCGCGCAAGACGTTCGAGGATCTCATCGCGAGATATCCGTCCAACGAGGCGGCCGGGAAGGCGCGCCAGCGCCTCGTCAGGCTCAAGTGAGCGTGTCGGCCACTGCTGCCCTGGCGGTCGCACCGGATGCGAGCTGGCGGGCTCTGCGGGTGCGTGTGACCGAGATCTTCCTGTCGCTGCAAGGCGAGACGAGCCGGGTGGGCCTGCCGACCGTGTTCGTCCGGCTTACCGGATGTCCGTTGCGTTGCGGCTACTGCGATACCGCCTACGCGTTCCACGGTGGCGACAGCCTGTCGATCGATGCGGTCCTGCTGCGGGTGGGTGAGCTGGCGGTTCCGAGAGTCACGGTGACCGGCGGTGAACCGCTCGCGCAGAAGGCCTGCCTGCCGCTGCTGGAGCTGCTGTGCGACCGGGGCTGCGATGTCTCGCTCGAGACCAGCGGCGCGATCGACATCGCGCCGGTCGACCCGCGAGTCTCGCGGATTGTCGACGTCAAGACGCCCGGCTCGGGCGAAGTCGCTCGCAACCTCTGGCCGAATCTCGACCTCCTGCGTCGCCACGACGAACTCAAGTTCGTGCTGTGCGACCGGGCCGACTACGAATGGGCGCGGGCGCTGCTCACGGAGCGTGCGCTCGACGCGCGCTGCCCGGTGCTGTTCTCCCCCAGCCATGGCCAGCTCGAGCCGCGCCTGTTGGCCGAATGGATTCTCGAAGACCGCCTGCCGGTGCGCCTCCAGATCCAGATCCACAAGCTGCTCTGGGGCGAGCAGCCCGGCCACTGATCGCACCATGGAAAAGGCGGTGGTTCTTCTCTCCGGCGGGCTGGATTCCGCCACCGTGCTGGCCCTGGCCCGTGCCGAAGGTTTCGCCGTGCATGCGCTCTCGGTCGATTACGGCCAGCGCCATAGCGCGGAGCTGGTGGCGGCGGTGCAGGTGGCGCGGCAACTCGGCGCCGCCGACCACACCGTCGTCGCGGTCGACCTGCGCGCCATCGGCGGTTCCGCCCTCACGGACGACGCCATCGCCGTACCGACCAGCGGCGTGGCGGTCGATGCGATCCCCGTCACCTACGTGCCGGCGCGCAACACCATCATGCTGGCGCTGGCATTGGGCCATGCCGAAGCGGTCGGCGCGAGCGACATCTTCTATGGCGCCAATGCGGTCGACTATTCGGGTTATCCGGACTGCCGGCCGGTGTTCGTCGACGCGTTCGAGGCGCTCGCCAACGTCGCCACCAAGGCCGCCGTCGAGGGGCGCCGCCTGCGCGTGCGGGCACCCGTGATCGACTTGTCGAAGGCCGACATCATCCGGCGCGGTGCTGTCCTGGGTGTCGATTTCTCGCTCACGGTCTCGTGCTACCAGGCCGACGATGAGGGGCGCGCCTGCGGCGTGTGCGACTCGTGCCGCATCCGCAAGGCCGGGTTCGACACTGCCGGCATTTCCGACCCGACCCGTTACCAACCAGCGGTGGTTTGACCAGAGCCAAATGAAAACAACGATTTGGCACGGCGAAAAGTCGCGTGTTCGATTGACACCCCAAATCGCACGCCGATAGAATGCGCCCTCCTTTTTTGGGTGGTTAGCTCAGCCGGTAGAGCAGCGGACTTTTAATCCGTTGGTCGCGAGTTCGAATCTCGCACCACCTACCATCCGAGAAAAAGCCACAATCGGTGTTCGGCGAGCGACAGCCGTCCGCCCTGCACCACACCGGGTCGTTAGCTCAGTTGGTAGAGCAGGGGACTCTTAATCCCTTGGTCGAAGGTTCGAATCCTTCACGGCCCACCAATTCGTCCGTCCGGGAACACCGGCCAAACCCGGCGGCGTCCGCGTCTCCCCGAGCGTTCGCTGTCACCAGACAGCGAAAGCGCCATGCGACTTTGCACTGTGATCGAAGCGGGTACGGAGCAGGCGGCCGTGGTCACCGCGCACGGCGTGACCCTGGTTGCCGACATCAACGCTCGTCTCGGCAAGGCGTGGCCCACCGATACCTTCACGCTGATCGCGCAGGGTTTGAGCGATGCGCTCGCCGCCGACGCATTTGCCACCGTGAAATATCGTGCGCCGGGTTCGCTGCGCTTCGGACCGCTGTATCGGCATCCGCGCAAGATCTGGGGCATCGGGCTCAACTACCGTGACCACGCCCAGGATCTGAACGCGATCTACCCGGACGAGCCGGCCTCGTTCATGAAGGGCGACCAGACGCTGATCGGCCCGGGCGACACCATCGAGTTGCCGCCCGAATCGCAGCGCGTGACCGCCGAGGCGGAACTCGGGATCATCATCGGCCGTCCGTGCCGCCGCGTGAGCGAAAGCGATGCGCTCGACTACGTTGCCGGCTACTGCCTGATCCTCGATATGACCGCCGAAGACATCCTCCAGAAGAATCCTCGCTACCTGACGCGCTCGAAGAACTTCGACACCTTTTTCGTGCTCGGCCACGAGCTGTATACGCCCGAGGAGGTCGGCGACGTCCTCGCACTACAGGTCGGTACCTGGAAAAACGGGGGCTTGCATCGCGAGAACCGGGTCGGCAACATGCAGTTTCCGCCCGCGCAACTGGTCTCGTTCCATTCGCACGTGATGACCTTGTTTCCGGGCGACATCATCTCGAGCGGGACGCCCGGTGCCGTGGTGATCGCGCATGGCGACGTCGCTGAATGCCGCATCGGCGGGCTCGGCAGCATCTCGTGTCCGGTGTCGCAAGCGCACGACGCTGTAGCGGGCTGAGTAGCGCCAGACGTCAATCGGTCGGGGCTGGACGGTCGTCGAGCCCTTGTCGCTGCGGTGCGACATCGGGGCTTCGGCGTCTTGTCGGGAGGCGGGTGCCCGCGTTCGAATACACCTGTTGCACTCTGCAAAAAAGACCCGCCCGGCTCTGGCGAAGCACGGGCGGTGAAGTCCCACTTGACTACCAGCAGCTCCCGGTCGGGGGGACACGAGAGCCACTGACAGGTTACATACAATCGCCGTGCCAGCCGAAAAAAGCTGCGCCGAATCAACGACGAACGGTTTCCCCGAGCCGAGTTGACCCGGATTTGGCGGGGCCGATTGTCGCCGTCGGGAGACGGCATCGATCTGGCCTGGCTACGGCTGCCCGCAACGAACGAAATTGCAGACCGGTTCGCAGGCCGGATCGCGACCGCATTCGAACACCCCGACGTTCGCCAACCCGTCGGCGGTCTTGCCGCACTGGTCGGCCGCCGCCATGGTCTTGTCGTGCGGCCGCCATTCGCAGGTATGGCACATGCCCGCGCCGTAGATGTCGAGGCGGTCGCTGCGTGCCGGTGGTGACGGGAGTCCGATAGCCGCATCATCGTCGGTCCGGGCGAACGACGATGATGCGAGCGCGAAGCTCAGCAGACCACAGATAAACAAGCGCTTTGACGGCATGGATCGACACCTGATCGACAGGGATGCGAGCACATTCTTGTCCCGTTGGTAGCCTTCGGCAAGTCCGGCAGGAGTTCCTGTGACAGGCCGAGACCGCCGAATCGGCGGCGACAGCTCGGCGTTGCCGAGGATGCCGCGTCCTGTTGGGAGAAAGCCAGGCGAGGCTTGGCTGCGGGTGCAATTTCAGCTATTCCATCGTGCAGCGCCGCCAGCAACTCGCGATCTATGAAAGAGATGCGCGATGTGGTCAGACTTGGGACTGGGACTTGCGTGTCTGAAAAAGAGACATTAAGATGACGGCCCGTACCTTAAAGACACTTCGATGATCGCGATTTCGGTATCCCCCGCTACTGAGAGCAAAGCGAAAACGGTGACTACCTTCCCGAGAGCGGTGGTCGAAACATGCCTGATGGACGAGCTGATCCACGCCGTGACTGCCGCAGCCGCTATCAGAGGTATCGCAGTAACGAGCGCGCCTGCGGACATCGCCGGGGCTGGCTTCGAAATCGATTCGCTTGTGGTGGTATCGATCCTCTGCGTGGTCGAGCCAATTCTTGGCTTCGAACTGTCGGAAAGCGTGGTCCGAACCGGTGGGTACTCATCAGTCCGATCCGCTGTAGACCAACTTGTGTCCCGTATCGAAGCGCAATGGGTGACGAAGAAAGGAAGTGGAACATGACGCAAGTCGCAGTGCGCGTAATCAACGACCAAGACGAGCGACGTCGTCTTGGTGATCGCCTGCGTGAGGCTCGCAAGTACCTCGGACTCAAGCAGGACGAGGTCGCGACCTACCTCAAGATTCCTCGTACGGCCCTGACGGACATCGAAAACGGCCAGCGACGCGTCGAAGTGATGGAACTGGCGCGGCTTGCCAAGCTGTACCGGCAGCCGGTTGCTTACTTCACTGGTGAGGACGACGCGGCGTCAGATCTGCCGATCGACGTCGCACACTTGGCTCGCAAGGTCGCGGAGCTTTCCCAGCAAGATCGAGACGAGCTTGGGCGTTTTGCTGAGTACCTCCGCGCACGATCGCTCGCCGGGCAACGCTGATTCATGGCAACCATCGGACGCGCTACAGCGGTGCGAAGGGGCACGATGGCGGCCGCGCGGCTTCATCAAAAGCTTGCGTGGCGTGAAGACATTGAGGCACACGGTGGCAACGTCGACGTTTTTGACGCGATCCACAAAGTTGACCTTCCTCTCTTGCTGCGCCCGCTGAAAGGGCTCCTCGGAGCCTATCTGAGCGAGCCCGCGCCCGGAGTCCTCGTGACGACGCTGAGGCCGATGAGCGTTCAACGTTTCACTGCCGCCCACGAGCTTGGTCATTTTTCGATGCATCACCGTCCCAGCCTCGACGATGAGGGAATCTTGCGCAGAATGCCCCTCGCGGGACTGCCCGACGTGGTGAGAGACGGCTCTCACGAAGCTACTGGCCGGCCGCCCGAGATACAGGAGGTAGAGGCCGACGCGTTCGCGGTTGAATTCATGATGCCCCGGTGGCTGGTCCACTGGCATGCGACTAGACAGGGTTGGAGTTCTGTCGGCTTCCGACCGCCGGCTACCGTATATCAACTCGCCCTCCGACTCGGCGCAAGCTATGAAGCGACCTGCTGGACGCTGGTTCGCCATGGCTTGATCACACAATCCACCGCGCGGCAGTTGTTAAGTGCCGAGCCCAAGGAGATCAAGGCCGGGCTGTTGACGCCATATCGACCGTCCGACTACCGCAGCGATGTTTGGTTGCTGACCGAACGAGATGCGGGCACACGAATCGATGGCAGCCGCAAGGATCTTTTCGTGCTGAGGCTCGAAGAGCACAGCGGCGGTGGATATCTATGGGACTTCGACCGGCTCAAGGCGAGCGGGTTCGGCATCGTTCGCGACGAGGTGGAATCGTCGGATGCCGAAGGCATCGGTGGACCAGTGATGCGCCGTGTCACGGCGGTGACAGCAGAGCCATATCGAGGGCGGCTCGCTTTCGACGAGCGACGCCCTTGGGAACCCGATGAGCCAATCGCTTCGATCGAGGTACATGTGGACTTGACGGGTCCCGAGGAAGAGGGCCTCTCCCGCGTAGAGCGCCGCAGCCTTCTGCAGGCGGCGTGAGCACGATCAGCGTTGCCATCGACTTGCGGTCGATGTTTGGCCTTGTCCGGAATCAAGGATCCCGACCTACCTGCTTGGCTTTCGCGGCGAGCGACGCTCACGCTGCATTGCGCCCCGGATGGACACCGCTCTCATGCGAGTTCGCCTTCTATCACGCGCAGCGCAGAGCTGGGCGCTCACCTGGCCAGGGTGCGCTGCTCTCTGCAACGTTGGAGACGCTGCGAGAGGACGGCCAGCCCGACGAGACGGGCTGGCCGTACCTGGCTAAGGTTCCGGCAGACCTTACGGCATGGGCTCCTCCCGTTAACGTCGGTGAGGTGTTTGCTCGGGATGGCCTGACAACATCGGTATCGGTCGACGCCATAGTTCAAGAGCTTGACGCCGGCCGACCGGTGATTCTGCTGCTTCAGCTCTCGGCAGCGTTCTTCGGTCCTGGACCTGGCGGCGTGGTGGACCCAGCGCCTGGAGAACCTCCAGAGCGGGACCGTCGGCATGCGGTCATCGCCGTCGGACACGGCGACGGCGATGGGCAAATCGCGATTCTGATCCGCAATCGCTGGGGTGACCGTTGGGCCGCAAATGGGTACGCGTGGCTAACCCAAGGGTTCCTTGGGCCGCGCCTGTTTGCGGCGGCCAAGCTGACAGAGGAGGCTTAATGTACTTGGCAGTTCCTCCACAACCTGACTGCGCCAGCGCTTGGCGCGAGGCCGTCCGACTCGTTGACGCCCAGCCCGAACACGAGGCCTACAATGTCATTGTCGATGTCGTCGATCCGATTGTTCGAACGACCCGGCAGGATGCTCGTGTTGCGGTAGTGGACAAGTTCCTCTCTGGCTGCAGCAAGTCGGTCGAGACAGTCGCGAACACGATCTTTCCTGCCGGGCTGTACGCGGTCCATGGCGCGCCTACATTCTTCGGCGTGTTTCGCGATCAGGTGCTAGGCAAGGTCCGCCGCAACGCACGCTGGTCTGGCTACTACTTCGAGCGGATGATCGACTTCCCCGTGCCGCGCGGTGAAGCACCGAATCAACTCTGGGCCATCGTCGAACGCATGAGGGACCCGCAGGTGCGCGCGCTGAACAAGTTCGAGCTGTCGCTATTCGACCCCGTCCGGGACGTCGACAACTCTCCCTACGGTGGCCAGTGCCTCAGCTTCCTGAGCTTCAAGCTGGTACGCGGCGAAGAGCGCACTCTGACCCTCACCGCCATGTACCGGAACCACTTCTACGTCGAAAAACTGCTAGGCAACCTCATCGGATTGGGTCGCCTGATGGCTTTCGTGGGCCGGGAAGCCGGCGTACGCGTCGGGGCGTTGACGGTGATCTCCACGCACGCGCAGATCGATCTGCCGCAGAAGCCTCAGCGCCGGTTCGACCTTACCGCCATGCTTGCCCGCTTCGATCAACTCGGTGCACCGGTCGCTGCGTGATTGGCGGCAAAGGCCAGCACACCTTGGCCCGCCGATGCTGGGGCCGTATCGATACCGTAGAGCGCGCAGACGCCACTAATGAACTCGCCTTGTCCGCCGTAGCTTGGGTGTCGGACAACGTGAACTGGTAAGCCAAGAGACGACAGAGCGAGTCCCGCATCGCGCCCAATCGCCATGATTCGCTTGGGCTGGATCATGGCGATCAGAGCGAGGAACAGCGGCCACGTCGCGTCGCGCTCGCGGTGCGTGTGGCATCGGTTCGTCAGCGAGTCTTGGGCATCGTGCGGATGCAGCGGGAAGATGTTCCAGAGGAAGGCGGGCTGGCGGACCTGGGACAAAACCCGCCACACCACGGCGGCGGTGCGTTCGGCAACCGGCGGCCCGCGGGTCGCGCGTTGGAGATCGATGCCACCCATCATCGCCGCGGCGGAACCCAGATGGACTTCGTCGGTTAGAGCGACGCCTGTGCGCCGGCCGCCCCGATAGCCCAGATCACGCGCAACCCATATCGTGTCCACGTGCGCATCCAGCGCCGCCTCCAGGCAGCATCGCAAATTTCGCCGACGCACCTCTGCTGCATCGGCGCGGTCATGGTATGGACAGATGTCGCGATACGGATTGAAGACGGCCGGGAGATCGAGTTCAGCTATCGCACTCACAAATGCCTGTGGCGTCATAGCAGCGCCTCTATCGACAGGCGGCGATTCCTCATGTCAACGCGCAGGCGCCCCCGACGATGCTGGCGAAGAAAGCGAAACGCGGCGTAGCCTTGAAGAATGGCTTCTTCCCAAACCCAAAGCGGAACCTGATCGACCTCGTACCCTGCGACGAACTGACGAACGTGCTTGAGCAGATCGAAGGAGAGTTGCTTGGGCTGCACACCGTCGAAGTAGTCCAACTTAGTAGCCTTGCCGAACATCCAGGTCGTAATGCCTTCCTCCACGAGGATGGCCCGCGCTCCATCTTGAACCTCGTCGATCTTCGGATCCCCCTTTCGCTTGAGGCGAAGCAGCGAGCGGATCACGGGCGACCACGTGAGCACGGCCACATGAGCGAAGTGGAAAACGTCGTGGAACCGGTAGTCGTCGGCTTCGACAGCGTTGTCGGTCAGGCGGTCGCCGATGTTCAAGCCGTTGCAGCGCTGAAATACATAGGTCTGACCGCCGACCTGACGCTCAAAGATGTCGACTGTGAGCTCGCGGGGGAGCTGCTCGTCTGCCTCTGCGTCGGCGTCCAGCGGTTCGAGATGAGCGCGCACCCGAGGCCAGCGATCGAAGATCTTCGACAAGTTCTTCACTGCGGCCGCCTCGAGAGTTACGCCAGCCTCGTTGGCTGCTTGAATCAGCGTGCGCGTGATGGCAACGAGTCGGTCACTCAGCTTCGCGCGCTCGGCCAAGTTACCGGCAACCTGATCGGTCATGAGCAGGCCGACTTCGCCTGCGAGCCTCAGAAGCGTCCCCTCGAAGGCCTCGGAAGGCCCGGACTGTAGTGGCATGATATCCGGCTGTAGAGAGGCAAAGGACAAGGAAGCTTCGGCATGAGCAGACCGCTCCCCGGCGGCGGCCGTCATGATCGCTTCCAGCGGCAGATCCCCACGTGCCGCGACTGCGGTGAGGTACCACAACACATCCCCCAGCTCTTCGACTACGGACTCCGCGTAGCCGATGTAGGAAATCCGATCGCGCTGCTTCTTCTTCACCTCGCTCAACAAGCTGCCTGTCTCGCCGAACAGTCCGAGAAGCGGGAAAGACAGGGACGCTCCGTCGCTTTGCTGGTCTGTAATGAGCGCCTGATCCGCATAGGCCGCCACACTAAGCGGGCAAAAGTCGTCCGATCTGGTAGCCAGAATCATTTGGGATACCCCATCTCGCGGTGCACGAGTTGCGATCTGTGAAACGGATATGCGATGTTAGTACGGTGCCTGAAATGGCAGTCAATTTTGTTTCAGCCCCGCGCCCGCCCGCCGCCACTTGGTGAAGTGGCCGACGCCGAGCACGCCGACCACCACCACGACATAGATGGCGATGCGCAGCCACGGCTGCGCCGTCAGCCAAGGCTCCAGTTGCGGCTCGTGAACGATCATCACCGCCGCCGTCCAGGCCAGCACGCCCGCGCCGAGATAGACGATGGCCGGAAACCGGTCGACCAGCTTCAGGATCATGGTGCTGCCCCAGATCATGATGGGGATGCTGATGGCCAGGCCCAGGACCACCAGCACGAAGCTGCCCTTTGCGGCACCGGCCACGCCGAGGACATTGTCGAGTCCCATCACGGCGTCGGCGATGACGATGGTGCGGATGGCGCTGGAAAAGGTCACCGCTGCCGCCGCGGCAATCGATGCCTCGCTGGAAGCGCTGTGGCCGGTGTCGGCGGCGAGCAGCTTCCAGGCGATCCAGACCAGCAGCAGCCCGCCCACCAGCCGCAGTCCGGGCAGGGTGAGCAGCCAGACCACCACCAGGGTCATGAGCACGCGCACCAGGATCGCCCCCACGGTGCCCCAGAGGATGGCCGGGCGCTGGAGCGCTTTTGGGAGCGTGCGTGCGGCCAGCGCGATCACGATGGCGTTGTCGCCGGCGAGCACGAGGTCGATGACGATAATGGCGGCGAGAGCCGAAGCGAACTGGGTCGAGAAGAGGTCCATGGCGTGATCGTGAGGCCGGCCTGCTCGGCTCGGCCGGATAGGAAGCGAAGCGCTGTCAGCCCTTCAGACGGGTCACGCGGATGACGGCGGGAATGCGGCGCAGGCCGCGCATTATCTGCGCGAGGTGCAGCCGGTTGTGCACCTGCAGGGTGAACAACATGTTCGAGTAGGCGCTCGAGTCGCCCGGCTCGATGCTCAGGTTGTCGACGTTGGAGTCGGCGTCGGCGATCTCGGCGGCGACCCGCGCCAGGGTGCCGAGCTCGTTCGACACCACCAGCCGCAAATTCACCGCGAACAGCTTCTTGCCGTCGGTCGCCCATTCGACATCCAGCCACTTGTCGGGGTCGCCGCGCATCTTGCGGACGATCGGGCAATCGTGGGTATGCACCACCAGCCCCTGCCCCTTCTTTACGTAGCCGATGATCGGGTCGCCCGGGATCGGGTTGCAGCACCGGGCATATTGCAGGGCCATGCCTTCGGACCCGCGGATCATCACCGAGCCGGGCAACCGGTTGGAGTTGCCGTCGCCTTCGCCCAGGGTGAGCAACCGGCGCGCGACGACGATCGCAAGCTGTTTGCCCAGGCCGATGTCGGCGAATACCTCCTCGCGCGTTGCGCTGCCCACGTCGCGCAGCAGCTTGTCCCAGGCGCTGTCTTCGATGGTCTCGGCGGTGGGCTGGAGCGCCGCGATCGCCTGGTTGAGGAGTCGCTCGCCGAGCTGCGACGACTCCTCGTATTGCATGGTCTTGAGAAAATGGCGAATGTGCGACCGCGCCTTGCCCGTCACGACGTAGTTGAGCCATGCCGGATTCGGCTTGGCGTGCGCGGCGGTGATGATCTCGATCCGGTCGCCGTTCTTCAACTCGGTGCGGAGCGGCACCAGCTCCTGGTTGATCTTGGCGGCGACGCAGCGGTTGCCGATATCGGTGTGTACCGCATACGCGAAGTCGACGCAGGTGGAGCCCCGCGGCAGCGACAGGATCAGGCCCTTCGGCGTGAAGACGTAGACCTCATCCGGAAACAGGTCGACCTTGAGATGCTCGAGGAACTCGATCGACGACCCGCTCTGGCTCTGCATCTCGATCAGGCTCTGCAGCCACTGATGGGTCTTCTGCTGCAGGTCGTTCAGTTCGGTGTCGGACTGCTTGTAGAGCCAGTGCGACGCCACCCCGGCCTCGGCGATCTTGTGCATTTCCTGGGTGCGGATCTGCACTTCGAGCGGCATGCCGAACGGGCCGAACAGCGTGGTGTGCAGCGACTGGTAGCCATTGGCCTTGGCGATCGCGATGTAGTCCTTGAATTTGCCCGGAATCGGTTTGTAGAGGCCGTGCAGGGCGCCCAGCGCCAGATAGCAGGCGGGCACGTCGCGCACCACGACGCGGAAGCCGTAGATGTCGAACACCTGCGAGAACGACAGATGCTTGTCCTGCATCTTGCTGTAGATGCTGAAGAGGTTCTTCTCGCGCCCGGTGACCACGGCTTCGATGTGCGAGCCGGCCAGCTTGTTGCGAATGGCGTCGAGGATGCGATCGACGACCTCACGCCGGTTGCCGCGCGCCGCCAGCAGCGCCTTGTGCAATACCCGGTAGCGCACCGGATAGAGGTGGCGGAAGGAAAGCTCCTGCAACTCCTGGTAAAGCGCGTTCAGGCCGAGCCGGTTGGCGATGGGCGCGTAGATGTCGAGTGTTTCGCGGGCGATGCGAGCGCGCTTCTTTGCCTGCATCGCATCGAGCGTGCGCATGTTGTGCAAGCGGTCGGCAAGCTTGATGAGGATGACGCGCACGTCGCGGGTCATCGCCAGCACCATCTTGCGGAAATTTTCGGCCTGGGCCTGCTCGTGGCTCTCGAACTCGATCCGGTCGAGCTTCGAAACGCCGTCGACCAGTTCGGCGACCATGCGCCCAAAGCGCTCGGCGATCTCGGCCTTGGTGACGGTGGTGTCTTCCATCACGTCGTGCAGCAGGGCCGCGATGAGCGCCTGCGGGTCGAGGTGCCACTGGGTCAGGATCTTGGCGACGGCGACCGGATGCGAGACGTACGGGTCGCCGGTCTTGCGAAACTGGCCTTCGTGCGCGAGGGCGCTGAAGCGGTAGGCCGACTCCAGTTGCGCCACGTCCTCCGGTCTGAGGTAGGTGGCTGCGTCGCGGAACAGGGTTTCGGGCATACAGCGCGCCGCGCCAGGAAGAAGCTCCGGCGGGTGCGTCGCGGCAATGGGGCGCGACGCGCCCGTGAAGCTCAGGTCTTGGTGCGGTACAGGATTTCGATGCTGACCAGACCGAGCGCCATCTCGCGCAGGGCGATCACGGTCGGCTTGTCTTTGTTGGGCTCGACCGCGGGCGTGGCGCCATTGGCGATCTCGCGAGCGCGATAAGTAGCGGCGAGGGTCAGGTCGAAGCGGTTCGGGATGTACTGCAGGGATTCGTCGACAGTGATGCGGGCCATGGCAGGCTCCTTCTACTTCAGGCGGTTGATGAGGGCGAGATGGCGCTGCAATTGCGCCGCCAAGCGCAGACGATGGCAACTGACAACGCATTGGAGATCTCGCGCGGCCGTATCGAAGCCCTTGTTAATAATAACGTAATCGAACTCGCTCAGGTGCGAGATTTCGTCACGGGCGGCGCGCAGCCGGCGTTCGATCACCGCCGGGGTATCCGTGGCACGGGCCGACAGCCGCTCGGCGAGCGTTTCGAGTGATGGCGGGATGATGAAGATGCCGACCGCTTCCGGTATCAGGCGCCTTACCTGCGTCGCGCCCTGCCAGTCGATCTCCAGCAGGATGTCGTTGCCGGCGCGGGTTTCGGTTTCGATCCAGCGCTGCGAGGTGCCGTACCAGTTGCCGTGCACCTGGGCGCACTCGAGAAACTCGCTTCGATCACGCATGGCGTCGAACTGTTCCTGGGTGATGAAGTGGTACTCGCGCCCGTCTTGTTCGCCCGGGCGTGGCGGCCGAGTGCTGTAGGAGATGGACAGGTGCACGGCCGGATCGGCCGCGAGCAGGGCCTTCACCAGGCTGGTCTTGCCACCGCCGGAAGGCGCGCTGACGATGAACAGGGTGCCGCTCATCTGACGCACTGCCGCTGTGGGGCGGCATCGGCGACGTGCCGTTGAATCGTGGAAATCGGTGACCTCACAATGGTTGGCTGGCCCGAGGCTGCGCCATACGGGCCGTCGGTGTGGTGGTGAAAGCCGGCCGACATTGGTGCAATCGTGCCCGAACAATCCAGGCACAAGAGGCTAGTTTATCAGGCGACCACCATCCGGTCGCCTGTGGGCTATCGACCTGTGGGCTATCGAACATTGGCTTCGCGCCGCGGCCGGCCATGATCCGCAAACCGTTCGAACAAGCCGGTCGTGCAAGTTGGGCGCGTCAGCGTACAGACGTACAGACGTGCGGAATCGCGGCGAGGCACTGTGGGGTCAAGGATCATGCATGAGCGGGATCGGCCTGTTCGTCGTGGCCGACCCGTCGGAAACCTGGCGATGACCTATAACCTGAATCCGTGACCCCGATCAAGCCGACGAGATAGTGACCACGACTTTGACTGAAATGGGTGCAGATTGTCGCAATGGCGATCGCCCAACATCACCGAGCATTGCGGCGGCGGGTATTTCGCGTGGCATGTTCGCCGATTCGCCGGTGCGTTGGCGATTTCAGCCGCACCGGCCCACGCCGCGACGAGCGCGGTTGGCGCGGTGTGCGTTTTTCTGGATCCGTGAGCTGAGGTTGGGCGCTCTGGCGCCGCTACGTCACGCCGGTGCCGCTGCTTCCAAGGTGTGCGTTCATCCGGATGAACACCTCGGCACAGCGGTCGTTCGCGCCCAGGCCTAGGATCAGTTGCCGGCCATGCTCGATGAGCACCCGGCGCACCGGGCGCGCGATGCCCTCGATGCTGGCCTCGGTCTCCCACAGCGCCACGCGCTTGCGCTGGCGCAGCGTCGGGCTCGACGGTGTCTGGGCAATCCCCAGCGCTTCGCGGAAGAACCGGTCGCCACGTACGTTCTCGATCGCGTCGACGTCGCTCTTGCCTTGGACCAGCAGACCGAGGTGGCCGCGAACGATGTCGCTGTTGGCCACTCCGGTTCGCACCGGCAGGGCCGCGTCCAAGCGCGTGAGCACCGGTGCGATCGTGTTGAGATAGTGACCCACCAAGGCCAGACCGGCGGTGGGGGTGAGGTCATAGCCGAGCTGCTTCACGGGGATCAGCCGTATGCCGAAATTGCCGGCGAATCCACCCACAATCCGATCGCCACTTCATTTCACTCCATTTCGTCACCCTCAGGGTGCTGCCCTACAGAGGTGAGGTCACGGATTCAGGGTGAATGACAGGGGGGGGGCGTTTTCGGATTACCATGGGCTCAGAGCAGAGCCGCACCTGCCGAGACCTCTGGAGGGACCACATGAAAAGTCCATTGTCATTGTTTCTGTCAGCTATCGTCGCCGCAGCACTCACCGCCCACAGCGCAGCGCATGCACAGAAGAGCTACGGGCCCGGGGTCACAGACACTGAAATCAAGCTCGGCCAGACCATGCCCTACAGTGGACCTGCGTCTGCGCTCAGTGCCACGGGCAGGGCCAATGTTGCCTACATCGCCATGGTGAACGCCAACGGTGGCGTCAATGGACGCAAGATCAACCTGCTCAGCCTGGACGACGGGTACAGTCCGCCCAAGACAGTCGAACAAACCCGAAAACTGGTGGAAGTGGACAATGTACTCGCGATCTTCGGGCCGCTCGGCACGGCGCCAAACACGGCGATCCACAAGTACCTTAACGCGCGTAAAGTACCCCATCTGTTCATCCACTCCAATCTTATGCGCTGGGCCGATCCAGAGAATTTTCCCTGGACGATTCAGAACGTCCGACCGCCTTTTCGTCTCGATGCCAAATTCTTCGCCGACTATATTCTGAAGACCCGGCCAAACGCGAAGATCGCGGTGTTGTATCAGAACGACGACTTAGGAAAGGATTATCTCAGCGGCCTGAAAGACGGCCTTGGCGAGAAGGCTCGCACAATGATCGTCGCCGAAGCGTCTTATGACCTCACCGACCCTACGGTAGCATCACAGATCACGACGCTAAAAGACTCCGGCGCGGACACCTTCGCCGACTTCACGTCCCCGAAGTTCGGGGCCCAGGCGATTCGCCAGGCCTATGACATCGGCTGGAAGCCGCTTCACCTGATACTCTTCACGGCTACGTCGATAGATGCCGTACTACGCCCTGCTGGTCTGGAAAAGGCTGTCGGGTTGATCTCCTCGGCGGTGACAAAGGATCCCGGCGACCCGCAGTGGCGCGACGACCCTGCGGTCAAAGAGTATCTGGCGTGGGCCAAAAAGTGGTATCCGGACGGCGACCCTTATGATTGGCTCAATGTGTTTGGTTACATCTCGGGGCAACTCATGGTGCATGTGCTGAAGGGATGCGGCGACAACTTGACGCGCGAGAACCTGTTGCGCAGCGCAACCGACATCAAGAATTTGCAACTGCCCATGATGTTACCGGGCATCAGGATCAACACCGGCCCGCACGACTACCTGCCGGTCGAGCAAGCGCAGCTCATTCGCTTCGATGGTGAGCGATGGGTTCGTCTCGGCGATATCGTCGGTCGCCCATGAAACCAGGAGCACTTGCCATGGATCCCAAAATCATGCAGAACGCCGATCTCGAAACCGGGCAAGCCAACGCCCGTTTTCAGCTGCGCGACGTCGTTGCAGGCTATTTTGTGTCGCGCGCACTCCAGGTCGCGGCTCAGCTCGATATCGCCAGCTTGCTTGCTGACGAACCCAAGACCTGCGAGGCGCTGGCGAATACGACACGCACACATGCAGCGACGCTCTACCGGCTGTTACGAGCGCTGGCGAGCCACGGCATATTCTCCGAAGACTCGCAGAGCCGCTTCGGCAATACCGAATTATCGGAACTGCTGCGCTCCGACGTTCCAGGCTCAATGCGCCCGATGGCACTGTTTTTCGGTGACGAGATGATGCTCGAGTCCTGGCAAGCCCTGCGTCACAGCGTTACGACGGGGGAGCCGGCCTTCGAGCACGTTTTCGGTATTCAGCATTTCGACTATCTGGCCCGCCATCCCGACAAGGCCAAGATTTTCGACGACGCCATGGTGAGTGTGTCGAGCATGATGAACCCCGCGATCGCAAAGGCGTACGACTTCTCGGTATTCGGTACGATCGTCGACATCGCCGGGGGATACGGCAGCACCCTGTGCAGCATCCTCAACACATACCCCACTCTACGCGGGGTGTTGTTCGACATGCCGCACGTGATCCCTGGAGCGAACCGATACATCGCTGAACAAGGTGTCACTGATCGTTGCGAGACGATGGCTGGCGACTTCTTTCAGTCTTTGCCGCAGGGCGCCGACGCCTATTTCATGAAGCACATCATCCACGACTGGGACGACGAGCGCTGCGTGAAAATTCTGCGCAACTGCCACGTCGCCATGCCCAGTCACGGCAAGCTGCTCGTCTGCGAGCGTGTGGTGCCGTCTGGCAACACGCCGTCCTACTCGAAGGTCTCCGATTTGCTGATGTTGACGATGACACCCGGCGGGCGCGAGCGCACCGAAGTGGAATATCGGAAGCTGTTCGAGTCTGGAGGCTTCAAGCTTTCGCGACTGATGCCTACCGAATCGGAGCACACTGTGCTGGAAGGGGTGAAGATCTAACCGAAATCAGTAGTGTCCGGACGGCCTTCGTGCAGCTGGCCTGGACGCGAGTCGTTGCGCGACATCCCTGCCTGGCTGGGCCACCTCGCCTTCGGGTTGTTCTTCACGCCGAAGGGCGAAAACGACAAGTACGCGCGCCGGATTTGCAGCTCTGCCGGTGTCGCGGCGTTCGTCGGCCAGACCGCCGACAAGGAGCATTGGGTGGACGTGGGCCGGTGCTACGAGCGCTTCGCACTGCAAGCCACGGCACTCGGCATCCGCAACGGGCTCCTGAACCAGCCGGTCGGCGTGCGATCAGTTCGGCCGTTCGCCGCTGCCATCGGACTGACTCGCTGGTGAGGGCCTGCTGCACGCTGCGGTTCTGGGCGGGTTCGCGGTGGCCGGCCGCCACGACGGCGGCGAGATTGCCTGCGGTGAACTGATGCGATTTTTGGCCGAAATGGCGTGGTATCCGGCCGCGTTGCTGCCCCAAAAGCCGCTCGCGGATTGCTTCACGATCCGTCGCCCCGCCGGTCATATGATTGGTGCAGCCGCTGTTCGTAGTCGCGATCGATCGGGGCCCCCTCTTCGTACGCCGGTGCCGCGCGGATCTGGTCCCGGGTCAACCGGGCGAACACGGTCTTGTCGGCCCAGTCGATGCGGTTGATCCAGTGCGTGGCGAGCAGCACCTTCTTGCCCCCCGGCCACCAGTTGCGGGTGTCCACCACCAGATAGCGGATCGCCCATGACTCATCGTCGAAAACAAAGTCCTCGACATGGCCGATGCTGCCGTCGGTGGCCTGGATGTCGTAACCGGCTACCACTTCGCTGCTGCGCAGATTGACGTCTTCCGGGGGGACTTCCTCCTGCCACATCGCGCTCTCGACCTCGGATTCGACCGCCATCGGCAACGGTAGCGGCATCAGCGGCAATGCATTGCTCCCCCACAGTTGGCC
Organism: Betaproteobacteria bacterium; assembly: GCA_025350245.1. GTDB lineage: Bacteria > Pseudomonadota > Gammaproteobacteria > Burkholderiales. The sequence goes on from JANXYG010000020.1 coordinate 34,131, forward strand.
GCCGACCCAATATTCGGGAAAGCCGTAGTGGCGCAGGTAGTCGCGCTCGTGCTGGCGCGATACCGGGCGATGGGTCTCGGTGACCGGACTGTTCTGCACTTGCTGGCGCGTGAGCGACACGTCGATCAGCTTGCCTCTGCCCAGAGGTTGCTCCACGGCATGAGGCGAGATGAGCACATCACGGCCCGGCAGCCAGGTTCCGGTATCGACGACGAGGTACCGGATCGCCCAGTCCTGGTCATCGAAATAGGCTTCCTTTACGTGTCCGATCTCGCCGTCGGTCGCGACGATGCGCGAACCATTGATATGACCTACCGTGTTCAGCATGTCGATGCTCCTTCGTTTGCGACCGCTTCGCGTCGTTGCCGGGATCGACCTCGTCGCTCGGGCGTTATGTCGGTGCGTCAGACAACGGCCCCGAAGAGCGCCCCCACACCGGCGGTGATCGCCATCGCGAGTGCACCCCAGATAGTGACACGCCATGCCCCCATCAGAATGCCGGCGCCGCCTGCGCGCGCGGACATGACGCCGAGCAACGCCAGAAATACCAGCGACGTCCCTGCGATCCAGGGGATCAGGCCGCTGGCTGGCGCCAACGCCGTCACGGCAAGCGGCAATGCCGCGCCGACGGCGAAGCTGGCGGCCGACGCCAGGGCGGCCTGCGCCGGGCGCGCGCCGAGGGTTTCGGAGATGCCGAGTTCATCGCGCGCATGCGCGCCTAGTGCATCGCGTTTCGTCAACTGCTCGGCGACCTTGCGCGCCAGCGCGGGCTCGACCCCGCGGGCAGCATAGATGGCCGTCAGCTCGCCCAGCTCGGCGGCGGGATCGGTATCGAGCTCGGCGCGCTCGCGTGACAGGTCGGCGGTTTCGGTGTCGGCCTGTGAATGGACCGAGACATATTCGCCCGCGGCCATCGACATCGCCCCTGCCACCAGCCCGGCAACGCCGGTCACGAGGATTGCCTGGTGACTTGTTCCCGCTGCTGCAACGCCCATGACCAGACTCGCCGTGGAGACGATGCCATCGTTGGCGCCGAGTACCGCGGCGCGCAGCCAGCCGATGCGATCGGCCCGGTGGCGTTCGGTGTGGCGGCGTGAAGGTGTCATGGCACATTCTCGCTCACCCCGTGCCCGACAACGTCACGTCACCGCCATGGACATCGACCGTGATCTTTTTCGTGTCGGCCGCCGCGCGCCGGTGCAAAGCCGATTCGATGTCCGATTTGATCGCGCCCAGCGACGGCTTCGGTTTGATCGAGATCTGGTCGCTGACGCCGGCCACGCCCATGAGATAGCGCACGCATCGCGTTTCACGTGACGGCGTGTAGGACTGGAAGGTGTCGTACATGATCGTCGGTGCGGGCGGTTTTGTCGGCATCGGCAGGCACAACGTCGCGATCCCGATTTCGCAGGTCCAGGAGCAGGACGGCAGGATCGTTCTGGCCGGTGCCACCAAGGACAACGTGAAGGCGATGCCCGACTTCGTCTATGCGAACGATACCGCCAGGCGTGACCGGTTCCTGGCCATGGCCGATCGTGACATCGCCAGCGCAAAGGACAAGATCGCCGGTTACGAGAAGAAGGCCGCCGCAGCGGCCGATGAGGTCAAGGCGAAACTCCAGAAGCAGAACGTGGTACTGAACCAGGCCTTGAAAGCCGCCGAGGACAAGCTGGGTGAGATGCGGAAAGCCAGCGAGAACAAGTGGAAGCAATTCGAGGGCGCTGTGAGCAGAAAGATCGCCCACCTGCGGCAGTCGCTCGAAAAATCCACGGATTGATCTTCGTGGGCAACAGGCCGCAGATGCCAGCCCCTGAAGGCGCCGATCCCGCCGCGGGGCGGGGGTGTCGACGTCGTATGATGCGCAAGCCTGTCATGAGCCGCCAGCCCGCGCGGCGAGCGAGTCACCTCCGACACCGGTATACCCGATGCACGATTCGCTGCCACCCGACCTGCTCCAGAAAATGGACGCCTACTGGCGTGCGGCCAACTACCTCTCGGTGGGGCAGATCTACCTCCAGGCCAACCCCCTGCTCGAGAGCCCGCTCACGCTTGCCCACATCAAGCCGCGTCTGATCGGGCACTGGGGCACGACACCAGGGCTGAATTTTCTGTATGTCCACCTCAACCGGCTGATCAAGCAGAACGACCTCGACATGATCTATGTCATCGGTCCGGGCCATGGCGGCCCGGGACTGGTGGCGCACACCTATCTCGAAGGCTCGTACACCGGGCGCTATCCGGCGATCGAGCGCAACCGCAGCGGGCTCGAACGACTGTTCCGCCAGTTTTCGTGGCCCCAGGGTATTTCGAGTCATGTTTCACCCGAGATCCCGGGCTCCATCCACGAAGGCGGGGAACTGGGTTACTCGCTTGCCCATGCCTATGGCGCGGCTTTCGACAATCCCGACTTGATCGTTGCGTGCATCGTCGGTGACGGCGAAGCGGAAACCGGGGCATTGGCCGCGAGCTGGCACTCGAACAAGTTCCTCAACCCGGCGCGGGATGGCGCAGTGCTGCCGATCCTTCATCTCAACGGCTACAAGATCGCGAATCCGACGCTGCTGGCGCGCATCAGCCGTCAGGAACTGACGGATCTGTTGCGAGGCTACGGTCACGAACCCCATTTCGTCGAGGGCGACGATCCGGCGACCGTGCACCAGAGCCTTGCCGGCACCCTCGACACCATCCTGGCGCAGATCCGCGATATCCAGCGATCCGCCCGCGCAACTGGCCAGTCGCGCCGACTGGAGCGTCCGCGCTGGCCGATGATCGTCTTCCGCACGCCGAAAGGATGGACCGGTCCAAAGGTCGTCGACGGCAAGCCGGTCGAGGGTACCTGGCGCGCGCATCAGGTGCCGATTGCAGACGTGAGCAACCCGGTGCACCTGGCACAACTCGAAGACTGGCTGAAAAGCTACCGGGCGCACGAACTGTTCGACGCGGACGGCAGGTTTCGGGACGAGCTTGCCGCGCTGGCGCCGACCGGACAGCGTCGCATGGGCGCTAATCCGCACGCCAATGGCGGTGAGTGTCTGCAGCCACTGTCGATGCCGTCGTTTCATGACTATGCCGTTACAGTGCCGGCGCCGGGCGGGGTCCGGGCGGAAGCGACACGGGTGCTGGGCAACCTGCTTCGCGACGTGATGAAGCTCAACCTGGCCAAGAGCAATTTCCGCCTGTTCGGTCCCGACGAAACGGCATCGAACCGGTTGGATGCCGTCTATGCCGTTTCCGGCAAGGCATGGATGGCAGACGTCGACGATGTGGATATCGACCTGAGCGCCGACGGAAGAGTCATGGAGGTGCTGAGCGAGCACCTGTGCGAGGGCTGGCTCGAGGGCTACCTGCTCACCGGCCGCCATGGCCTGTTTTCCTGCTACGAGGCTTTCATCCATATCATCGATTCGATGCTCAACCAGCACGCGAAATGGCTCACGGTGAGCGGCAGGATCCCCTGGCGAAAACCGATCGCTTCGCTGAACTATCTGCTCACATCGCATGTGTGGCGGCAGGACCACAACGGTTTCTCGCACCAGGATCCCGGCTTTATCGATCACGTCGCCAACAAGAAGGCCAGCGTCGTGCGCATCTATCTGCCACCGGATGCGAACTGCCTCCTGTCGGTGGCCGATCACTGCCTGCGCAGCCGCAATCTCATCAACGTGATCATCGCCGGCAAGCAACCCGAGTGGCAGTGGCTCGACATCGACGCGGCGGTGCGTCACTGCGCCGCCGGCGCGGGCATCTGGCAGTGGGCCAGCGATGACCAGGATCCGGACGTCGTGATGGCCTGTGCCGGCGATGTGCCGACGCTCGAAACGCTCGCCGCCGTGACGCTGTTGCGGGCGTACGTTGCCGACATTCGCATTCGCGTCGTCAATGTTGTCGACCTGATGGTGTTGCAGCCCCGGCCGCAGCATCCGCATGGGCTCGAGGATCCGGCATTCGATGCCATGTTCACCACCGACCGGCCGGTGATCTTCGCGTTTCATGGCTATCCCGCGATGATCCACAAGCTGACCTACCGGCGCCGCAATCATCCCAATATCCACGTGCGTGGCTACCAGGAGGAGGGCACCACCACCACACCATTCGACATGGTGGTGCTGAACAACCTCGACCGCTATCAGCTTGCGCTGGACGCCATCCGCCGGATTCCGCGACTGGCGGGCGAGGTGGAGCGGGCGACAGCGCGTTACCGGACGACGATGCAACGTCACCAGCAATACATCGGCGAGCACGGCGACGACTTGCCGGAGGTCCGTGATTGGCGCTGGCAGGCCTGATCGTGCCGGCCACCGCGGCGTCTGCCAGGACCGTCGCCGAAGCGGAACGGATTGTCCTCGCGCTGAACAGCGGGTCGTCGTCGCTCAAGTTCGGCCTGTACCGCGTCGGCGCTTCCGGGGCGGAAGCGCTGCTTGCCGGCGAAGCGGCAGCCATCGGTGAGGGCGCGGGGACATTCCGCGTCCACCATTCGACCCGGCCGATAGCGCCTGCCGAAACGCTTGCCCTGCCGAGTCAGGAGGCTGCGATCACCCGCATCGCCGAGCTTCTGGCCAGCGCCGGTTTGCCGGCACCGGAAGCGATCGGCCATCGCATCGTCCATGGCGGCCCGACACTGCGGCAGCATTGCCTCATCGGCGCTGCAATCGTCGATCAGCTCGAAACCGCCACCGTTTTCGCGCCACTGCATTTGCCCGCAGCGCTGTCGCTCATCCGCTTCGCGCAGGCGCATTTCCGCGCGCTTCCGCAGGCGGCCTGTTTCGACACGGCCTTTCACGCATCACTGCCGGACATCGCGCGCGTACTGCCGATCCCCCGAGCGCTGCAAGCGGCGGGCATCCAGCGCTACGGCTTTCACGGTCTGTCCTGCGAATCCATCGTGCACCAGCTGACAGGCGATCTGCCGGACCGCATCGTCATCGCTCATCTGGGCAATGGCGCGAGCGTCACGGCGGTGAAGGGCGGCCGGTCGGTCGATACCAGCATGGGCCTGACACCCACCGGCGGGTTGATCATGGGCACCCGCAGCGGCGATCTCGACCCCGGGGTGCTGGTCTGGCTGATGCGTGAAAAGAACTTCGATGCCGACATGATCGAAGAGTTGATCGATCGTCGGTCCGGCCTTGCCGGCATCTCCGGTATCGGCAGTGACATGCGGCGTCTGCATGAAGCTGCGCCCTCGAATGCCGATGCGCGGCTCGCGATCGACATGTTCTGCCACGCCGTGGGCAAGCAGGTGGCCGCGATGATCGCGGTGCTCGATGGGGTCGACCTGCTCGTGTTTACTGGTGGCATCGGCGAGAACGATGCGCAGGTGCGTGCCGCGATCTGTAACCGCCTGCGCTGGATCGGTGTCAGCCTCGACGACGATTGCAACCGCGAGGTCCGCAATCCGGTCAACGATGCAGTGTCACGCTGCGCGGTGCTGGTGCTGGCCTCGCGCGAGGACCAGCAGATCGCCCGGCATACCTGGA
>JANXYG010000109.1 GCA_025350245.1 Betaproteobacteria bacterium
CTACCCGGAGGTCGACGATTCGATCGAGGTCGAGATCAATCCGGCCGACCTGCGCATCGACACCTTCCGCGCCAGCGGCGCCGGCGGGCAGCACATCAACAAGACCGACTCGGCCATCCGCATCACCCACGAGCCCTCGGGGATCGTCGTGCAGTGCCAGAACGACCGCTCCCAGCACCGCAATCGCGCCGAGGCCATGCTCATGCTGAAGGCCCGCCTGTACGAGATGGAGTTGCGCAAGCGCAACGAGGAAAAGCAGGCGATGGAAGACGGCAAGACCGACGTCGGCTGGGGCCACCAGATCCGGTCCTACGTGCTCGACCAGTCGCGCATCAAGGACCTGCGCACCAACGTCGAGGTCGGCAACACCCAGGCCGTGCTCGACGGCGACCTCGACCAGTTCATCGCCGCCAGCCTGAAACAGGGCGTATAGCCGCAACGATTCCGAGCCGGCGGCCGCCCCACCGGCGCGCCGCAGCGCCACCACCGACGCCGACCCAGACCATGAGCGACATGCCGCAGACCCCGCCGACCGACACCAACCAGATCGTGGAGGAGCGCCGCGCCAAGCTCTCCGCCCTGCGCGCGGGCGGCCCGGCCTTCCCGAACGATTTTCGCCGCGCCGATCTGGCAGCGGCCTTGCACGCCACCGGCGAAGGTAAGGAAAACGACGCGCTCGAGGCAACCCCGATCCCGGTGTCGGTGGCTGGCCGCATGATGCTCAAGCGCGTGATGGGCAAGGCGAGCTTCGCGACGCTGCAGGACATGTCGGGCCGCATCCAGCTCTACATCACCCGCGACGCCATCCCCGAAGCCGACTACGAAGCGTTCAAGCACTGGGACCTCGGCGACATCCTGGGCGCCCGGGGCGTGCTGTTCCGCACCCGGACCGGCGAGTTGTCGGTCAAGGTGACCGAGCTGCGGCTGCTGACCAAGTCGCTCCAGCCCCTGCCGGAAAAGTTCCACGGCCTCACCGACCAGGAACAGAAGTATCGCCACCGCCACGTCGACCTCATCACCAACGCCGACTCGCGCGACGTGTTCATCAAGCGCTCGCGCATCGTCCAGGGCGTGCGCGACTTCTTCGTTGCTCGCGGCTACCTCGAAGTCGAGACGCCGATGATGCATGCGATTCCGGGCGGGGCCGCGGCAAAGCCGTTCAAGACCCATCACAACGCGCTCGACCTGCCCATGTACCTGCGCATCGCGCCCGAGCTGTACCTCAAGCGCCTGGTGGTCGGCGGCTTCGAGAAGGTGTTCGAGATCAACCGCAACTTTCGCAACGAAGGCATCTCGACGCGGCACAACCCCGAGTTCACGATGGTCGAGTTCTACGAGGCCTACCAGGACTACCAATACCTGATGGACCTGACCGAGGAACTGATCTGCACCGTCGCGCTGAAGACGCTAGGCACCACCGCCATCACCTATCAGGGCACGGCCATCGACCTGAGCCACCGCTTCGACCGCCTGACGATGGCCGAAGCCATCCATCGGTATCAGCCGCAATACTCGATGGAAGACCTCGCCGACCCGGCCAAGGTGCGCGCGGTGCTGGCATCGCGCAAGGTCGAGACCTTCCCGACCGATGGCATCGGCGTGCTGCAATTGAAGCTGTTCGAGGAGACCACCGAAGACAAGCTGATGCAGCCCACCTTCATCGTGGCGCATCCCACCGATGTCTCGCCGCTGGCGCGCGCGAGCGATGCGAATCCCGCGGTGACCGACCGCTTCGAACTGTTCATCACCGGGCGCGAGATCGCCAACGGCTTCTCCGAGCTGAACGACCCCGAGGATCAGGCCGAGCGCTTCGCGGCGCAAGCGCGCGCCAAGGAGGCCGGCGACGAGGAAGCGATGTTCTACGACGCCGAGTACATCCGGGCGCTCGAGTACGGTCTGCCGCCCACCGCCGGCGAAGGCATCGGCATCGACCGCCTGGTGATGCTGCTCACCGACAGCCCGAGCATCCGGGACGTGATCCTGTTCCCGCTGCTGCGGCCAAACGACTGAATCAGGATGGGGGGTCAGGCTCGAGCCTGGCCCCGTTGATTGTCCGCGTGAGAACGGGGGTCAGGCTCGAGCCTGAGCCTCTGATTGTCGACGCCGCGTGAACCAGAGCATGCCCAGCGGTCCACCGCACGTGAAGGCAGGTATGCCGGGCTCGAAGGGCGCGGTTGGACTTTTTCTACAGCCTCAACGCTCCGCTTGACCGGCCCGAAACGGCGGCGCGGAGCGACGCTGTGAAGGGTCCGTGTCGAAGCGGATATCAGACGACCGCCTCCGGAAGAACTTTCGGATCCTTGTGCGCAATAGCGAGGAGCCTTCGCGCTGGTCCAGATGGTGCGCGACGCCCTTGCTCCCACTCCTGTAGCGTACGAACCGAAACCCCCAGCAGGCGTGCAAACTCCGACTGCGAAAGACCAACGCGGGCGCGCGTCTCCGAAACCGATGGCACCGTAATGACGCGACCGACCTCCCCGCGCTTGAGCTGGCGAATACCTTCGAGAATTTCAGCTCCGATATCGCGTTTACGTTTCTCAGCCACCTTCAATCTCCTTCAGAATCTTTCGTAGAACGTGGGCGGGTATGTTCTCGGCGACGTTCTTCAGATACAAAGTCAGCATCCACACCAGACCCTGCGCTGAGCGCGTTAGGTGTGGGCGGACTTCTTGCCCAGACCTTCCGAGAGCAGGCTCACTACGAGCGTGTTCAACGAAACACCCTCCGCCTTGGCGCGTGAGGACAGCTTGGCATGTACGCTCTTCGGCACCCGAGCAACGAACTTGCCCGAGGCGTTGGTCGCAGCAGTGGGCTCCGGTATCGGGTGGCCTGCCTCACGTAGCGCGGCGATGGTTTCCTTGAGCGCAAGGCGACCGTTCTCGATAGCTTCGTCAATAGTTGCGCCATCGGACACACAGTCAGTGAAGTCAGGGAACGCAATGAGGAAACCTCCACCTTCCTCGGCGGACAGCGGACGAACTTCGAAGGGGTAGTCGGGAACTCGAGCCATGTCACTCTCCATCGACAAGAGCCAAGAACAAGCGGATGTAGATCGGTTTGATGGGACGCCGAGCCGGGACTGGCAACGTCCTTCCATCAACGCGCACGAAGATGCAATGGCTGCCGCCCTTGTGGCGCCAGGCAATTTCGTGCTGTCGCGCGACTGTCTGTAGGTCAGGCAACGACCAGTCGAGCGATGACCGGCGCATAGCCTGCAGCAACTTCGCGGCGGTATTCACAGAGAGAATGGTACTACAGGTAGAACTGACTCGTGTTCGGTGCGGGCCCAACGACTCGGAGCAGAGGCATGGTGCCCCTGGCGCGGAGCGTCCGCCGTAGCGCTGGGTTGGCGCGCTTTTCGGTCAACAGGACGATCCCGGCGCGCGCAACTTCGGCTTCCTGCACCCGAACGGCAAGCGCTCGATCGCGCTGCCAGGCGTGGGCAAGCCACGCGCGCCGATTCTGTGTGCCTGCTGTGGCGCGGTGATGACGATCGTGCGAACGCGGATTCGGTCCACTCCCTCGCAACCGGTCATCACGCCCATTCCCACCCCAATCCACCCAAGTTAAGCCACGTGTAGCTCATCAACAATGTTTCTGAGTCATGTATTTGTGTGGTTTTGGTCCTGGCTTGCGGGGCTTGGACAACTTTTCTCGATGAACATAGGTGTGCTGGGCCACCAGCCGCAGC
>JANXYG010000119.1 GCA_025350245.1 Betaproteobacteria bacterium
CCACCATCGTCAGCATCTCGCATGAGCCGGGACTGGCCGCGCATCACACCCGGGTGCTGGAGATCGACCCGGTCGCCGGCACGCTCACCGCCGCAGCCTGACGCCCACCCCCAGGCTGCGCTGCGCTTCGCCTTCCCCCTCGAGGGGGCGCCCCGTCCTCGGGGGACCCTGTGGGCGGGGCCCCTCCGCTCCAGAGGAGCCCTTCGTTCACCGTCGCTGCGCTGCGTCTACCTCCAGGGGGCGCGCGCGCCGGCGAGGAGCGCTGCCGTCGCCGTTCGGCGACAGTGGGTAAGGTGCGCATGGTGGCTGGGGGTCGGGTGCGCGTGATACGCTCCGCGCATATGTTGCATTGCGATTACAAACCCGGCGAATCGACTCCCGAATGGTCAAGCAGCGCACGCTGAAAAACATGGTTTGCGCCACCGGCGTCGGGCTGCATTCCGGCCAGAAGGTGGTGATGACGCTGCGTCCGGCCGTGCCCGATACCGGTATCGTCTTTCGCCGCGTCGATCAGGCGGACGCCGTCGACATCGTCGCAAGCCCCTACGTCGTGGGCGACACCCGCCTGTCATCGTGCCTCGAAAAGGACGGCACCCGGGTCGCGACGGTCGAGCATCTCATGTCGGCCCTTGCCGGTCTGGGCATCGACAATCTGTACGTTGATCTCACCGCCAGCGAAGTGCCGATCATGGACGGCAGCGCGGGCCCGTTCGTGTTCCTGCTGCAATCGGCGGGTATCGAGGAGCAGAACGTCGCCAAGCGCTTTATTCGCGTGCTCGAGCCGTGTGAGGTGCGACATGGCGACAAATGGGCGCGTCTCGATCCGTTCGACGGGTTCAGGCTCGATTTCTCGATCGACTTCCAGCATCCGGTATTCGACCAATCCAGCAAGCGAGTAGTGGTCGATTTCGGCGAAACCTCCTACGTCAAGGAAATCAGCCGTGCCCGCACCTTCGGGTTCATGCACGAAGTCGAAAGCATGCGTGCCCAGGGCTTGGCGCTCGGTGGCAGCCTCGACAACGCGATCGTCATGGACGAGTACCGGATTCTGAACGCCGATGGTCTTCGCTACGAAGACGAGTTCGTCAAGCACAAGATTCTCGATGCCGTCGGCGATCTCTATCTGCTGGGCCACCCGCTGATCGGCGCCTTCAGTGCGTTCAAGTCGGGGCACGCGCTCAACAACGCGCTGCTGCGGCAATTGCTCCAGGATGCCACCGCGTGGGAGTACGCCACGTTCCTCGAGGACGCCGAAGCCCCGGCGTTCTCGCGGCTGCAATTGCAGCCAGTCGCTTAGCAGGGGACGCCCACCCCCAGGCTGCGCTACGCTGAGGTGACGCCCACCCCCAGGCTGTGCGCTGCGCCTTCCCCCTCAAAAGGGGCGCAGCGTCCTCGGGGGACCCTGTGGGCGCTGCCCCCCTTCGCTCGAGAGTGTCCTTCGCTCAGTACCTCGGGCGGCGCTTTGCCCTGCCCCGTCACTGACGGCGCCCGATTGAAGTCGCGGTCGGCAACGAGTTCACGCAGAATGCCGACGCCGCCATCCACCCGGTCGCCCCGGGTCCGCCTCAATGATCCTCCTGCGTATCGTCGGCTTCATCGTCCTGCTGGTGCTCGGCGGCTGCTTCGTCGTGTTCCTGGTGACCAAGGATCGTCGCTGGCTGCGTTTCGCGGCCCAGTTGCTGCGTTTCTCGGTCATCGTCGCGGCGGTGTTCATGGCGCTTTACCTGTTCGAGCGGCTGGTCCTGTTTGTCTGATGACCATGCCTCCTCGAAGGCGAAGGCGCAGCGCAGCCTGGGGGTGCCGAACGAAGGGAAAATCTGAAGCGAAGGGGCCCCATCCACAGGGTCCCCCGAGGAATGGGGCGCCCCCTCAAGGGGGAAGGCGTAGCGCAGCGCAGCCTGGGGGTGGGCGTCACCTCAGCGCAGCGCAGCTTGGGGGTGGGCGTCACCTACGGCGGTTAGCCAGGCGCGCCACGGCGGTCTTGAGAGGGGAGTCCGGCAGTTGTGCCGCCAACTGCCGCAGAGGATCAACCGCCGTCACTGGTAGCAGCGCCCGTTTCGGAGCCTTCGGTGGCGCCACGGTGGCGCCTTGCACCACGACGCGAATTTGAGTAACCTCTTGATCTAGCTTCTTAAATTCTTCCAGAAGTGAGGTTGAGACGAGCCTGAGCTTGTGGGCGACGGCGCCGCTGGCGGCGCCGATGACCACGATTCCTTCGCCGAAGCTGGCTACGGTTGCCGCGGCGGCGAGTGCCGGCAGGGTGTGTCTGGAAAGGCTGGTCTGAAAGCGCTGCAAGCGGTCCACCTGCGTCAGCAGGATTTTCGCATCGGCGGAAAGCGTCAGCCAGTCGCGAGCGGATTTGGCATGCATCGGTAGCTTTGACGGAAACAGGAAGGAGCCGATGGACATTATTGTGGTTTCGGCGCGGCTTGCGAAGGCACGTTCCATCAGCATCAGCCCGCGCCGGGTGCTATTGGCGGCGATCGGGGTGGTGACCATGCTGATCGCTCTGTCCGCCGGCTTCGGCTTGCTCGCCCAGCGCTTCCTGCCGGGTGCGCCCACCGACCGGGACGCCGCGGCCGACCCGCACGCCCAGTCGTATCTTCGCGACAGCCTCAAGGTCATGTCGGCCAAGCTGGGTGAGATGCAGGGGCGGTTGCTGAAACTCAATTCGATCGGCGAGCGCGTTTCGCGCCTGGCGGGTCTGAAGCCCAAAGACCTCGCTTTCGATGGCGAATCCGCGCGCGGGGGAAGTTTGATTCTGGCCTCCCCGACCCCACTGTCGATGGATGAATTGCAACAGGCCATCGACCGATTCAGCCGTGACGTCAATGACGACACCGACAAGCTCGGTGTGCTCGAAGCCGTGCTCACCGACAGCAACGCCCGCAAGCGTCTCGAACCGACCGCCTATCCCGTCGCGGCTGGACTGTTCAGTTCGAATTTCGGCTGGCGGCTCGATCCGTTCACCGGCCAGCGTGCCTTCCATGAAGGCGTGGACTTCACCGCGGAAGAGGGCACGACCATCCTTGCCGCGGCCAGCGGTATCGTGGTCACTTCCGAGTACCACGCCCAATATGGTAATGTCGTCGAGATTGACCACGGCAATGATCTTGTCACCCGCTACGGACATGCTTCGGCGCGTTTCGTCAAGGTGGGCGACTTGGTTCAACGCGGTACCACGATCGGCGAAGTCGGCAACACCGGCCGATCCACCGGAGCCCATCTGCATTTCGAGGTGCGGCTGCGCGGCGTTCCCCAGGATCCAGCCCGGTTTCTCCAGGGTTCCGGGTGACTGCCGCGACTCACGACTCCTGGTCCGAGGGGCGGTGGCGCCAAGCGCGTCCCGCCCCTCGGCGTTTTCAAGCGCCGATCCAGCCCCCTTTCAGACCCCATGATTTCGACCCTGCTCAAGAAAGTATTCGGTAGCCGCAACGACCGGCTGCTCAAGCGCTACACCCAATCGGTGCGCGCGACCAACGCGCTGGAGCCGGCGTTGCAGCAGCTGTCCGATGACGAATTGCGTACCCGGACCGACCGGTTCAAGGCTCGGGTTCAGGCAGGCGAGACGCTCGATCAGCTGCTGCCCGAAGCGTTTGCCACGGTACGCGAAGCCAGCCGCCGTGTGCTCGGGTTGCGCCACTTCGACGTGCAGTTGATCGGCGGCATGGTCCTGCACCAGGGCAAGATCGCCGAGATGCGCACCGGCGAAGGCAAGACGTTGATGGCCACCTTGCCGGCCTACCTCAATGCCCTGGCGGGCAAGGGCGTGCACGTCGTGACCGTGAACGACTACCTGGCCAGCCGCGATGCGGCGTGGATGGGCAGGATCTACAACTTTCTCGGCCTCACCGTCGGCGTCAACCTGTCGCAGATGGAGCACGCGCTGAAGCAGCAGGCCTACGCGTCCGACATCACTTACGGCACCAACAACGAGTTCGGCTTCGACTACCTGCGCGACAACATGGTCTACCAGACCACCGAGCGGGTGCAGCGGCCACTCTCGTTCGCGATCGTCGATGAGGTCGACTCGATCTTGATCGACGAGGCGCGCACCCCGCTGATCATCTCGGGCCAGGCCGACGACAACAACGAGCTGTACGTCAAGGTCGATACGCTGGTTCCCTTCCTCACCAAGCAGGAAAAGGAAGATGGCCCGGGCGATTTCTCGGTCGACGAAAAGGCCCATCAGGTGCTCCTGACCGAGTCGGGTCACGAAAAGGCCGAGGAGCTGCTCACGCGCAACGGCCTGCTGCCCGACGGCGGCAGTCTGTACGACGCCAGCAACATCCAGCTGATCCACCACGTGTACGCAGCGCTACGCGCCCACGCGCTGTTCCACCGCGACCAGCAGTATGTGGTGCAGAACGACGAGATCGTCATCGTCGACGAGTTCACCGGGCGGCTGATGTCGGGTCGGCGCTGGTCCGACGGCCTGCACCAGGCGGTCGAGGCCAAGGAAGGCGTGGCGATCCAGAAAGAGAATCAGACGCTCGCCTCGATCACGTTCCAGAACTATTTCCGCATGTACGGCAAGCTGGCCGGCATGACCGGCACGGCGGATACCGAAGCCTTCGAGTTCCAGCATATTTACAACCTCGAAACGGTGATCGTCCCGACCCACCGCACGATGATTCGCGCGGATCGCATGGATCAGGTGTTCCGGACCGCCAAGGAAAAATACCAGGCGATCATCAACGACATCAAGGACTGCCAAGCCCGTGGCCAGCCAGTGCTGGTCGGTACCACCTCGATCGAGAACTCCGAACTGCTGTCGGGCATGCTCGAGCGCGACCAGCTGTCGCATCAGGTGCTCAACGCCAAGCAGCATGCGCGCGAAGCCGAGATCGTGGCGCAGGCCGGACGGCCGCGGATGATCACCATCGCCACCAACATGGCGGGCCGCGGTACCGACATCGTGCTCGGCGGCAATCCGGAGCCCGAGATCGCGTCGATCATGGCCTCCTCCGATCTGGCCGATGACGACAAGCAGGCGAAGGTCGCGGCCGTGCGGACGTCGTGGCAAAAGCTTCACGACGAGGTGGTGGCGGCCGGGGGCTTGCATATCGTCGGCACCGAACGCCACGAGTCGCGCCGGGTCGACAACCAGCTTCGAGGCCGCTCCGGCCGCCAGGGCGACCCGGGTTCAAGCCGCTTCTTCCTGTCGCTCGAAGATCCGCTGCTGCGCATCTTCGCGTCCGACCGTGTCGCCGGGATCATGGAACGCCTGAAGATGCCGGAAGGTGAGGCCATCGAGCACCCCTGGGTGACGCGGGCGATCGAGAATGCCCAGCGCAAGGTCGAGGCGCGCAACTTCGACATCCGCAAGCAACTGCTGGAATACGACGATGTCTCGAATGACCAGCGCAAGGTGATCTACCAGCAGCGCAACGAACTGCTCGAGAGCACCGACGTGTCCGAAGCCGTTACATCGTTGCGGGCCGGCACGCTCTCCGACATGGTCGCCGAGCACATCCCGCCCGAGAGCGTCGAAGACCAGTGGGACGTCGCCGGGCTGGAGAAAGCGTTCGCGGCGGAACTCAATCTGCACCTGCCGATCCAGGAATGGCTCAAGGCCGACGAAACGCTCGATGGTGTCGCGATCCAGAAGCGCGTCGTCGATACCGCCAACGAGGAGTACATGCAGAAAACCGTTGCCGTGGATGCCGACGCCTGGCATCAGTACGAGCGTGGCGTGACCCTGCAGAGCCTGGATACGCATTGGCGCGAGCATCTCGCAGCGCTCGATCATCTGCGGCAGGGCATTCACCTGCGCGGTTACGCGCAAAAGAACCCGAAGCAGGAGTACAAGCGCGAGTCGTTCGAGCTGTTCTCGATGCTGCTCGAGACGGTGCGCAACGAAGTCACCCGCGTGCTGATGACAGTGCAGATTCGCGCGCGCGAAGAAGTCGAGGCGGCAGTCGCCGAGGAGCCGGTGCAGTTGTCGAATGTGCGCTATCAGCATGCCGACTACGAAGAAGCGCTCGAGGAAGCCAACGCCGCAGAGAAAGCGGAGCCGGTGCGCGCCGCGCTCAAGGTCGGTCGCAACGATCCGTGTCCGTGCGGATCCGGCAAGAAATACAAACAATGCCACGGCAGAATCGGGTAGGTGGACGCCCACCCCCAGGCTGCGCTGCGCTGCGCCTTCCCCCCCGAGGGGGCGCAACATTCCTCGGGGAACCCTGCGGATGTTGCCCCTCCGATGGAGGGATTCCCTTTGTTCGCTACTCCGCAATGGCGGTAAACCTGAACGCACCCGAGCCGGCATCGTTGCTGGTCATTGACGGCATCGAACTGGGTGTTGCCGAGGCCGGCATCCGCAAGGCCGGTCGTCGCGACCTGATGGTGATGCGGTTCGCCGCGGGGACGCGGGTCGCCGGTGTGTTCACGCGCAACAGCTTCGCGGCGGCACCGGTCCAGGTATGCCGTCGGCACCTCGGTGGCGGCCAAGCCATCCGGGCACTGGTGGTCAATGCCGGCAATGCCAACTGCGGTACCGGCGAGCGCGGTCTCGATGCGGCCCTCGCGACCTGTACGGCGGTCGGCGGCCGGGCAGGCTGCGACCCCTCGCAGGTGCTGCCGTTTTCCACCGGTGTGATCCTCGAGCACCTGCCGGTGGATCGTATCGAGGCGGCGCTGCCGGCGTGCTTCTCGAGCCTGTCCGCTGATCGCTGGGCTGAAGCGGCCGGCGCCATCATGACGACCGACACCGTGCCCAAGGGCGCGTCGCGGCGGGTGGCGATCGATGGATATGCCGTCACGGTCACTGGCATCGCCAAGGGGGTCGGCATGCTCCAGCCCGACATGGCGACGATGCTCGCTTTTATCGGCACCGACGCGGCGGTTGCGCAGCCGATGCTCGATCGCCTCGTCCGCGAGGTGGCGGAGGTGTCGTTCAACCGTGTCACCGTCGACGGCGATACTTCCACCAACGATTCGTTCGTGCTGATCGCGACCGGTGCGACCGGGGCACCGATGATCGATGGCGATGGTCCCGGCTACGCCGCGTTGCGCGCTGCGGTCGAATCGGTGGCGGTGACGCTCGCGCAGGCCATCGCCCGTGACGGTGAAGGGGCAACCAAATTCATCACCGTTGTGGTCGAGGGTGCGGCCGACGGCGACGAAGCCCTTCGGGTCGCGCGCAGGATTGCCAACTCGCCCCTGGTGAAGACCGCGTTCTTCGCGTCGGATCCGAATCTCGGGCGGCTGCTCATGGCGATCGGCAACGCCGGGGTGCACGATCTCGACACCGGGCGTGTCAACCTGTGGCTCGGCGATGTCCAGGTCATCGAGAACGGCGGCCGGTCCGCCTCCTATCGGGAGCAAGACGGCGCCCGGGTCATGCGTCTGGACGAGATCACCGTCCGCACCGCTCTCGGGCGTGGCAGCGCCACCATGACCGTGTGGACCTGCGACTTCTCCTACGACTACGTCAAGATCAACGCGGAGTACCGCACGTGACCGTGCGCGGCGCGAAGAATCCGGCGCCGTCGGGGGTCGAAAGCCTGATCGATCGCGCCGGGCAGTTGCTCGATCGGCTCGAGCGTTACCTGCCGGTCGAGGTGCCGCTGCCGGACTTTGCCCACGCCGTCGCGTTTCGCTGGCGTCGGCGAGGCGGTGTCAGCGGTGCCCTGGTGACGGTTGCGCATCCCCATCGCATCGCCCTTTCCGACCTGCGGGGGATCGAGGCTCAGGTCGCCCTGATCGACGCGAACACCCGCCAGTTCGTCGCCGGCACGCCGGCCAACAACGTGCTGCTGACAGGCGCTCGCGGCACCGGCAAATCGTCGGTGGTGAAAGCGGTATTCAACAAGTACACGGCGAGCGGATTGCGGCTGATCGAGGTCGAGAAGCACGACTTGGTCGACCTGCCCGACATCGTCGAGCGGGTTGCCGACCTTCCATATCGCTTCATCGTCTTCTGCGACGACCTGTCGTTCGACGCGGAAGAACCCGGCTACAAGGCGCTGAAGGCCATTCTCGATGGCTCCATCGCGGTGACGTCCGACAACTTGCTCGTCTACGCCACGTCCAACCGGCGTCACCTGATGCCGGAGTTCATGAAGGAGAACCTCGAAACCGCCTATGTGGGCGACGAGATCCACCCGGGCGAGACGGTCGAGGAGAAGGTCTCGCTGTCCGAGCGCTTCGGTCTGTGGGTATCGTTCCATCCCTTCGACCAGGACCACTATCTCGCCATCGCCCGACACTGGGTGGGGCACTTCGGCGTGCCGGCCGACGCGGGCGATTTCGATCGCGAGGCGCTGCAATGGGCGCTGGCGCGTGGCTCCCGCAGCGGCCGGGTGGCATGGCATTTCGCCCGCGATTACGCCGGCCGCGCGATGCTCGCGGCGCAGCGGGCAAAGCGACGTCGGTGACCGCGGCGGGCGGTGACTGGATCGAGGTTGCCGCCGCCGTCATCGAGCGCCCGGACGGCGAGTTCCTGCTGGCGCAGCGGCCCGAGGGCAAGGTCTACGCGGGGTGGTGGGAGTTCCCGGGCGGCAAGGTCGAAGCCGGTGAGGATGGCCTGACGGCCCTCGCGCGCGAGCTGCGCGAGGAACTCGCCATCGAGTTGATCGAAGCCTATCCCTGGATCACTCGGACGCATGTGTACGAGCATGGTCGCGTGCGGTTGCATTTTTTCCGGGTGACCCGGTGGTTCGGTGAGCCTGTTGCGCAGGAACGCCAGCGGTTCGAATGGCAGCGGCTTCCCGCGTTGACGGCGGCGCCGGTCCTGCCCGCCAACGGCCCGATCCTGAAAGCGCTCAGCCTGCCGCTGGTGATGGGGGTGACCCAGGCGTTGCGGGTTGGGTCGGCCGGGTTCCTGCAACAACTCGATGCAGCGCTTGTCGCCGGACTGCGTCTGGTGCAATTGCGCGAACACGGGATGGCCGAGCCCGAGCTGATTGCGCTCGGGCGCGCCGTGGTCGAACGCGCGCATCGATATGGCGCCATCGTGGTGGTCAACGGGCCTTCGGCACTGGCTGAAGCCGTGGGTGCCGATGGCCTGCACCTGCAGGCAGCACAGCTTTCGGAAACGGGGCGTCGCCCCGATGTCGAATGGGTCGGGGCTTCATGCCATACGCCCGCCGAGATCGCCCGCGCCTGTGAACTCGACACCGACTATGTCGTGATCGGACCGGTGGCACAGACACCGACCCATCCGGATCGCCAAGGCATCGGCTGGGACGGGTTCATGACCCTGTCACGCGGTTTGCCGATGCCGGCATATGCGATCGGCGGCATGACCATCGGGGATCTCGATCCTGCACGATCATCCGGTGCGCACGGCATCGCCATGATCCGCGGGGCCTGGAACGCGCTCCAGTGAAGAGGCTGCATGATCGAAGGGGCAGTTTGCGCCGGGCCGGCCAGCGGCCGGAGTCCGCTGGCGTTCGGCAGGCACAGACAGTCCGCAGGGACTGTCTGTGTCTGGCCTCACTCCACAAGCGAACTGCGCCCCCTCGGGGGGAAGGCGCAGCGCGGCGCAGCCTGGGGGGGACGTCCTGCTAGTCCATTTCAGGCGGTATCTCGGGTTCGTCTCCAGCCTCGACCGGAATGCGGTAGGCCTCGGTGGCCCAGGCGCCGAGATCGGTCATCTTGCACCGCTCCGAGCAGAACGGGCGCCAGCGATTCTCCGTGGACCACTCGGCAGTGCGGCCACACTTCGGACATGCGACCAGTCGCGACCGCTGGGAAGTGTTGCCCATGGCCGATCAGAGATTGCAGAAGGTGAGGGTGAATGCCACGTCGGCATCGGCGGACTTGCCGCGATCGGCGCCGCTCGCGTGCGTGAAGCGGATATTCAGCGCATATTTGTTGGCGCTGACCTCCGGTACGCAGGTGTAGCCCTCTGCCAGCGATACCCGCAGCATCTGCGCGAGCCGCCCGCCCATCATCTGCTGGAACACGCCCTGCGGGGCCTGGACCGCGCTCGTCTTGCCGTTCTCGCGCAGCAGGTTCAGCACGATCCGGATGCCGTCCCTCAGGGGCAGGAAAGGCTCCAGCCAGTGGCTGATGTCGGCGCGGCGCAATTCCGCACTCTGGTTGAGCCAGTAGTGATAGGAAGGCAGATCGAACTCGCAGACTCCGCCGGGGATCCCGATGCGCTGCCGGATGCTCATCAGCCATTCGTTTTCGCGCAATTCCTGCCCGGTCTTGCCGGAGGCCTGGAACAGGCTCGCCACCGCGCGGTCGATGTCGCCCAAAACCGCATTCAGGGCGTCGGATTCGATTGCCGGGTTGCCCCGCAGCGCTTCGAGGTTGTGGCGCTGCCGTTCGAGTTCCTGCATCAGTTCCGACTTGAGGTCGGCGCGCCCGGCAGCATCGAGAATCTCGAACAGGGTGGCGATGGCCGCGTGGTGTTCGTGACCGTCGTTTCTGCCGGCGAAGTACTCCACTTTGAGGTACAGATCTTCCAGGCGAAGCAAGGTCCTGACACGTTCGTTCAGCGGAAACTCGTAGCTGATCACGGCGCGGACCCATGGTTCGAGAATTGCGCCGGAGTATCGGTCAAACGCGAGGCGTAAGCAAACATGCAGGTGATGAGATTTTCATCCGTCACAGCGCGCGCCTCACCCCGCACGCGCGCAGCGGGGATGTTGAACTGAGGGCCACTCGGCAGCGAAGGGGCAACATCCGCAGGGTTCCCCGAGGAATGTTGCGCCCCCT
>JANXYG010000136.1 GCA_025350245.1 Betaproteobacteria bacterium
GGCTGCCGCAACCTGCGCTATCCCGCCTCGCCCCAGCACCTTCGCCTCAGCGGCGGCGAAGGCCCGTCGCTGGCGTTCATCCAGTCGCTCGCTCATGAGCTTCCAGCGCTGCGCGATCAGCGATTCCTCTTGCATGAACGATAGCATAGCAAGTCACGTTCGATTGATCACGTTATTTATTAACTATTCATTACTCAACAACCGGCGGAAGCGTTGGAAGCCGTCACCTGTTGCCGCGCTCGATCACGATGCCGATCTTCTTGACCCGGCGCAGCAGGTTGAGCTTGAGCACCGACACCCGTACCCAGGGCGCGCCGAATTCGTTTCGCACAACATCGGCCACGTGTTCGGCAAGCACTTCCAGCAACTCGAAGCGGCGCTCCCGGGTCGTCTCGCCGATGCGTTCCACCACCGCGCCGTAGTCGATCGAATCCTCCAGCCGTCCGCTGAAGGCGATGGCGGGGAGTCCGATCTCGAGGTCCATTTGCAGCGTCTGCGGGGCCAGCTGCTCCCAGGCGTAGACCCCGATCCGAACCTCGAGGCGGAAGTCTTCGATGCGGATGAAGTCCATGGTGGGTGCCGATGTGAAAGGCCGCGATTGTAAGATACCGCCCATGCCTACCGTCCTCGTCGCGCTCGTTGCCTACCTCGTCGGATCGTTGTCGTTCGCGGTCATCGTCAGCCGCGCCTACCGATTACCCGACCCGCATACCTACGGCTCGGGCAATCCCGGCGCCACCAACGTGCTGCGCAGCGGACGCAAATCCGCGGCGGTGTTCACGCTGGTGGGTGACACCCTGAAGGGCTTCATCGTGGTCTGGGCGGTGGTGCAATGGGGTGCCGGCTACGGCCTCGGTGCCAACGACATCGCCGTCGCCACGGTGGCGGTGTTTGCCGGCCATCTGTATCCGCTGTATTTCGGGTTCCGGGGCGGCAAGGGGGTCGCGACCGCCGCGGGCATCCTGCTGGCCCTGTCGCCCTGGCTCGGGCTGGCGACGCTGACTGTCTGGGCCCTGGCGTTAGGACTGACCCGTACGTCGTCGGTGGGAGCGCTCGCCGCCGCCGTGGCCGCGCCGGTGATCGCCGTACTGTTGTTCGGCCTCGGCGCACCGGTTGCGGCAGTGCTGCTGATGGCGGTGCTCATCGTGTATCGCCATCGGTCCAACATTCGCAAGCTGCTGGCGGGCACCGAAAGTCGAGTGGGGTCACGCTCGTGACCGGCATTCACGGCGCCGGCCCGCCCCATTGAGTCAGGTCGTCAACGTTGTGAGTCAGGTCGTCAACGTCTCCAGCGTCGCCAGCGGCCAGCGCGGGCGAACCCCGAAGGCGCCGGGCGGTTTCCCGCCCGACAGGCGCATCGCGCCGGCAAACGCGATCATGGCGCCGTTGTCGGTGCAGAACTCGATGGCAGGGTAGAACACCTCTATGCCGCGGGCATTGGCGGCATCGGTCAGTCGTTGGCGCAGGGTGCGGTTGGCACCGACCCCGCCTGCCACGACCAGCCGTGTCGCGTTGGTGCGCCGGGCGGCACCGAGGGTCTTGGCGATCAGCACGTCGACGACCGCGTTCTCGAACTCGGCCGCGAGATCGGCCCGATCGCCGGGGCTGAACGTACGCGAGCGCGTCGCCATCAGCACGGCGGTTTTCAGGCCGCTGAAGCTGAAATCGAGATCGTCCGACCCGATCATCGGCCGGGGCAGGCGAAATCGCCCCGGTGTACCGGTTGCCGCCAGCGCCGCGAGCGCCGGGCCGCCCGGATAACCCAGGCCCAGCAGCTTGGCGGTCTTGTCGAAGGCTTCCCCGGCGGCGTCGTCCACGGTCTCGCCCAGCAGTTCGTAGTCGCCGATCCCGCCGACCCGCATGAGCTGGGTGTGGCCACCGGAAACCAGCAGGGCAACGAACGGAAATGCCGGCGCCGGTGTCGCGAGTAGCGGCGACAGCAGATGCCCCTCGAGGTGATGCACGCCGATGACCGGCACGCCCAGGGCGAAGGCGAGCCCGTGAGCCATGCCGGCACCCACCAGCAACGCACCGGCCAGGCCCGGGCCTTCGGTATAGGCGACCGCCGAGATATCCCG
Organism: Betaproteobacteria bacterium; assembly: GCA_025350245.1. Lineage (GTDB taxonomy): Bacteria > Pseudomonadota > Gammaproteobacteria > Burkholderiales. Next base: position 2,079 of record JANXYG010000136.1, read on the forward strand.
AATGGTGCTGCCGGCGGCCGTGAGTACCTGCCGGGTCAGCGGCAGGACGCGCCGGATGTGGTCTCGCGATGCCAGCTCCGGCACCACCCCGCCATAGTCGGCGTGCATGACGGCCTGGGAGTGCAGTGCATCGGCCAGGAGGCCGCGGGTGGTGTCGAACAGCGCCACACCGGTTTCGTCGCAGGAGGTTTCGATACCGAGGATCTGCAAGGCAATGGGGCCCGGGTAAAAGGTAGGAACGGTGGAAGAGGTGTTGAGCGGAGGGCGCATGCCTCCAGGCTCATACCTCGTTGGACAAGACTGGGGGTTCCAAAGCAGCAGCTAATCTGTTAATTTCCTGCCCCTCGTTGCAAGTACCCGTTCGTCGGCATTTGCCGGCCCCACCCCGGAACAAGGATAGTCGTCTTCATGCCGATCGTACGTGTCAAGGAAAACGAACCATTCGAAGTTGCTTTGCGGCGCTTCAAGCGCACCGTCGAAAAGACCGGCCTTCTCACCGAGTTGAGGGCGCGCGAATTTTATGAAAAACCCACCTCCGAGCGCAAACGCAAGCTCGCGGCGGCGGTCAAGCGGCACCACAAGCGTTTGCGCAGCCAGTTGCTGCCCCCGAAGCTTTTTTGATCGGGCTGCAGAAAAGCCCTCGCCGAGTTGGCTTGGGCGGCAGCGCAGTCGTAGCGTCGTTTTTTGGTCCGGGCTGATTCTCCCGCGACTGTAGCTGGCGGTTTTCGAACCCCGCGTGCCCGGCAAGGCGGCGGGGTTTTCGTTTTTGAGGAGCAAAAGCCCATGTCCGAACTGAAGTCGCGCATCACCGAAGACATGAAAAATGCCATGCGCGCGAAAGATGCACCGCGCCTGTCGGCATTGCGGCTGCTGCTCGCGGCCATCAAGCAGCGCGAGGTCGACGAGCGGCGCGACCAGACCGATGCCGATGTCGTGGCCGCCATCGAGCGCATGCTCAAGCAGCGCCGGGATTCGATCTCGCAGTTCGAGGCCGCCCAGCGTCATGACCTGGCCGATGCCGAGAAATTCGAGGTCTCGGTACTGCTGGTCTACATGCCGCAGGCGCTGTCCGAAGCGGAGATCGATGCCATGGTGACCGAAGCGATGGCGCGACTCGGCGTTGCCGGCCCCAAGGACATGGGCCGACTGATGGCCGACCTGAAGCCGAAGCTGGCTGGCAAAGCCGACATGACCGTCGTCTCGGCGCTGCTGAAGGGCAAGCTCGCCGGCCATTGACGGCGTCTCCCTTCGGTCCGCGCCGTTCGCCCGGGCCGCCCGGGGGGCCGAAATGCCCGAGTCCCGGTGTTGCCGGGCGCCGGGTCAGGCCAGGGGTTCTTGCCTATAATCGTTCGACCATGGCGGTATTCGCCAACCCTCGGTGCATGGCCGTCTCCGCATGATTCCGCAAGCCGTCTCCGCATGATTCCGCAAGCGTTTCTCCAGGATCTGCTCGCGCGCGTCGACATCGTCGACGTGGTCGAGACGGCTGTCCAGTTGCGCAAGGCGGGCGCCAACTTCACGGCCTGCTGCCCGTTCCATACCGAGAAGAGTCCGTCGTTCACGGTCAGTCCGACCAAGCAGTTCTACCACTGCTTCGGCTGCGGGGCGCACGGCACGGCGATCCGCTTCATGATGGAGTACCACGGCCTGGGGTTTGTCGACGCGGTCAAGGACCTCGCCGCTCGCGTCGGCATGTCGGTCCCCGAGCCGGAAGCGGGGCACCCGTTGCCGCCGGAAGCGCGCTCCGGCCCCGATCTGACGCTGCCGCTTGCCACCGCGGGCCGCTACTACAAGGAGCAACTGAAGCGGTCGCCCATGGCGATCGACTATCTCAAGGGGCGCGGCCTGAGCGGCGAGATCGCGGCCCGGTTCGGCCTCGGCTACGCCCCCGACGGCTGGCAGAATCTTGCGGCTGCCTTCGAAGACTACGACGACCGATCGCTGGTCGACGCCGGCCTGGTGATCCGCAACGACGAGGGCAGGCGCTATGACCGCTTCCGCGACCGGATCATGTTCCCCATCGTCGGCGCCCGTGGCGACATCATCGGTTTCGGCGGCCGCGTCATCGGTCAGGGTGAACCCAAGTACCTGAACTCGCCGGAAACGCCGTTGTTCGAGAAGGGCCGGGAGCTGTACGGCCTGTTCCATGCGCGGCAGGCCATTCGCGCTGCCGCTCGGGTGCTGGTGGTCGAGGGCTACCTGGATGTCGTGGCGCTGGCACAGCACGGGGTCGGCTATGCCGTGGCCACGCTCGGCACCGCCACCACGCCGGTCCATGTGCAGAAGCTGCTGCGCCAGACCGACGCGATCGTGTTCTGCTTCGACGGCGATAACGCCGGTCGCAAGGCCGCCTGGCGCGCACTCGAACAGAGTCTCCCGTCGCTCGCCGACGGCAAGGTCGTCAGCTTCCTGTTCCTGCCCGACGGCGAGGATCCCGACTCCTACATCCGCAAGCACGGGAAAGAAGCCTTCGAGGCCTTGATTCCCGCGGCCGAACCCTTATCCGGCTACCTGCTGCGGGAGTTGCGCTCACAGGTCGACATGGGCACCCCCGAGGGGCGTGCCGCGTTTCTCAAGCATGCCGAACCTCTGCTGCGCCAGATTGGCGCGCCCAACCTCGGCCTGGCGATGCGCGACGCCGTGGCGCGGGCGGCAGGCATCGCGCTCGAACGGCTCGAAGAACAACTGGGAATCGTGCGGGCAACCGTGCGCCGCCGTGGCCTTGCGCCAGCCGCGCCACGAATGCCCGCCAACCGGATGCGCGAACAGGTCGTGCTCAGGGCACTCGTGGCGCGGCCCGATCTGTACCTGCCGTGCCAGGAAGCCCTGGTTTTGTCAGGTGCCGGCGAATCGTGGGCAACGGTCGCGTCGCTCGTAGATGCACTGGCGTCAGGGTCGGTGGGCGCCAACACGGCCGCCATGCTCCAGTACCTGTCCGACCAGGGCGACGACACCGTGGTGGGTGGCCTCGCAAGGCAACTGCTCGAGTGCGGCGACGACTATGACTATGCGGCCGATCTTTCGGCCCAGCTCGGCAAACTGCGCGAGGAATCCAGCATGGCTCGAAGCCGCTCGGCGGTGGCTGGCGTGCTGAGCGTTTCGGATCTGTCGGCGGAAGCGCGCGAACTGGTCCGGACCGGTGGCCGCCTGTCGTGAAAACCGCTCGAAATTACGGGTTTGATCCCGACATGGGGTACACTCCGAGACTTTTTCGCCGCTTCCCGCGGGCTCGCGGGTTCAAGCAACGGCAAGTCGAAGTCGAATCGGGTCGCGCGGTCTCCAGGCCCGCGGCTGCAGCACAACTCTAGGGGCATCATGGCAAAGGAAAAAGCGAGCAAAGAGGTTCGGGAGCCGGCCATCGAACTGACCGGCGCCGACGCGGAGGCGCGCCGCACGCGCCTCAAGACCCTGATCGTCCTGGGCAAGGAGCGTGGTTACCTGACCTACGCCGAGGTCAACGATCACCTGCCCGATGACATGCTGGACGCCGAGCAGATCGAAAACGTCATCAGCATGATCAACGACATGGGAATCCAGGTCTACGACGTCGCCCCCGACGCCGAGACGCTGCTCTTGTCGGACAGCGCACCGTCCAACACCGACGACGACGCGGTCGAAGAAGCGGAAGCCGCGGTCTCGACGCTCGACTCCGAGTTCGGCCGCACCACCGACCCGGTGCGCATGTACATGCGCGAGATGGGCACCGTCGAGTTGCTCACCCGCGAAGGCGAAATCGAGATCGCCAAGCGCATCGAAGACGGTCTCAAGCACATGGTGCAGGCCATCTCGGCGTGCCCCACCACCATCGCCAACATCCTGGCCCTGGCCGACAAGGTCGGCAAGGAAGAGCTGCGCATCGACGAGGTGGTCGACGGCCTGCTCGACCCGAATTACCAAGAGATTGTCGAGCCGGTCGTCGCCGAGGAGAACATGGACGAAGACCTCTCCGTCGAGGAAGAGGAAGGCGATGACAACGGCGCCGCCCAGGCTGCCAGCCTGCTCGCGCTCAAGACCGCCGCGATGGAACGCTTCGAGCGCATCTCCGAGCTCTACGCCAAGATGGTCAAGACCCTGCAGCGGCAGGGTTCCAAGAGCAAGCCGTACCTCAAGACCCAGGCCGACATCTCGGGCGAATTGATGCTGATCCGTTTTTCGGCCAAGCAGATCGAAGCCCTGTGCGACGGCGTGCGGCGCATGGTCGAAGACGTGCGCTCGTTCGAGCGCTCGATCATGGATTTCTGCGTCGAGAAAGCCGGCATGCCGCGGCAGTACTTCATCAAGAACTTCCCCGGCAACGAAGAAGATCTCGATTGGGTCAATCGCGAAGGCGCCGCCCGCAAGGCCTACAGCGAAGCGCTCGCGCGCTACTCGCCCGCCATTCTCGAGCAGCAGCAAAAGCTCATCGACCTGCAGAAGCACCTCGGTATCTCGATCAAGGAGCTCAAGGACATCTCGAAACAGATGTCCACCGGCGAAGCCAAGGCGCGGCGCGCCAAGCGCGAGATGACCGAGGCCAACCTGCGGCTGGTGATCTCGATCGCCAAGAAATACACCAATCGCGGCCTGCAGTTTCTCGACCTCATCCAGGAAGGCAACATCGGCCTGATGAAGGCGGTGGACAAGTTCGAATATCGCCGCGGCTACAAGTTCTCGACCTACGCCACATGGTGGATCCGCCAGGCCATCACGCGCTCGATCGCCGACCAGGCGCGCACCATCCGCATCCCGGTGCACATGATCGAGACGATCAACAAGATGAACCGCATCTCGCGCCAGATCCTGCAGGAAACCGGGCTCGAGCCCGATCCGGCGACCCTCGCGCTCAAGATGGACATGCCGGAAGAGAAGATCCGCAAGATCCTCAAGATCTCGAAGGAACCGATCTCGATGGAAACCCCGATCGGCGACGACGACGACTCCCATCTCGGCGACTTCATCGAAGATCAGGCCACGCTCGCGCCGGTGGAGGCCGCGGTCTACACCAGCCTGCGCGACGTCACCAAGGACGTGCTCGACACCCTCACGCCGCGCGAAGCCAAGGTGTTGCGCATGCGCTTCGGCATCGAGATGAACACCGACCACACCCTCGAGGAAGTCGGCAAGCAGTTCGACGTCACGCGCGAGCGCATCCGCCAGATAGAAGCCAAGGCGCTGCGCAAGCTGCGGCACCCGTCGCGTTCCGAACGTCTGCGCAGTTTCCTGGACGGCTGATGGCCGCGCAGGACGCAACCGCAGTCTGCTGGCCGGCCAACCCGGCCAGTTTCGTTGGTGCAGTGGTACTGGTGCAGTTCAGTGGGCCTGTAGCTCAGCCGGTCAGAGCAGAGGACTCATAATCCTTTGGTCCTGGGTTCGAACCCCAGCGGGCCCACCATCGTAATCAGGCGCGCCAGTTGACCACGCGCAGTCCAGGCACCCGGCTGAATTCGCGCAGGTTGTCGGTGACCAGGGTGAGCTTCCAGCCCAGCGCGTGACCGGCAATCAGGGTGTCGAAAGGGCCGATCGGCTGCTGCTTGAGCGCTACGGTGATAGCGGCGGCCGAGCGCGCGGCAACGTCGTCGAAGGCGACGATGCGCAGCGTGTCGATGTAGGCCTGCAGCGCAGCGGTCTTGGCGGCCGAGATCGGCGCCTGCAGTTTGCGGAACAGCTCCACCGCGACGATCGCCGACAAACCTGCCTGATCGTGCTTGAGCGTGGCCAGATGCTGGGTGATTCGCTCGAAACCGGCAGCTCGATTCACCAGGTGCAACAGCACGTTGGTGTCGAGCAGGTACTTCAGAATGCGCCCTTCAGCTTGGCGGCTTTGCGCATCAGCTCGCGCAGCCAGGGCGGCCATGTTTCCCATGCCTCAGGATCGAGCCCCTCCGGCATATTGTCGTCGTCGGCAGCCTTGGGCGCGGGGCGCTTGCGGGCAGCCGCAATTGCTGTTTTCGATGGTCCACCCATGGCACCCTCTCTTTGCAGGACTGGTGAAGGCTTCATTGTAGCCAGGTCGTCCGGAGATTTGCTCGATCGGATCATTGCCCAGGGTTAAACGAGGGGGCACGAGGATCGACCCGTATCGCAAGGAACGGCCGTACCACGATCTCGCGAACAGTCCTGCATCGGCGCGAAAGCGATTGCTATACTAGAATGTAATAGAAGTTAGTATAGCGCCATGTCCCCCTTTACCGAACTGAGCCTCAACGCCCAGACCGCCTACGCCCAACTCCTGGAGGCTGCTGTTTCGGCGGAGCACATGCGGTCGGTCGCTGACCTGACCGGTTCGTTCGCGGCCAAGACCGTTCGCGGCCAGAAGTATTGGTACTTCCAGTACACGGAACCCGCGGGAAAGCTTCGGCAGGTGTACGTCGGTCCGGACAGCGCGGCGGTCCGGGCCCTCATCGACAAGAAAGGTGCGCCTTCCTCCTCGGACTCCCTCGCGCCATTGGCTCGGTCGGCCCGGGTGCTGGGGTGCGCCGAGGTTCTCCCACGGCATCTGCGCGTCATTCAGCGACTCGGCGAGTATGGATTCTTCCGGGCTGGCGGCGTACTCGTCGGAACCCACGCCTTCCTGGCGTTCGGCAACATGCTTGGTGTGCGATGGCGGGATTCCGCGCGTACCGAGGATGTCGACTTTGCCCATGCTGACAGGCAACTGGCAATCGCGCTGCCGAGCAACTTCGAGCTGAACACCGATGCGGCGATCCAGTCGCTGGAGATGGGGTTGCTGCCCATTACCGGATTGACCGCCAAGGCCGGAGCCACCTATCTGAGTCCGAAGGAACCGGCATTTCGGCTGGACTTCCTGACACCGCTTCACCGTGGTGGTGAAACGCCCTTCGAGCATCCCCGCCTCGGCGTCGTGCTGCAACCGTTGCGGTTCATCGAGTTCGCCCTGGAAAACATCCAGTTGGCCGTATTGTTCGCCGGCGGCAAGGCGGTCCTCGCGAGCGTGCCGGATCCGGCACGCTACGCGGTGCACAAGCTCGTGGTGTACGGCGAACGCGCCGGCGCCCAGGCCGCAAAGTCCAACAAGGATCTGACGCAGGCGGGTTCGCTGTTGACGCTGCTCAGGCAGACCCGCGAGTGGGAGGTCCAGGAAGCCTGGGCTGATCTGATCGGGCGCGGCAAGGGTTGGGTCGAGCGAGCGACGCGCGGCCGCGCGGCGCTGAGCAAGGTGTTTCCCGACCTGGACGCCACGCACTGGCTGCGGACGTAGCCTGAGCGGGCGTTGGTTCCGATGGTTTGCTTGCGCGCGACCGGACTCTCACGGCTGGTTGACGAGTCCGGGTCGAATGCGAGCCTGTCGATTTGACCCAGCCTGGACAGTTCTGTACAGTTTATCTGTACATATAAGGTCAAGGCTGATCGTCATGGACTCCGTCAACGTCACCGAACTTCGACAGCATCTCCCGGCCTACCTCGAGCGGGTTCGTTCGGGCGAGCGGGTCCTGATCACGTCCCGCGGTGTCGTCATCGCCGAGTTGGCGCCGCCAGCCGCGCCGCTGGATGAAGTCGCACAGGCACGAGCGCGACTCAAGCACAGTCTCCTGCGCTACGACAGCCCCTTCGACCCGGTTCTGGCGCCTGGTGAATGGGACGCCAACGCATGATCGTGCTCGATACTCACATCCTGCTTTGGTGGCTGTCAGACACCAGAGACCTGTCATCCCGCGCGAGAAAGGTCATCGACAAAGCCGCCGCGCAGGCGCCTCTGGTCTTGTCCGCTATCTCCGTCTTCGAGATCGGAACCGGCGTGCGGCGACAGAGAATTCAACTGGCAGTCCCGTTCGACCACTGGCTGGCCGATGTATGCAAGCTCCCGGAACTGCGAATGATGCCCGTCACCGCGGAAGTCAGCGCGATAGCCGCGTCATATGACTCGTCAGTGCACGGCGACCCCGCCGACCGCATCATTCTTGCGACAGCGCAGGTTCTCGGTCTCCCGCTTGGCACTTCCGACGAGAAATTGCGAGTGTCGCCAGCGGTGGCACTAGCCTGGTGATCAGCGGTCGACCGCCCGGCTGGTTTTGCCGATGGGCTGAATTCGTGGAATTCTATTGATGCACCGAAGCCCGAAGCGAATCATTCGCCGCATCCAGATCGACTTCCCAGCCGGTACGCACCCGCCGGAAACAGGACTGCCGCCATGAACGAGAGCGAGACCACCGTGACCCCGAAGCACATCCACTGGGAATCCACGGGCACCAGCCGCATCCCCTTCGAGGTCTATACCGATGCGGCGATCCACTCGAAGGAACTGGATCGTTTCTTCTACCGCAACCACTGGTGCTACGTCGGCCTCGAAGCCGAGATTCCGAACATCGGTGACTTCAAGCGCACGGTCGTCGGCGAGCGCTCGGTCATCATGGCGCGCGGCGAGGACGGCGGCATCAACGTCGTCGAGAACATCTGTGCGCATCGCGGCATGGCCTTCTGTCGCGAGCGTCACGGCAACCGCAAGGAATTCGTCTGCCCTTACCATCAGTGGAGCTACACGCTGCAGGGCAATCTGCAGGGCGTGCCGTTCCGTCGCGGCGTCAAGCAGGAGGGCAAGGTCAACGGCGGCATGCCGGCCGATTTCGATCCTGCCGAACACGGCCTGAACAAACTGGCGGTGGCCGCGCGCGGTGGTGTCGTCTTCGCCTCCTTCGACCATGACATCGAGTCGCTCGAAGACTTCATGGGCCCGGTCATCCTGGAGTACTTCGACCGGCTGTTCAACGGCCGCAAACTGAAGATTCTGGGCTACAACCGCCAGCGCATCCCGGGAAACTGGAAGCTGATGCAGGAGAACATCAAAGACCCTTATCACCCGGGCCTGCTGCACACCTGGTTCGTCACCTTCGGTCTCTGGCGCGCCGACAACAAATCGCGGCTGGTCATGGACCGGCTGCACCGCCATGCGGCGATGATTTCCACCCGCGGCGCGGCGGGCAAGTCCGGGCAGGTGACGCAGGTGTCGAGCTTCAAGGAAACCATGCAGCTCCACGATCCGCGCTTCCTGGACATCGTGCCCGAACCCTGGTGGGGCGGCCCCACCGCGGTGATGATCACGCTGTTCCCCAGCCTGATCCTGCAGCAGCAGGTCAACAGCGTCTCCACGCGCCATATCCAGCCCGATGGCCACGGCGCCTTCAACTTTGTCTGGACCCACTTCGGTTTCGAGGACGACACCGAAGAGATAACGCAGCGCCGGCTGCGCCAGGCCAACCTGTTCGGTCCGGCCGGCTTCGTCTCGGCCGACGACGGCGAGGTGATCGAGTTCTCGCAGCAGGCCTTCGAGAGCAGACCCCTGCACCACACGCTGGTGGAGCAGGGCGGGCGCGAGGTGGGCGACACCGACCACATGGTCACCGAAACGCTGATCCGCGGCATGTACGAATACTGGCGCAAGGTCATGGAGATTTGAGCATGGATTTCCACGACTATTTCGACCTCACCCAGCTCTACGCCGACTACGCCGCGGCGGTGAGCTCGGGCGATTGGGATCTGTGGCCCGAGTTCTTCACCGAAGAGTGCAGCTACCGGTTGCAGCCGCGCGAGAACCACGAGCGCGGGTTCCCCCTGGCCACGCTGTTCTTCGAGAGCAAGGGCATGCTGAAGGATCGCGTCTACGGCATCCGCGAGACGCTGTTCCACGACCCGTACTACCAGCGTCTCGTCGTCGGCACGCCACTCGTTCGCAAGGTCGGCGGCGGTCGCATCGACTGCGAAGCCAACTACGCGGTGTTCCGCACCAAGCTCTCGACGGAAACCACGGTGTTCAACGTCGGTCGCACCATCGACGTGGTGGTGCGTACGCCGCAAGGCCTGAAGTTCGAGTCGCGCCTGGTGGTGTACGACAGTGAGCTGATCCCCAACGCCATCATCTATCCGATCTGAGGGTGACCATGACGGTCTGGACCGATGCCGCCGCACAAGATGATGTGCCTGCCGACGACGTGATCGGCGTGGCCGTGGCCGGTCGCGAAGTGGCGCTGTACCGCGTGGTCGGCGAGATCTTCGCCACCGACAACCTCTGCACCCACGGCCTCGCCCGTTTGTGCGACGGTTTCCTGCTGGATCACGAGATCGAATGCCCCATGCACCAGGGCCGGTTCGACGTCCGCACCGGTCAGCCCACCGGTGCGCCGGTCACCGAGCCGGTGCGCTGCTACCCGGTGAAGATCGAGAACGGCCGCATCTTGCTGGCTCTCGGGTAATTCGTGTTCAGCCACAGGTGCCGATGGCACCGCAGGCGGTGCAGAAGTCGCAGCCGTCCTTGCGAATCACCGTCATGTTGCCGCACTCGGCGCAGAGCGAGCCCTGTTGCAGTTTCGCCGCACTGGCGTCGCGCGGGGCTTCGAGAATGCCCATTTCGCGGCGCGGATAGCCGTTCTCGTCCAGCACGCCCAGCATCGCGTAGCGATGGACCACCAGCCGCGCGAGATAGGCGACCGTAGACGGAAAATTCTGCTGCCGCCGATGGCCAGGCACGAAGGCCATGAAGTCGCCGAGCGGTTCGGAGTGGTTGAACAGCTTGCGCAGCTTCATGCCGATCCAGGCCGGATCGAGCACGCGCATGTCGAGTGACAGAATGCGCGCCAGACCGTCGAGCGCCCGCGGATAGCTCCCCGAAAGCCACATCGAGTAGGGGCGGGTCACGCCGTCCGGCAGGGTGATTTCCTTCAGGCCGAGCACGAACTCGTCGCCAGACGCCGGGTTCTGGATGTCCACCGTCCACGACAGCGTGCCGTCGGTCCCGGTGCGCGGTTCGGCGCGCGAGAACATCGCGTCCAGCACCGGCGACACGCCGCCTTCCTCGAAGGCGCCCAGGCGCTCGCACCGGTAGCGGATCACTTGTGCCACGCCCGCGACCACGCTCGGCACCTGGCGGCGTTCGCCGTGCGGCGGAAAAGCCATCTCGAAACTCTCGTTACCCGGCGTGCGGGCCAGCGTGTCGAGCTTGAGCTGGAGCCAGGCGCGATCGTTCGCGCGCATGTCCATCGACAATGTCTTGGCCACGGCGCCCAGGCCGCGCGGCTGCTCGGCCCCGTTGACCCAGGCCTCGAACGGGAACGCGCGCTCGTTGGCCTGGGTATGCCCGACGAACAGCGCGAACTCGCCATGGGGGTGCGCGATCATGTAGGTCCAGGCTTCGTTGCCGTCCGGCAGTTGCGGCCTGCTCGGCCATTGCAGCGAAGCCAGCACCGGCGCCGGCAGCGAGTGGATGGTCAGCCGGCGGTTGGCTTCGTTCAGGCTGACATCCTGCGGATTGCGCTCGGTCGGTGTGGCCGGGGCAACCGACAGCACCGAGCCCAGCACCTTGTTCGGCCGGTAGGTGGCCAGGCCCTTCAGGCCGGCATGCCACGCGGCGAGATAGAGGTCTTCGAAGTCGGCGTACGGATAGTCTTCCGGCACATTCACGGTTTTCGAGATACTCGTATCCACGTACGGCGCCACTGCCGCGACCATGTCCTTGTGGGCGGTGGCCGAGATGTCGAGCGCGGTCACGAAGTAGTCGGGCAGATTGGCCACGTCGCCGCCGCGATGCCGGTACAGGCGCCAGGCGTGGTCCTCGACGGCATATTCCTTGAAGGTGCCGTCGGCCATGCGCTTGCGGCGGGTGTAGGTCCACGAGAACGGCGGCTCGATGCCGTTCGACGCGTTATCGGCGAACGCCAGGCTGATCGTGCCGGTTGGCGCGATCGACAACAGATGCGAGTTGCGGATGCCGTGGGTGCGAATCTGCTGCTTGATCTCGGCCGGCAGCCGCGAGGCGAAGCTGCCGCCCGACAGATAAAGGTCGGCATTGAACATGGGAAACGCACCGCGTTCCTGCGCCAGCGCCACCGAGGTCAGATAGGCGTGGTCGCGCATGCACTCGCTGATGCGGGCGGCCATGGCGCGGGCTTCGGCGCCGTCGTAGCGCAAGCGCAGCATGATCAGGGCGTCGCCGAGCCCGGTGAAGCCGAGGCCGATGCGGCGCTTGCTGTGTGCTTCGTGTTGTTGCTGCGGCAGCGGCCAGTTGGTGGCATCGAGCACGTTGTCGAGCATGCGCACCGCCACCGCGACCACCGCGGCAAAGCCGGCGAAGTCGAAGGTCGCCCCCTCCCCGAACGCATCGGCCACGAAGCGGGTGAGATCGATCGACCCGAGGTCGCAGCAGCCGTAGGGCGGCAACGGCTGCTCGCCGCACGGATTGGTCGATTCGATGCTCTCGCAGTAATGCAGGTTGTTGTCGCGGTTGATGCGGTCGAGAAACAGGATGCCGGGCTCGGCGTGATCGTAGGTGGCGCGCATGATCTGATCCCACAGGTCGCGCGCCGGCAGCTTGCGGTAGACCCACTGGCCATCGTCCCGCTGCCAGGCACCTGCGGCGCGCACGTCCGCCGCCGGCTCGGCGCGGTGCACCAGCTCGATGTCGGCGCGGCTTTCAACCGCCTGCATGAACGCGTCGGTCACGCCGACCGACACATTGAAATTGCTCAGGTCGCCATGGTCCTTGGCATGGATGAAGTGTTCGATGTCCGGGTGATCGCAGCGCAGCACGCCCATCTGCGCGCCACGGCGCGAGCCCGCCGACTCGACCGTTTCGCAGGAGCGATCGAACACGCGCATGTACGACACCGGACCGCTCGCCCGCGATTGCGTGCCGCGCACCAGGGCGCCCTGCGGCCGGATGGTGGAGAAATCGTAGCCGACCCCGCCGCCGCGACGCATGGTCTCGGCCGATTCGGCCAGAGCGGTGTAGATGCCCGGGCGGCCATCGACCCGTTCGGTGATGGAATCGCCGACCGGCTGCACGAAGCAGTTGATCAGCGTAGCGGTCAGGGTGGTGCCGGCGGCGGAGTTGATGCGGCCGGCGGCCACGAAGCCATGCTCCTGCGCGTCGAGGAAGCGCTTCTCCCACTGCGGACGAACCGCATCGGATTCGACCACGGCCAGGGCGCGCGCCACCCGGCGCTGCACATCACGGACGGTCGTTTCGGCGCCTTTCGCATACTTTTCCACCAGCACCTCGGCCGAGATGTCCTGGGGCGGGGGCGTTGTCGACAAGGAGGAGGTTGCTTCGATTTCGGGTAGGGACACGACGGCCTCCGCGGCAAATGGGTCGAGCAGCATAGTCCCGTCTGGCGGGTCAGTAAAAGACTAGACCGCCGCTCGCCGTTGCCACCGATGCGGCGCGAGCGGGAGGTCGCTGCGCCAGCCGTCACGGGGCGTCGTGATCCGGCGACGCCTCGCGAACCCTACAGCGGCGTAACACCACGTTCACGCGGCGCGCATAACATTTGCGTAGTGCAACGTTTGCGTACTGCCATTCATCCTCGGGCGGAAACATCGCCCCGATCACCGAACCAGGGACCCCGCCGTGATGCCGCCGCGTTTATCATCCAACGATTCCGACAAAAGTTTCGAAGCCGACGACTATGAATGGGCGGAGTTCAATCTGCCGCCGGCACTGCACAGTGCCGGCGCTAACGAGGCCGACATCAGCCACATCAGCCAACTATGGTCGGTCGACCCTGGCCTGGGCTGATGTCTCGTGGTTCGGTGGCCGATGGGGCTCCGATCCTGACACAGTGACAATACGCTGACGAAAACGGAGTTTTGCGTCACTCGGCCTGGCGCCCCTGCGCTGCCCGGTGCTCCGGTCACCCGACCCGGCGCCGGCGGCATTCCAACTCGATGACGACTACCACCCGTAACCGCTTTCCCGCCTCGGCCCGGGTCATGTGCCACCGCCTGCTATCGATGCTCGCCATCTGGTGCTGCGCCGGCCCGGCTGCGGCCATCGTCGGCGTACCTGCCGATTCGAACGGTGTCGATTCGCCGTGGGCCGGCGTGGGCAGCATCTCCATCGGCAACGGCGTTTTCACCGGCACCCTGATCGCACCCGACCTCGTTCTTACCTCTGCCCATGTGGTCGCCGGTACGCCCGCAGCGTCGATCACCTTCAACCTCAATTTCGGCGGTGAGCTCACGCACCGGATCGCCGCTTCCGACGTCATCGTCAACCCGGCCTATCACGGCTTCAAGGGTTTTCAATATGGCGGTCAGACCGACCTCGCGATCATTCGCCTGCGCACGCCGGCGCCGGCCGGGGTTCCCATTTACGGCATCTACAGCGATGAACTGCCGCAGGGCGCCGTGCTCAACCTGGTCGGGTATGGCGCTTCCGGCACCGGCGAGGCCGGCATCACCCGGGGCGCGAGCGCCGTGGCGCGCCATGCCGGGCAGAACGTGGCCGACTGCTTCGCCTTCACCGTCGGCGCCGACAACTGCGGCATTCCCGCACTCGTGGGCAGCGGGCCCCGGGCCATCTACCTGTTCGACTTCGATCGTCCGGACGGCAGCAAGGGCCTGGTCGGCGGCACCTCGCTCGGTCCTGAAGAAGTCACGCTCGCCACCGGCGACTCCGGCAGCCCCGCGTTCGTCCAGGTCAATGGCCAGTGGCGGATCGCGGCGGTCAACACCTTCGTCATCAACGCCACCGCCAACGGGCGAGCGGGTGTCTATGGCACCGCGGGCGGCGGCGTGCTGCTCTCCGGTGAAAACGGCGAATGGGTCCGGCAGCACGTTGGCCCGGTTTCTGCACTGCACCCGGAGATCGTTGCCACCACCGTCTCGCCACTACCTGAATTCCAGGGCGGTAGACTCATCGGCGCAGGGCTGCTGGCGCTCGCCCTGGCGGTCACTGGGCGCCGCGCCTGGGCTCAGATTGTGACAATGTTGCGGAACCGGTCATAATCGTCGGCCGCGAGAAGCACCCCGATAACAGTCGTTTCTCACGAAGGATCACCATGCGAATCACCCGTTCGATCGTTCTCCCCATCGCGACCATCGCCGCCCTGGCACTGACGGCCTGCGGCGGCGGCGGTGACGCCAAGAAGCCCACCCAGGTGGCAGCCAAGGTCAACAAAGACGAAATCACGGTCCATCAGGTGAACGCCGCCCTGCCGCGCCTCAACAACCCCACCGAGGCCCAGGCCAAGGCGGCCGGCAAGCAGGTGCTCGAGCGCCTGGTCGACCAGCAGTTGTTCATCCAGAAAGCCGAGGAGGCCAAGCTCGACCGCGACCCCCAGATCATGACCGCCATCGAGAACGCCAAGCGCGAGATCCTCGCCCGGGCGTACCTCGAGCGCGTCATGTCCAGCGCGGCCAAGGCCAATCCCGACGCCATCAAGGATTTCTACGGCAAGCACCCGGAGCTGTTTTCCGAGCGGCGCGTGTACCGCCTCGCCGAACTCGCCGTGCAGGTCCAGGGCGATGCCGCCACCAAGTTGCGCGACTCGCTGAAAGACATGAAATCGCTCAACGACGTGATCAACTACGCCAAGGCGAACAATCTTCAGTACAAGGCCAACAACTCGGTGCGTGCGGCCGAGCAGTTGCCGATGGAGTTCGTCACCCGTATCGCCAAGCTCAAGGATGGCGAGATCGTTGCCATTCCGGGTGCTGGCGGCATGGCGATCGTCCAGATCGCCGCGTCGCAGAGCCAACCGCTCGACCAGAAGCAGGCCACGCCGTTCATCGAGCAATTCCTCCAGAACAAGATCCGGATGGATCTCGCCCAAAGCGAGCTCAAGGCCTTGCGTACCGCCGCAAAAATTGAATACATGGGCGACTTCGTGAAGAGCGCGGCCGAGGCCGCCGCCGCTGCTGCTGCGGCCCCGGCGGTGCCCGGTGCGCCAGCAGACGCCGCAGCCCCCGGCGCCATTGCCGAACCGGCAGCTCCCGCCGCACCGGCACCCGCCGCGGGTGCGGCGCCCGCTCCCGACTTCATGGAAAAAGGATTGTCCGGGCTCAAGAAGTAGTTTCGGTTCCGTTGGCGGTGTTCCGGGCGACGCCGATCGTCTCGGAACGAGGCTTGCTTCTTGCAACGGATTGTTGCGACGCGGTAAGCTCGACCGCAAACGTTGCCTGCGGTTTTTCGCCGAGCGCCCGATATCCAGGAATCCCGTTGGTCCAGCCCGTGGAACGAACGATCGAACAACCCAAGGCCGCAGGGCCGGACTTCCGGCCCAAGGCGGCACCCGTCGAGGCGCCCGCGAACCCGGCCAAGGGCCCGTTTTCGCGCAGCCTCGGCGACCGCAGCATGTTCAGCGGCGACCTGCCCCATGTCGCCCTGCTGCGCAGCCTGCTCAATCCGTCGGTCATCCTCGCCTCGCTCGCCGCTTGCCTCGCGTGGTACGGGGTGCCTTTCGACGGGCACTACCTGATGCTCGCGGTGCTCAGCTTCTTCGTGTCCTCCCAACTGTTCGACCGCATCGACCTCTTTCGGCTGCGCCCGGTCGAGCTGCTGGTGAGAGCGGCGCGCGATATCCTCTTTGCCTGGCCGCTCACCGTAGTGATCATCGGCTTCATCATCTACGCCACCCACTACAACGAAATCTACGACTACACCGTCCTGATCACCTGGTTCCTGGTGACGCCCGGGGTCATCGTCGTGGCGCATCTCGGCGCGCATCTGGTGCTGCGCTCGCTTGCCCGCGCCGCATCGGCCCAGAAGCGCGCCATCATCATCGGCGGCAGCCGGCTCGGGTTGCGCATCGTCGAGACGCTCACGGCCGACCCACTCCTCGGCGTCGAGATGCTCGGCTTCTTCGACGATCGCCATGCCCGCAGGCTCCCCGATCTGAACGGCTACCCGCTGGTGGGCGGGCTCGACAAGATTCAGGACTTCGTTCGCGACCACAACGTGAATCTGGTGTTCGTGTCGCTACCCATGGTGGCACAGCCACGCATCCTGACCCTGCTCGACGGACTGCGCGACACCACGGCCTCGATCTACTTTTTGCCCGACATCTTCGCCTTCGACATGATCCAGGCCCGCTTCGACGAAATCGACGGCATTCCGCTGGTGGCCGTGTGCGAAACCCCTTATTCCGGCGTCAACGGCGTGCTCAAGCGCTGGTTCGACATCGTCATCACCATCATGGCGCTGGCGGTGCTGTGGCCGGTGATGCTGATCGCCGCCATGGGGATTAAATTGTCATCTCGCGGCCCCATCATCTTCAAGCAGCGCCGGTACGGGCTCGATGGCCGGCAGATTTTCGTCTACAAGTTTCGCAGCATGACGGTGCAGGAGGATGGCGGCGTGGTCCGGCAGGCAACCCGCGGCGACCAGCGCGTTACCCGGTTCGGCGCGTTCATGCGCAAGACCTCCATCGACGAACTGCCGCAACTCATCAACGTGCTGTTCGGCTCCATGAGCCTGGTCGGGCCGCGGCCGCATGAGGTTTCGCACAATGAGCAATATCGCAGCCTCATCAAGGGTTACATGATGCGGCACAAGGTTCAGCCAGGCATCACCGGTTGGGCGCAGGTCAACGGCTACCGGGGCGAAACCGACACCATCGACAAGATGCGCGGCCGGGTGGAGCACGATTTGCATTACCTTAAGCACTGGTCGTTGTCGCTCGACCTGTGGATTCTCATCAAGACCGCGCTCGTGGTGTTTCGCGACGACAAGGCTTACTGAATACAAGATACAAGATACAAGAGGCGCACATCGAGATGACCTACGTACCGATTTTCAGACTATTGCAAAAACAGGCCGCAGCCCTGTTCCTGACGTGCGCCGCTTTGATGTTTGCCTCTGCCGCGCACGCCCAGGCACCCGGGCAGAAGGCATACCTTATCGGGCCGGGCGACAACGTGCGTATTACCGTGTTCCAGAATCCCGACATGTCCACCGACACCCGCGTATCCGACCAGGGGTCCATCACCTTCCCCTTGATCGGCGCCGTCGAGATCGGCGGCCTCACCACCGGGCAGGCCGAGCAGAAGATCGGCGCCACACTGAAGTCCGGCGGCTTCGTGCTCAAGCCCCAGGTCAACATGATCGTCACCCAGTTTCGCAGCCGCCAGGTGACGGTGCTGGGTTATGTGAATCGCCCGGGGCGCTATCCGCTCGAAGACCAGAACTTCCGTCTGGCCGACGTGGTGGCGCTGGCAGGCGGCCTCAGCCCGCAAGGCGGCGAGATCGTCATCATCACGCGGGTGCGCACCGGCAAGGAAGAGCGCATTGCGGTCGACCTCGACTCGGCATTCGTGTTCAACGATCTTGGCAAGAATATCGACATGGCGCCCGGCGATACCGTCTATGTGCCCCGCTTCGCGCAGTTCTATGTCTATGGTCAGGTGCAACGCCCGGGGCAGTTCCGGGTCGAGCGCAACATGACTCTGCAGCAGGCGCTTGCCTTGAGTGGCGGCGTCACGCTGCGTGGCACCGAGAAGGGCATTACCATCCGGCGGCGTGACGTGGGCGGCAAGATGGAAACGCTGAATGCAGGCCCCTTCGACCGCATCCTCCCCGACGATGTCATCTACGTGCGCGAAAGCGTGTTCTGACGGAGCAATCCCACTATGACAATCAGTCAGCTTCTCACGATCCTTCTGGCCCGCTGGAAATTCATCGTCATCATGATCGCCTTGGGTGGCGGCGTTGCCGCAGGCATCACCGCCATTCTGCCGACGAAGTACAAGGCCACGGCCACCGTCGTTCTCGACTTCAAGGGGCAGGATCCGGTGCTGGGCGCGCTCTTGCAGAACGGGGGAGCTTCGGTCAACACCCAGACCGACATCATCAAGAGCAAGCGCACCGCCATCGAGGTGATCCGCATGCTTAAGCTCGCCGAATCGCCGGTGCTGCGCAAGCAGTTCATCGATTCCAACAATGGCATGGGCGACATCGAAGACTGGTTCGCGGATGTCCTGCTCAAGAACCTCGAAGCCCGGCCAGGGCGCGACAGCAGCGTGGTCGACATCACCTTCGAAGGCGGCGATCCGCGCTTCGCGGCCCAGATCGCGAATGCCTTTGCCGATGCCTATCAACGGATCAATCTCGATCTGCGGGTCGATCCGGCGCGCCAGTCGGCAGCCTGGTTCGATGAACGGGTGCAGGCCTTGCGCGCCAACGTGGAAAAGGCCCAGGCCAACCTTTCGGCCTACCAGCGCGAAAAGGGTTTCTCCTCGGTCGACGAACGCGGTGATGTCGAAACCGGCAGGCTGACGGAGCTGTCGGGGCAATTGACCGCGGCGCAAGCCAATGCCGCTGACGCCATGTCGCGGCAACGCCAACTGCAGGAGTTTCTGAATCGCGGCAGCAGTGTGGAGTCGATCCCCGACATTCTCGCCAACGGCCTGATCCAGAACCTGAAAGCCGGGCTCGCGGCGAGTGAGTCGCGGTTGGAGCAGATCTCGAATCAGCTCGGGGCCAATCACCCGGAGGTGACTCGTCTCAAAGCGGATATCGCGTTGCAGAAACAGCGCCTTCAAGCGGAAGTGGTCACCGTTTCCGCGTCGGTCAACAACGCTTTACGAATTGCGCAGCGGCGTGAAGCCGAACTTCACGCCGCGGTGTCCGAGCAGCGCACCAAACTGCTCAAGCTGAATCAAGGCCGCGACGAGATGGCCGGCCTGATCAAGGAAGCCGAATCGGCGCAACGTGCCTACGAACAGGCATCGCAGCGCTTCACCCAGACCAATCTCGAAAGCCAGGCCACGCAGACCACGATCATGGTGTTGAACCGGGCATTGCCACCGATCACGCCGTCGGCCCCGCGCCCGTTTGTCAACCTTGTCGTCGGACTGATCGCCGGGATCGTCCTCGGCTTCGGACTCGCTCTCGGGCTTGAGCTTATCGACCGCCGCGTCAGGTCCGAGGAAGACATCCTCCTTGCGCTCGATGCACCGCTTCTCGGTGTGCTCGATAGCCGCAAGGCCCGGGTAAAGGTCGCGAAGAAGCAGCGCTTCCGCCTTCCTTGGCGTGCCCGCCCGGCGCTACCCGCACCCGCCTGACCTTACGCCGCCATGACTCAGTCAACTGAAATTCCGATCCTGTCGACCGGCGACATCGCCGTCCTGAACCGCAATCTCGACGCGGTCGGGGCAGATGCGGCATCCGTGCCCCCTCGTCTCGATCGACAGATCGGCGCCGTGCTGGTCGATGCCGGCCTGATCAGCCCCGAAGGCGCCGAAAAAGTCCTGCTGCTCCAGAAAGAAAAGGGCATTCGCTTCGGCGAGGCCGCGGTGCGCCTGGGCCTCGTGACGGAAGGCGAGATCCAGCGGATCCTTGCCACCCAGTTCGAATATCCCTACCTGCATTCCACCGAAACCGGTGTGAGCCGCGAAGCTTCATGTCGAGCCGCTCGAAGCCACGCTCCGCTCGGGCGAGCTGCGCGCACGCCTCGGCACTGGGCCCGCGCGCCGCAGCGATCCCCGCGCGCAAGAGCGCGCTCGTCGCGAGGGCGAAGGGGAGGGGCTCGCGCGCAACCCGCCTCGCGATCCGCTCGGCCTCGCGCAGCAGCGCGGGCGACGCGTTGCGATCGACGCGTGC
>JANXYG010000011.1 GCA_025350245.1 Betaproteobacteria bacterium
TGGCCCAATCTCGCGGCTGCCTGCCAGCAGCGCGGCACCCCGCTGTATCTCGCCAACGCGCGGCTGTCGGCGCGTTCGGCGCGGCGCTACGCCAGGGTCGCAGCGCTCGCGCGGGACGTGCTCGAGAGTCTCTCAGGCGTGGCCGCGCAGACGCAGGCAGACGCCGATCGCCTGGCGGCGCTCGGCGCGATGCGTCCGATCGTGACCGGCAATCTCAAGTTCGACATCGAGCCGCCAGCGGCGATGCTGGTGCTCGGCCGCGAACTGCGGGCGCGTTTCGGGGCTTCGCGCCCGGTGTTGCTCGCCGCCAGCACGCGCGAAGGCGAGGAAGAGATCGTGCTCGATGCATGGCGCGATGCTCGCCCCGATGATGCCTTGCTGGTGATCGTGCCGCGCCATCCGCAACGCTTCGGCGAGGTCGCCGGCCTGCTCGACCGGCGCGGGCTGCGCTGGGTGCGTCGCAGCGACGCCGGATCGGTCGGCATCGATGTCGACGTCGTGCTCGGTGACAGCATGGGAGAAATGACGGCCTACTACAGCGCCTGCGATGTGGCCTTCGTCGGCGGCAGCCTGTTGCCGTTGGGCGGGCAGAATCTGATTGAAGCCTGTGCGGTGGGCACCCCGGTGCTGATCGGCCCGCACACCTTCAATTTCGACGAGGCCACGGCGCTGGCCATCGGCGCCGGTGCGGCACGGCGCGTTGCCGACGGCCCCGCGCTGGCCCGGACCGCGGCGGCGCTGTTGTCCGACCACGCGCAACGCGACCACATGAGTGCTGCCGCGCGCGCGTTCGCGACCGCTCACCGCGGCGCGACCGCTCGCACTCTGGCCCTCATCGAATCCGGATGGTCGCCGACTCGGTGACGATGAGCGGAACGCGACGGTCGTGGGCCGCCATGGGAATGGACGGCACCAGTTGCAAGGAAAATGCCGCGGCGATCAGACTGGCGTTGCCTGCCCCCGCCAGCAGCCGATCGTAGAACCCCCCGCCGTAACCCAGACGCCCGCCGCGAGCGTCGAACGCAACGCCCGGCACCAGCACGCAATCAACGTCGCGTAGGTCGAGCACCGGGCAGCGGTCGGGATCGGGTTCACGAATGCCCCAGGCGCTGGCGACGAGATCCTGATCGAGCACGGTCACCACATGCAATGACAGCGACCACGGTGTTCGCCGCACTCGTGGCAGCACCAGGCGGCGGCCGCTGGTCAGGACCGAGGCGAGCACCGCGGTCGAATCGAATTCGCTGCCGAAGCTGGCATAGGCGAGCACCGTGGACGCGGTGGTCCATTCGGAAACCTCGGCAAGGCGCCGGGTGATGCGTTGCGAGGCGGACTGCCGCCACCGCAGCGGAAGGGCGTCGCGAGCCGCCAGCACCGAGAGCCGCAACGCGTGTTTCTCGGCGGTGATCGCGCCGGCTTCGCGCTCGATTTCTGCGGGTGCGACGGCTATCGGTTTTCCTGCTGAAATGTCAGGACCCGGGCGATTTCAGCAGCCGATTGACGGCGCCGAGGTCGTCTTCGGTGAGCCGCCCCACCGCCTGCTTCAGTTTCAGTTGCGCCACGATGGTGTCGATCAGCGACTTCGCCAGGTCGCGCCGCGCGTTCGCCACCTGCTGCTGCGCGTTCAGCACGTCCACACTGGTGCGCACCCCCACCTCCCGCCCCAGCTTGGTCGACTCCAGCGATACCTCCGAGGACCTCAACGCCTGCCGCAACGCGCTCACCTGCGCCAACCCGCTGGTCACCCCCAGGTAGGACGTCTGCGCCGACAGCGCCGACTGCCGTCGCGCGTTCTCCAGGTCCTGCTCCGCCTTGGTCTTGTTCGCTACCGCTTCCCGTATCCGCGAGCTGACCGCGCCGCCGGTGTACAGCGGCAACTGGAACTGCAACCCGATCACCCCCTGGCGCAGTTCGCTGCCGAACCCCTGCGCGCTCGAGTTCGCCTTGGTGTCGTTGTAGCTGGCAATCGCATCCAGCGTCGGGTAATGACCGAACTTCGCCTTCTCGATCTCGCGCCCGGCGATCTCCACCGCGGTGCGCTGGATCTCCACCTGAAGACTGCTGCCCAGGGCCTGCTCGACCCAGGCGCCGATGTCGGCGGGCTGCGGCGCCACCAGGCTCACCGGGGTGGCCAGCCCGGCAAGCGCCCCGGGATACTTACCGGTGATCGCGGCCAGCGCCCGGTTCTTCACTTCCAGGTCGTTCAGGCTCGCCACCTCCTGCGCGTTGGCCAGGTCGTACCGCGCCTGCGCGTCGTTGGTGTCGGTAATCGTGGCGGTGCCGACCACGAAGTTGCGCTTGGCCTGCGCCAGCTGCTCGGAGATCGCGCTTTTCTGGGCCCGGATAAACTCCAGGTTGGCCTGGGCCAGCAGCACCTCGAAGTAGCCCTGCGACACGCGCAGCATCAGGTCTTGCGCAGCGGCGTTGAGCTGGATCTCGCTCGCCAATGCCTGCAGCTTGCCCTGCTCGTAGATCTCGCGGTTGATCGGCCGGAACAACGGCTGGGTCAACTGCACCCCGAAGCCGCGCGAGCCGAAGTCGCGCTGCCCGCCGGGAAAGAACGTGGACCCGGGAAACTTCGAGTCGAGAGCGTTGTAGTTCAGGTTGGCGTTGGCGCTCAACTGCGGCAGCAGCCCGGCGCGACCCTGGGCGATCTTCTCCTGGCCGGCCAGGTAGCTTGCGCGCGACCCGCCGTACTGCGGGTCGGACACCCGCGCCTCCTGGTACACCGACAGCAGGTCGGCGCCGACGACCGGACCGGCCAGGGCGAGAAACACGAGGGAAAATGAACAGCGGGACCGGATTCGCATGCGATGCGTTCTTTCTGGAATGGTCTAGAGAGATTCAGTATTGGCGCATGCCGGGATCGACCGTTCGCGCCCAGGCGTCGATGCCGCCACGCAGGTTATGCACCCGCGGAAAGCCTTCGTACTGCAACAGCATGGCCACCTGCTGGCTACGCAAGCCGTGATGGCACACGACAACCCACTCGCGCGTGCGATCGATCTCGTGCAGCTGGCCGATGATCTCGCTCATCGGTATCGCGACCGAGCCCTCGATGACACACAGCGCCAGCTCCCACGGTTCACGCACATCGAGCAGCGCTGGCGGCTCACGGCCTTGGTCGGCAATCCAGTCGCGGAGGTGGCTCGCATCCAGTTGCCGCATCAGAACACGAAACGCGCGGGCTCGCGCGCGTGCAGCAGCGGTGGGATCGAGGTTTCGAACAAACCGGTGACGGTGAACACGCCGGGCGCCACGCACACGACCAGGGTCGCGGTCATGGCCGGGGCCCGGCCGATCACCGCGACCAGACGGCCACCGACCGCGAGCTGATCCTTGAATTCGTCGGGCAGCACCGGCACCGACCCGCCGATCACGATGGCATCGTAGGGCGCATGACGCGCCCATCCCGCTGCTGCATCGCCGACCTCGAGCGTGGCATTGCGGATGTCTTGGGCCGCGAGCCGGCTGGCGGCGGCGCGGGAGAGTTCGGGGATCACATCGACGCTGTGCACTTGCGCGGCCAGGCGGCAGAGCAGCGCGGTGGTGAAGCCGCTGCCGGTGCCGACTTCGAGCACGTGGTCAGCGGGGCCCACGCCAAGCTCCTGCACCAGACGAGCTTCGAGCTTGGGCGATAGCATGAATTGGCCATGACCGAGCGGCAGGTCGAGGTCGCCGAAAGCGAGATGCCGGAAAGCCTCGGGAACGAATTCCTCGCGTCGCAGGTCGAGCAGAACATCGAGGATGCGCTGGTCCAGCACATCCCAGGTGCGGATCTGGCTCTCGACCATATTGGTGCGCGCAACTTCGAAATCCATCGTCGATACCAGCGGAGAATGAGCGTTTTCAGCCTTGCGATTATCACACAATTACTCTAGCCTCTCACTCGAACGTGGGGGTCCTGCGCGGCACTGTTTTGTTGTGAGTGCGTTGCGATTCCGGTGCGATTCGGCACCGGCGCGGGTGAGAGATACCCTTCGAACCTGACACGGGTAATGCCGTCGTAGGGAAGCGTGCAGCATCGGTGCCGAACCCGGGCCGAAGCGGTGCGCCCCCTTAAGCACGGCGCACGCCCAGGAGCCCGCAGCCATGAACGCCCATCCGAAGTTTCTCAGCGCCACCGCGCAGGTCGACAGTGCCGCCGTCGCGGCCCTGCCCAATTCACGCAAGGTTCACGTCACCGGATCCCGCCCCGACATCCGCGTGCCCATGCGCGAGATTTCCCAGGCCGATACGACGGCGTCGTTCGGCGCCGAACGCAATCCGCCGATCTTCGTGTACGACACCTCCGGCCCGTATTCCGACCCGGCCGCCGAGATCGATATCCGGCGCGGGCTTGCGCCCCTGCGCGAGAGCTGGATCAGCGAGCGCGGCGACACCGAGTTGCTCACCGGCCCCTCGTCATCGTTCGGCGTCGAGCGCCTGAGCGATCCGAAGCTCGCCGAGCTGCGGTTCGATCTCGCACGCAAACCACGGCGCGCCCGCGGCGGCGGCAACGTTTCGCAGATGCACTATGCGCGCCGCGGCATCGTCACGCCGGAGATGGAATTCGTCGCCATCCGCGAGAACCAGCGGCTCGACGAACTACCGCCGGTGGTGCTGCGCCAGCATGCCGGCCAGTCATTCGGGGCCTCGCTGCCACGGTCGGTCACGCCCGAGTTCGTGCGCGACGAAGTGGCGCGCGGCCGCGCCATCATCCCGGCCAATATCAATCACCCTGAATCCGAGCCGATGATCATCGGCCGCAATTTCCTGGTGAAGATCAACGCCAACATCGGCAACTCCGCGCTCGGCTCCTCGATCGGCGAGGAAGTCGAAAAGATGACCTGGGCCATCCGCTGGGGCGGCGACACGGTGATGGATCTCTCGACCGGCCGGCACATCCACGAAACGCGCGAGTGGATCATCCGCAACTCGCCGGTCCCGATCGGCACCGTGCCCATCTACCAGGCGCTCGAGAAGGTCGACGGCAAAGCCGAGGAACTCACCTGGGAGATCTTCCGCGACACGCTGATCGAGCAGGCTGAACAGGGCGTCGACTACTTCACCATCCATGCGGGGGTACGGCTGCCGTTCGTGCCGATGACGGCAAGGCGCCTGACCGGGATCGTTTCGCGTGGCGGCTCGATCATGGCCAAGTGGTGCCTGGCGCATCATCGCGAGAGCTTCCTGTACCAGCATTTCGAAGACATCTGCGACATCATGAAGACCTACGATGTGTCGTTCTCCCTGGGCGACGGATTGCGGCCGGGCTCGATCCACGATGCCAACGACGAAGCCCAACTGGCCGAGTTGCGCACCCTCGGCGAGCTGACCGACATCGCCTGGAAGCACGACGTACAGGTGATGATCGAGGGGCCCGGGCATGTGCCCATGCACCTGATCCGCGAGAACATGGAGCTGCAGCTCAAGTACTGCCGCGAGGCCCCGTTCTACACGCTGGGCCCGCTCACCACCGACATCGCCCCCGGCTACGACCACATCACCAGCGGCATCGGCGCGGCGATGATCGGCTGGTACGGCACGGCGATGCTGTGCTACGTCACCCCGAAGGAACACCTCGGGCTGCCGAACAAGAACGACGTGAAGGACGGCATCATCACCTACAAGATCGCGGCGCACGCGGCCGATCTTGCCAAGGGCCACCCGGGTGCGCAGGTGCGCGACAACGCGCTGTCGAAGGCACGTTTCGAGTTCCGCTGGGACGACCAGTTCAACCTCGGCCTCGACCCCGACAAGGCGCGCGAATTCCACGACGAGACCCTGCCCAAGGAATCCGCCAAGGTCGCGCACTTCTGCTCCATGTGCGGGCCGCACTTCTGCTCGATGAAGATCACCCAGGACGTGCGCGACTATGCGGCGCAACAGGGGGTCAGCCCGGAAGCGGCGCTGCAACAGGGCATGGAGGAAAAGGCGGTAGAGTTCATCAGTGGCGGCGCCGAGATCTATCACCGCGCCTGAGCGCGGCCCGGTGACGCCGTTCGAGCCGGGCACCTTCGGGGATCGTGCTGCGCCGTTCAGGCGAGCACGGTCATTCATCTTCCTGCGCGTCTAGGCGAAGAACCCTTGGATCCAATCCTTCTCTTCAAGGCGCTCATCCTCGGCATCGTCGAGGGCCTCACCGAGTTCCTGCCGGTGTCGAGCACCGGTCACTTGATCATCGTGGGCGCCCTGCTCGATTTCAACGACGACAAGGGCAAGCTGTTCGAGATCGTGATCCAGCTCGGCGCCATTCTCGCCGTATGCTGGGAGTACCGGCGACGCCTGCTGCATGTGGCGGTCACCCTGGGAAGTTCGGTGCCGTCCCGGCGCTTCGTGCTCAACCTGCTCATCGCATTCCTGCCCGCGGCGGTTCTCGGCCTGGCATTCGGCAGCAGCATCAAGCGGCATCTGTTCGCCCCCATTCCAGTGGCGCTGGCACTGGTGATCGGTGGGATCTTGATCCTGTGGGCCGAGCGGCGCCATCACCGCATCCGGATCAACAGCGTCGAGGAGATCGGCTCGGTCGATGCGCTGAAACTCGGCCTGGCGCAGGCGCTCGCACTGATTCCCGGCACCTCCCGGTCCGGCGCCACCATCATCGGCGGCCTGTTCTTCGGACTGTCCCGGCGGGCCGCAACCGAGTTTTCGTTCTTCCTCGCGATCCCGACGCTCACCGCCGCGGCGCTCTACGACCTGCTCAAACATCGCGACCTGCTGAGCGCCGACGATGCCGGACTATTCGCGGTCGGGTTCGTCGCGGCGTTTGTCAGTGCCCTGATCGCCGTTCGCGGCCTGATCCGCTATGTGTCGGACCACGACTTCACGGTGTTCGCGTGGTACCGGATCGGGTTCGGGCTGCTGGTCCTGGCGAGCGCCTTCGGTGGCTGGATCAACTGGCCCGGCGGGTAAGCGCCGCACTGTTCAACGAAGGGGCACGGCCCAAGGGTCTACCTGGGATCTCCTCAAACGGAGGGCCGCTCACAAGCGAAGGGTTCCCCGAGGACGGGGCTTCCCCCTCGAGGGGGAAGCCGTAGCAAAGCGAAGACTCGGGGCGGGCGTCAACTCTCCCTTGGGGGCGCCCCCAAGGGAGAAGGCGGAGCGCAGCGCAGCCTGGGGTACTGAACGAAGGGCACTTTCTAAGCGAAGGGGCAGCGCCCACAGGGTTCCCCGAGGACGCTGCGCCCCCTTTGAGGGGGAAGGCGGAGCGCAGCGAAGCCTGGGGGTGGTCAACCCTGTATCCAGGGCAGGCCAGCGTGGCGCCAGCCGCCGACGCTGTTGCGATGCTGGCCGGCGTCCTTGTCGCCTTCGAAGCCTTCGAGAATGTTGTAGACCTCGGTGTAACCGGCCTGCTTCGCCGCGACCGCGGCACCGTGTGATCTGGCACCACTGCGGCACAGAAACATGACCAGCGACTCACCGTCCACCTGCGCCCGCAGTTGCGCGGCGAATCCCGGATTCGCCTGGGCCCCAGGGTAGGTCTGCCACTCGATCTCGACGCAGCCGGGAATCCGGCCCACCCAATCCCATTCGGCGCGGGTGCGCACGTCGACCAGCACCGCGCCTGGCGCCAGCGAGAGCAACTCATGTGCTTCGGCCGGATAAAGCGCGCCATCGTAGGGCAGCGCCTTCTGCAGGGCTCGCGTTTGTGCCGCTTCGAGTATCTCGGTGAGGCGTCCCATGGTCTTGTCCTCCATCGATGTGCGCCCGGGTCGGGCACCCGAAATCGCTGTCGCCGCAGCCGCACACTAAACGGTGCGGCGGGTTGTAGAATGCACCGGAATGTGGCGTGACGGGCTTCGTGGCTATTGCCAAGAGATTGTCGCACAAAGGATTTTGGCGTCCAACCAATGGCACGAAATCTGCAACTCTGGCAGCCCACCGTCGGTTCACGGTTCGTAACTCCCTCTTTTATCTTGTCAAATTCCCCAGTCTGAGGAGATCCAGTAATGTCCCCCGCCGAAGTCTTGAAACTCATCAAGGACAACGAAGTCAAGTTCGTCGATCTGCGGTTCACCGATACCCGTGGCAAGGAGCAGCACGTTTCCGTTCCGGCCAAGCAGTTCGACAATTCCAAGTTCGAGGACGGGCACGCGTTCGACGGCTCCTCGATCGCCGGCTGGAAAGGCATCCAGGCATCCGACATGCTGCTGATGCCGGACGCGGCGTCGGTGCGGATGGATCCTTTTACCGACGAGCCTACGCTGATCGTGACCTGCGATGTGGTCGAACCGTCCGACGGCAAGGGCTACAACCGCGACCCGCGTTCGCTCGCCAAGCGCGCCGAGGCCTATCTGAAGTCGACCGGTATCGGTGACGTGTGCTACTTCGGGCCCGAACCCGAGTTCTTCATCTTCGACTCGGTCACCTGGAAGATCGACATGTCGGGATGCTCGGTCAAGATCGCCTCGGAAGAAGCGCCGTGGTCGAGCGGTCTCGAGTTCGAGGGCGGCAACATGGCGCACCGGCCCCCGATCAAGGGCGGATACTTTCCGGTGGCGCCGGTCGATTCGCTGCAGGACATCCGCTCGGCCATGTGTCTCGCGCTCGAAGAGCAGGGCGTCGAAGTCGAAGTGCACCATCACGAGGTCGCGGCAGCCGGCCAGTGCGAGATCGGCACCCGGTTCGCGCCGCTGGTGCAGCGCGCCGACTGGCTGCAGATCATGAAATACACGATCCACATGGTCGCGCACTCCTTCGGCAAGACCGCCACCTTCATGCCCAAGCCGATCGTCGGCGACAACGGCTCCGGCATGCATGTCCACCAGTCGGTCTGGAAGGGCGGCGAGAACCTGTTCGCCGGCAACGGCTATGCCGGGCTGTCGGAATTCGCGCTCTACTACATCGGCGGCGTCATCAAGCACGCGCGGGCGCTCAACGCCATCACCAATCCGGGCACCAATTCCTACAAGCGGCTGGTGCCGGGGTTCGAAGCGCCGATCAATCTCGCCTACTCCGCCCGCAATCGCTCGGCCTCGATCCGCATTCCGTTCGTGTCGAGCCCCAAGGGTCGCCGTATCGAGGTGCGTTTCCCCGACCCCACCGCCAATCCCTACCTCGCGTTCTCGGCGTTGATGATGGCGGGTCTCGATGGCGTGCAGAACAAGATCCACCCCGGCGACCCGATCGACAAGAACCTTTACGATCTGCCGCCGGAAGAAGCCAAGCTGGTGCCGAGCGTTTGCTCATCGCTCGATCAGGCGCTCGAGTATCTCGACAAGGACCGCGAGTTCCTGACCCGCGGTGGCGTGTTCTCGAACGACATGATCGACGCCTACATCGAGCTCAAGATGGAGGAGGTCACCACGTTCCGCATGACCACGCATCCGGTCGAGTTCGCGATGTACTACAGCCTCTGAGAGCCAGCGCTCCCGGGAGAGAGGGGGCGGGGTGACCCGCCCTTTTTCTTTGTCGGCCGACCGGTCCGGAGGTCGGCGCGCGCCGGACGGCGCGGGCGGCCCGGCGCCGGCGGTGCGCCACTCCCGGAAAGGCGGAATGCGCCATGAGATTGCCACTGGCCATGATCCTGATCTGCACCTGCGCACTGCCCGCGTTCGCCGCGGAGCAGACCTGCAAGTACGTCGATGCGGCCGGCCATGTGCTGTATTCCAACGTACCGCAACGACAGGCGCGCAAGGTGTTCTGCATGGACCCAGCCCCGACGGTCATCGCGCCTCGTCGCGCCGCCGGCACGCCCACGACGGCCGAACGCAGCACGGCCGAAGCGGGGTTTCCGCGGGTCGACAGGGGCACCCAGAAGCACCGCGACGGCGATCGGCGCCGCATTCTCGAAGACGAACTGGCGGAAGAACAGCGACTGCTGGACGCGGCGCGTCAGGCAGTGGACGAGGCCGCGCGGACCGCCACCGGTGCAGCCAACAACGCATCGTCGGCACTGCAGGGGCTGCGCAACGTGGTCGGCAGCCACGAACGAAATCTCGCGGCAATTCGCCGCGAACTGGCGAGTATCCGATAGTGCGAAGGACCGGCTCGCTCACCTGCGACCAGACCACCCCGACCGAGGGCGAGCCGTGGTCGATAGGCGCACGCCCACGCCGGGGTCCCGCGCATCGATCCCGTGGCGAGGCTCCCAGGTGAAATCCGAAGCGCAGATCGGCCTGGATGTACTGTCGACCGCCGTCATGCTGCTCGACCGTTCGCGCACCGTCGAACATTTGAACCCCGCCGCGGAAAACCTGTTCCAGGTCAGCCGCAAGCTCATGGTGGGGCACGCGCTGCGCGACATCTTCGCCGATGGCCAACAGGTCGAAGCGGCGATTGGTCACGCCGACCGCAATAACGCCAGCTATACCCAGCATGACCTCACGTTGATCCCGTCGAGCCAGGGTGCGCACAACATCCATCACAAGCTGTTGCTGAGCTGCACCGTCTCGCCGTACGAGCTGGATGGACACGCCGGATTCCTGGTCGAGTTCATACCGCTCGAGCAACAGCTCAGGCTTGCGCGTGAGGAGCGCCTGCTCGACCAGAGCCAGGCCAACCGGGAGCTGATCCGCAACCTGGCGCACGAGATCAAGAATCCGCTCGGCGCCCTGCGGGGCGCCGCGCAACTGCTCGAACGCGAGCTGGAGCGACCCGAGCTGCATGAGTACACGCAGGTCATCATGATGGAGGCCGACCGGTTGCGATCGCTCATGGACCGCCTGCTCACGCCGCACCGGTTGCCGCAGCCCACGGCGCTCAACATCCACGAGGTGAGCGAGCGCGTGCGCAGCCTCATCCTCGCCGAGTATCCGGGCATCCGCATCGTTCGCGACTACGACACCAGCCTGCCGACCCTGATCGCCGATCACGAGCAGTTGATCCAGGCGGTGCTCAATATCGCGCGCAACGCCGCCCAGGCCATGAAGACGCAAGGCGTGATCACATTGCGCACCCGCGTGGCGCGCAATGTGATGCTGGCCAAGAAGCTGTTCCGCGTCGCGATCGTGCTCGAGATCATCGACGACGGTCCGGGCATCCCCGAAGACATCCGCGAACGCATTTTCTTTCCGCTGGTGTCCGGCCGCGAAGGCGGCAGCGGCCTCGGTCTCACCCTGGCACAGACGTTCGTCAACCAGCATCAGGGCTTGATCGAGGTCGACAGCCAGCCCGGACGCACCTGCTTCACCTTGCTGCTGCCGATCCGCGAATCCCTGGCAACGCAGCCCCCACCGAATACCCGCAACCGACACGAGGTAACACCATGAAGCCCGTCTGGATCATCGATGACGACCGCTCGATTCGCTGGGTCTTCGAGAAGGCACTGACCCGCGAGAGCATCTCCTTCAAGATGTTTTCGTCCGCGCAGGACGCGCTCGCCGCACTGGCCTCCGCGCCACCGCAGGTGGTGGTGAGCGACATCCGCATGCCCGGCAGTTCCGGGCTCGACCTGCTGCAACAGCTCAAGGCGCGCCACCCGAGCCTGCCGGTCATCATCATGACGGCCTACTCGGACCTCGACAGCGCGGTTGCCGCATTCCAGGGCGGCGCCTTCGAGTACCTTCCCAAGCCCTTCGACGTTGACCAGGCGGTGGCTCTCATCCGCCGCGCGATCGAAGAAAGCCTGCGCCAGGACGACGTCGCGGAAGTGGTCGAGGAGACCCCGGAGATCCTCGGCCAGGCGCCGTCGATGCAGGAGGTATTCCGCGCGATCGGCCGTCTCACCCAATCGCATGCAACCGTGCTGATCAACGGCGAGTCGGGCACCGGCAAGGAACTGGTCGCGCGCGCCCTGCACCGTCACAGCCCGCGCTCGCCAAAACCGTTCATCGCCATCAACACCGCCGCCATTCCCAAGGACCTGCTCGAGTCGGAGCTGTTCGGTCATGAACGCGGCGCCTTCACCGGCGCGCAGGCGCTGCGCCGCGGACGCTTCGAACAGGCCGAGGGCGGCACGCTGTTCCTCGACGAGATCGGCGACATGCCATCCGACCTCCAGACGCGCCTGCTGCGGGTGCTCTCCGACGGGCAGTTTTATCGCGTTGGCGGGCACCAGCCGATCAAGGCCAACGTCCGCATCATCGCGGCCACCCATCAAGACCTGGAGGTAAGGGTCAAGAACGGCCTGTTCCGTGAAGACCTGTTCCATCGGCTCAACGTCATCCGGCTGCGGCTGCCGGCGCTGCGCGAACGCCGCGAAGACGTGCCATTGCTGGCGAAGCACTTTCTGGCCAAGAGCGCCCGCGAACTCGGCGTCGATGCCAAGCGCATGGCCGACGGCGCCCTCAAGTATCTGGTATCGCTCGAGTGGCCGGGCAACGTGCGACAGCTCGAGAATCTGTGCCACTGGCTCACCGTCATGGCGCCGGGGGTCAATGTCGATGTTCCCGATCTGCCGCCGGAAATCCGCGAGAGCGATGCACGCATACCCTCGGAGAGCTGGATCGCGGCGCTCGAACGCGAAGCCGAGAGCGCGCTCAATCGCGGCGAGACCCAGATCATGGACAATATGACGCGTCAGTTCGAGAAGGCCCTGATCATTCGGGCGCTGGCCCACACCGGAGGGCGGCGCATCGAAGCTGCCCACCTGCTCGGCCTGGGCCGCAACACGCTCACGCGCAAGATTCAGGAACTCGGGCTGGAACAAAAGGAACCGCGCGAAACCCAGGGAGTGTGACCCCCCCAGGCTTCCTGCGGTCGCCACCCCCCAATGGGGGGCCAGTTCGCTTGGGGGCGGCCCGGCGCTCACTGCCCCTCCGCTTGCCAGGCACATCGCTCCGGTTGCCACCTCCAGGACAGACTTATCGAGCTTTGATGGTTACGGACCCAGCTGCGTCAGCACCGGCGCATGATCCGATGGGCGCTCGGCCCGGCGCGCCTCGATGTCGATGCGACTCGCCACGCAGCGCCCCGCCAGTGGCGCACTCACCAGGATGTGGTCGATGCGCAGGCCCATCTTGCGGCGGAAGGCGTGCATCCGGTAATCCCACCACGAGTAGCTGCCGGCCGGCTGTTCGAACAACCTGAAGCTGTCGACCAGACCGTGTGCCTCGAGCGCACGAAAAGCAGCGCGCTCGGCGTCGGTGCACAGCACCTGCCCGGCCCACGCCACCGGATCGTGCACATCGGCATCTGCGGGCGCGATGTTGTAGTCGCCGAGTATCGCCAATGACGGATGACGCACGAGTTCATCCGGCAGCCAGCGATTCAAGGCGGTCAGCCAATCGAGCTTGTACCGATACTTGTCGGATTCGACACTTTGCCCGTTCGGCACATAGGCGCAGATCACGCGGATGCCGCCCACCGTGCCGGCGATCACCCGCTTCTGCTCGTCGGCGAAACCGGGAATACCGAAAGTCACGTCGGTGATGTCGCTGCGGGCGAGGATCGCGACACCGTTGTAGGTTTTCTGACCGGAGAATGCGACCCGGTAGCCGGCAGCCTCGATGTCGCCCGCCGGAAAGCGTGAATCGTCGAGCTTGGTTTCCTGCAGACAGACGACATCGGGCGATTCCACCGCGAGCCAGGCGATGAGTTGCGGCAACCGAACCTTGAGCGAGTTGACGTTCCAGGTGGCGAGTTTCATTGCATTTCTATCTCCCACGCACGCAGGCGGATGCGGCGCGGCGTCGGCACGCTGGCTGCGGGCGTCGGCGTGCCGACGGGCGTGTTCATGCGAGCAGCTCCACCCCGGGAAGGCGGGCGGCGCCGGCATCGAAGGTCAGGAAACGCCTGCGGCCGAGGTGTGCGGCACGCGCCGTGAGCAAACAGTCAGCGAAGTCGGCCGCCGGGTGCCGGGCCCAGACGTACAGCGCCTCTTCCACGGTCGGCGGGTGTTCGAACTCGACATCACCGCTTTCGAGCAGCGCGGTCACGGCGCCGGCAATGCTGGCCTTGTCGAGCTGGTAGCGGCTGCGCAGCACCCACTCGGTTTCGAGCAGTGCACCGAGCACGATCAGCACCGGCTCGTCGGCCGCCGCAGCTTCATCGACCAGGCGCCGCGCGGCCGAGTATTGCGCCTCGTCGTCGCGGACGAGCAGGCGCACCAGCACGTTGGTATCGATGGCGATGCTCATCGCGCGGGTCGCTTCGTCGCCTTCGTCGCTTTCGTCGCTACCGTTGCCTTGAACGGGTTCATGTCCTCGACCGCGACCTTCGGCTGCCCGGGCCGCGTGAGCGAGCCCGCCAGGTCGGCCAGGCGCCGCGTCTTCGGTCGCATGACGACAGTGCCGTCGCTGAGCATCGTGAAGGCCATCTTGTCGCCGGATTTGAGCCCGAGCCGATCGCGGATTTCCCGCGGCACCGTCACCTGACCCTTGGTCGTCATCGTGGTGGCAGCCGCCATGCCGGACCTCCAAGCATTACGAAAGCGCGTATCGTAATACCTGGGTGCAACAGCGTCAACGCGGCCGACTACAAGGTGGGACGGT